>JBDRMP010000018.1:0-4160 GCA_043811995.1 Planctomycetota bacterium
CTATCAGCAGTTATGGATACTTGAAGCGAAGCTGAAAGAGTTGGCTGAAGAAGAAAGAATTGACGGAAAATCAAAGGTAGCGTAAACTATGAGAACTGGAGTAGCCATTCAAACCTCCAACTACGATTGGGACAATGTCGACTATCGATACCTCATATTTTCTCACGTTCGAGATTAATCGAATCTTTAAGAGATTAGTGCTGGATATCATACATTTGTATTATACAACTGTATTATCTTACTCAGATTAACATATTTAGCCGCCGCCGGCATTTATCCGCCTTTGGCGGGATGAGCAAAAATCCGGTATAATGTCTCAATGCCGATAGTAACGTTAAAAGAAATACATATATCATTCGGGGCGCAGGCGATTTTTGACCGGCTCGATTTGAAAATCTACCCCGCCGAGAAACTTGGGCTTGTCGGGCCTAACGGGTCCGGAAAAACCACGCTGCTGAAAATGATTCTCGGTAAACTTTCGCCGGATGCCGGCCATATTCATCAAAGAAAGGCCTTGAGCTTCGGATACCTGCCGCAGGAGCCGGTTTTCTCCGGCGAAAAAACCGTCCTCGAAGAGCTGCACAGTAGCGCAAAGGAAATGCTTGACCTGCAAAAACGACTGCACGACTCGGCCCATGCTCTAAGCGGACTTTCCGGCGGCAAATTAAAAGCTGCGATGCACCAATACGACCGGCTGAGCGGCGAATTTGAAATTATGGGCGGCTACGGGTATGAAACGAAAATAAAGGAAATCGCCGCGGGGCTTGGTCTCGAGGAAAAACATTATTCGTTAAAAACATCGCAGCTTAGCGGAGGGCAATTGTCCCGGCTGGGACTCGCAAAAGTCCTGCTGGCGGGCGCAAACCTCCTGCTGCTCGACGAGCCGACAAACCATCTCGACTGGGATGCGACACTGTGGCTTGAAAAATTCTTGAAAAACTACGAAGGCGCCGCGCTGATTGTCAGCCACGATAGGTTCTTGCTCGACCGCCTGGTCTGTAAAATCGTGGAAATCAGGGACCGCAGGGCAGATGTTTTCTCGGGCAATTACAGCGCTTACAGGCAGGAAAAGGAGAAGCGTGATATTGAGTTGGGGCGCCAGTACCGGCAGAGGAAGGAGTTCATCGAAAAAACCCGTGACTTCGTCGTGCGCAACATAAACCGCAAGGGAACGAAAAATGTTGCGCAGGGCAGGAAAACACGGCTCGATAAACTTCTCAGGGCCAATCCTGACTTTCTCGAAAAACCGAAGCACACGCGAGGACTTAGTTTTAAATTTGCCGAGGTGCAAAACAAGGGCAAACGGGCGGGCACGGTGGTGGAATGCAAAAATCTTACGAAAAGTTTCGACGGCCTGACGCTGTTTGAAAATTTGACCTTCTCGCTTTTAACCGGCCAGCGCACAGGCGTCATCGGCCCCAACGGTATGGGCAAAACAACGCTGCTGAAACTTGCCCTCGGACAAATCGAGCCGACCTCCGGAACAATCGGACTCAAAAAAAACCTTTCCGTCGGCTATCTTGACCAGGCCGGAGCGGAGCTGAACCCGCAAAATTCCGTGCTCGAAGAGGCGGCGCTGGTTTGCCCTGAAATGCTGCCCGAACAGCTGCGCACTCGCCTCGGGGTGTTTCTGTTTGTCAAAGACGATGTGTTCAAGAAAGTGGCGGACCTTAGCGGCGGAGAGCGAAACCGCCTGGCGATTTGCAAACTGGTCTTGTCCGCGCCGGAAGTTCTTATACTCGATGAGCCGACAAATCACCTCGATATCCCGGGCATAGAGGCCCTCGAAAACGCCCTTCAGAACTACACGGGGACAATCATAGTCGTAAGTCACGACAGGTTTTTTCTCGACAGAATCGCCCATCGCCTTATTGTGCTCGGCGCAGATGAGCTTGGCAAAACGTCACCGGGCAAATTTGAGCTTATAACCGGCTCATTTAGCCGATATGCCGAACTCCTCGAGCAAAGGGCGTTAGAACTCCAAAAAGACACGCAGGCCGCAAAACCGAAAACACAGAAGCGTAATAAGCCGAGAAAGACAACCCCGCCGGAACTAAAACAGTTCAATATCTGGCCGGTAGAAAAAATCGAGAAGACAATTGAACAGACCGAGGCGGCGATTAAAGACCTCCACGTTAGTTTCGGCGATGAAAAGGTCTATAAAAATTACAAAATGCTCGCCCGCGTGCAGGCCCAGGTCAAAGAAAAAGAGCAGTATCTCGAACTCCTTTACAGGGCCTACGAACTCAAAACAAGTAAAAGATAGATTTAACCCGTGAGATAAAGTTTTTCTATCTCACCGGGGCCGAAAATTACTGTGGTGGCCAAAGATTAGCAGTCTAAATCAAGCCAATCTACAGCGCAGTCATGGTTCAAATCGACTGCCAATACAAATCAAATTCCATCCAGCCAGTGCGAGGCTAATAGTGCATAGTCCTTCATATCGACGGTACCGGAACATGAGTATCAGCCGTTCAACATGACTTTGGTTAGTAGGGATGAAATCATTGACCGGCTGGGTGATGTGCTTACGAGCATTGATGTCGGCGGTGAACAGTCGAGACAGTTTAGCCATGAAATCAAAATCTTGGATAAACTGCTCAGAGACCCCGGCTGGATACCAAAGGATTAAATAAGAAGGGCTGCAAGTCAAAACTTACAGCCCTTCATATTTGAGAAGTTATACTTCTCATTTTCTACGCAAAAGCAAACCGCCTAAGCCAAGCAACATTAAACTGGTTGGTTCAGGGATGGAGGCAACACGAAAACCAACCGAGTCGTTCTCGAAGTACACTACATTCACCGTTCGGGGGGACGAACTTATATAGTAGCTGTCGCTAGTGTAATACCCACCGTGCATGATACGGTCTGATCCGGGCGTATACCTTCCAGAGTTAGAGGGACTTTCCATCCACTCCAACACATTGCCCATCATATCATACGTGCCGTTGAGTTCTTCACTGCCGCTGCCGACAGACCACGGCTGTCCGACCGCCCTGTCATAGTTGGTGTCATCACCTGCAACCGGCAGGGTGTCATCGATTGTCGCATAGGTTTGCAGACTGGTCCCGTTCCAGTAGGCCGCCTTCACCCATTCATCTTCGGTCGGCAGGAAATAATAGGCATCCTTGTGCCGATAGAGATTGGTTCCTCCCCACGCATCCGTTGAATCCCACACGCCCAGCGTATAATTGCTCGTGCCTTTGGTGCCCGTGAACTTATACACCGCCGCGTGGCCGGTGCTCGTATTGAGCCAGTTGACAAACTGTGCCGCCTCATACCAGCTTACCTCATTGGTAGGCACGTTCGTGCCCATAAATGAAGAACTCTCATTGTACGCGTTGGTTGGGTCCCCATAGGGCGTGCCGTAGCTGTTGGTGAACTTTGTCCACTGGTCATTCGTGATTTCATAAATGCCGATACGGTAGTCTTCGTTGACGATGCCGTAGCCGCCGGTAGGATTCGTAGCTCCGGAAATAGTAACGAGATCAATCGTAAACTGATTGGCCCCCGTGCCGAACGTGTCGGCTAATGAAAAACTCGAAATGAACAAAGAAATAACGGTTGAAAATACAAATGCCTTTTTCGTCTTTTCACCCTCTCAAAAAACACTTTTTTGCTATAGAAACAGGGGAAAAGCGGAAGAAAATTGACAATCTTCACATCACTCCTTTTTCCCCGTATGTTTATGAGAATCAGAGAAACAATAGACTTACAATCAAGGTAAAATATACCCCCCCCCATCCGAAATGTCAAGAAGTTTCAGCGGAATACAGCAGAATGCACCGTTTTTGGCCTGATTTTGAGGATTTAACCACAAAACCATTAAATAAAAAACTTATGAAAGGAACGAAAAATGGAAAAAACTATTACTATCAAAGAACAATGTCCTAATGCACCGCCGCTTGAGGACAAATCCGGGGACACCATATAATGGCACTAACTTAAGCGATTAAAGCGATTAACACTCAAAAAACAAGTCCTAATTGCCCGATGAGATTGGTGTGATCCGTCCAATTCTCATTAGCAAGGAGGCCTATTATGCACAATATCGACAAGCTCACAAAAAGTCATCAAGCAATTTCAAAAACCATCTCTTTTGCCGCGATCCGAGACCTTATTACGGATGCAGAGATACAAACTGTCTATCGCCAATTAGG
>JBDRMP010000019.1:0-7706 GCA_043811995.1 Planctomycetota bacterium
CGGACGCATAGCTGGATGAACCGGTTCCGACGCATCTTGACGCGTTGGGAAAAGAAGCCTGAAAATTATTTGGCTTTGCTTCATCTTGTCTGTGCCGTAATTACGTTTCGTTGTTCCGGGTTATTCGGATAGGCTCTAAGCTCCTCAGGAGGCACAATGTTATTATTCGAGACAGAGGACGGGTGGAACCAATCGGGAGGGCTGGAGCTTTTAACGAACGAAAACCATCACGGAGAGGGCAGTAACATCTTGTTTTGCGACGGACACGTTGAATTTGTCGAAGCTAATGATAGTGATTATAGCGATTAGTTGCGATGGGCAGTTTGTAGATTGAATAGGAAAAAGAGGATTTTATGTTTTGTCCGAAATGTGGGATTGAAAATCCTGAGGGAGTAAAGTTTTGCCGAAGTTGCAGTGAGGCACTGCCAGTCACTATGCAAACAGCACCGGCAATCACAGCAAAGACCAGTGCGCTTGCAATAACAGCATTTGTGTTGGGTATTTTGAGCTTCTGTACATTTCTTTTGACGGCACCTTTAGCATTTATTCTTGGCTTAGTATCGCTGATTATGATTTCGAGAAGCAGAGGACAACTTAAAGGGACTGGTATGGCTGTCGCAAGCATTGTGATACCCATGATTGCAGTGCTTTTTGTAGCAATGGTTTTGGGCATCTTGCTTCCTGTGTCGGCAAGTGGAATGCTTGAAGTACCATTGAACACACTGGCAAAAATCAGGATGTTTTCCTGCCGAATGGTCTGCAAAGAAAGAATGACCACACTTGGTCAAAGTATGCTTCAATACGCCGAAAAATACAATGAATATCCGACGTCATCACAATGGTGCGACCTATTGCAAAAATATGACCCAAACCTTCCAATGAAGACGTTTCACTGTATTGGGGTCAAAGAAGGACCATGCTGCAATTATGCTATGAACAAAAACATAGCAGAAGTCGGCTCCAATGCACCGGAGGATATGGTTTTGCTATTCGAATCAAAGGCAGGGTGGAATCAAACGGGAGGGCCGGAATTATTGACGATGGAAAACCATCAGGGTGAGGGCTGCAATATCTTATTTTGCGATGGCCACGCTAAATTTGTACTTAGCGAGGATATTGACGAGTTGCGATGGACGGCAGAACTTTGAGCGGCATAGCAGTTTATTTCGCCGCCAAAAGCTGTGGCTGACGGTTTTCAAGGTAAGTGAGGGTTTTTTCGAGGATTTTGGCTGCGACAGGCGAAGCGACGGCACCGCCAGTGTATCCCTTGCCTAAGGATTTGTCCGGTTTGCGGATTGAGACGAGGACGATAACGGCGGGGTCTTCTGCGGGCGCTCCGGCGATGAATGATGCGACATAATTGTTTTCAGAGTAGCCCCTTTCGCCTGTTTTAGCGATATTGGCTGTGCCTGTTTTGCCGAAGACCTGCCATTTTTTGAGTTTAGCCCTTTTACCGGTTCCCTCGTTGATGACGCCGGTCATTGCCTCGGTAACAATCCATTTTGCAACTTTGGGGTCCACGCAGAAACCGACCGGCGGAGTGGCCTGCGTCAGCTTTACGATATTGCCCTCATTATCGACCACGGCTTTTACGATGTGCGGCCTGATGGTATGGCCGCCGTTTGCGAGGATACAAAAGGCATTGACAAGCTGCATAGCCGTGACGGTTATCTCCTGTCCGAACGGTATCCGTGTAACGCTGTAGCCGGTCCACTTTTGCGGAGGCCAGAGAAGTCCCGGCGTTTCGCCCGGCAAATCGAGACCGGTTTCTTTTCCGAAGCCGAACATTCTCAGGCCGTTGTAGAGTTTGTCCTTACCCATCCGCTGGCCGATTTTGGCCATACCTATATTGCTCGATTTGACCAGAACGTTGCGGATGGTCAAATCCCCAAAGCCCTCTCGATACTCACCGATACAGCCAAATCCCTTGCCACAGTAATTGCCATTTTCGCAAAATATTGTTTCCGTCAGATTGACGACCTTTTCGTCGAGGGCGACCGCCATCACTATCGGTTTTATAAGAGAGCCCGGCTCGAACTGGTCGGTAATGGCGCGGTTTCGAAGGTTATTGGGGTCGGCGGTGTTGAAATGCTCCGGGTCAAAGTCAGGCAAAGACACAAGGGCGAGTATGGCGCCGGTTTTTGGCTCGGCCACTATCGCAACCGCGGATTCGGCGCGGTAATCTTTATATTGCCGGAGAAGCTCGGCCCGCGCGAATTGCTGTATCGTGGCGTCGAGCGTCAGGATAATTCCAACCCCGTCGGCGACGTCGGCGATGTGTTCTTTAAGCCGGATGGGCCGGCGACGCGCATCGGCAATAAAGACGTTTTTGCCGACCCGGCCGGCGAGGTCTTTATCGTATTCCAGCTCGAGACCGGTCAGTCCACGGTTATCGATGCTTGTGAAGCCCACCACGTGAGGGGCGAGCAGGCCCATCGGGTATTGCCTTTGCCAGTCGCTCTCGACGCCGGCGCCGAAGATTTTTTGTGCCGCAGCCGCCTGGTCCTGGTCGATTCCGACCTTGATTTTTGCAAAGCCGGGGTTTGCGCTGTCGGTGATGGCCTTGCAGATTATATGTGCGCCCATATCGAGAACGGGCGCAAGGTCATTGGACGTCTCCTTGGCGTCCCGCAGAATTCGCGGCTCGACAAAGACGGTCTGGATTTCCCTGCTGGCGGCGAGGACCCTGCCGCGGCAGTCCAGAATTGCGCCTCGCTGGGGTTTTAGCGTCGCTACGGCCTGCTGCTGCCTGTCGCACACGGCGGAAAAGTGCTCATTTTTGAAATACTGGAGATAGAAGCACCTTGCGGCCAGGGCCAGGAACACGACAAGAAGGGTCGCAAACAAGCCGATTATAACCCGGATGTTCGATACTCGATGCTCGATACTCATTGCCGGCCAATCCGAAATCGCAAAGGTTTAAAAAGATTCAGTAATCAATCTGCCGGGATACGCTGGCGGGGTTGATGAGATTTTCGAGGCGCAATTGTTTTCCGGCAAGCTGTTGTTTGAGCCGATTCTGGGCCACGCGGGCGGCACAAATTTTGTAAAACATTCTGTCGTTTGTGTTGCGAAGGTAAGCGGCGAACAGCATCATCGAGGTGAAATAGAACGCAACAAATACGAGGCGAAAACCCAATCGCATAAACCGAGCCGTAAATACAAAGAAGCCCAAAAGCCCTTTACCGGGCCGGCAGTTTCAACTTCATATCAACCTGAATGTCGTCTTCGCTGGCGAGAATATCGTTGTTTAGCTTGACTATTTCTTTGTAACGATTACCGTCGCCGAGCTGTTCGGAGGCGATTCGCCACAAGCTGTCGCCTTCCTTGACGATATAAATGTTCCCCTGCTTGGCCGGAGTTGATGATTTAGCGGCGCTTGCCGACGTTGACGGCTTGACGAGAACGGCCGGCAAATGTCTTTTGCCAATCGAGTCAATCTTTGAAAAGACCTTTTCCGAAAGCGTGCTGCCAGGCGTCGAGGCGGGCGCAGCGGCAGCGGCCAACGGGGGTATAACAAGTTTTTGGCCGACCTGAAGCTCGTCGGCGGAGATAAGCGTTATGCGGTTGGCCTCAAAAATCGCGTTGACATTCGCCAGCTTGTTGCCCTCCTGTTCGCCGTAACATTTTTTTGTAATCGAACTGAGTGTGTCGCTTTCCTGCACAACGTAGAATTGCGGCGGTGCCGGTTTTGACGCGTCAGATTTTACGACCGCTGCGGTATTGTCCGCAGATGGTTGAGCAGCAACGGCGTCGGGAATTGTCTGCGATGCCGGCGTAGAATCCACGACGGAAGGTGATGCCTGTGGAAGTTCCATTGTAAAACGTGTATCAGTTGAGCCGGCGACAGGTTCTGCCTGTGCCTCATAGCTCACAGGAGATGCTGTCGGTTGTTCGAGAGTCATCTGCACCTTGCGTTCGTTGGCGCCTAACCCAGCGGGACTGCTCTTCAGGCCGACCATATTCTTAGTCAGCTTGTTGGTGTCGTCCTTGTTGTGAAGGCCCGGCAGGCCGTTGATGAGAAACGCGATAACAAATATGAAAACAAGTCCCAGCAACAATCCAATTTTTGCGTCCGAAGTCATACCAAAACTCCCTTTTTTCCGCTAAACCCTTTGTGCAATCCTTAATTTTGCGCTTCTCGCCCGTCTATTCCGCGATACCTCCTCGCGCGACGGCGTTATCGGTTTTTTCGTAACGAGTTTGTAAACACCCTGTTTTTCATTGTCCTTAAAATTTATTTTGACCAAGCGGTCTTCCAAGCTATGAAAGCTGATGACCGCTATGTAGCCATTTGTTCTCAATATCGACGGCGCCGAAGTCAGAAGCTTCGCAAGGTTATCAAGTTCACCGTTGACCGCGATTCTCAGCGCCTGAAAAGTTCGGGTCGCGGGATGAATTCTTGCCCAGTGCCCGCGTCCGGGTCTTGTCAGTGCGCCGGATACAATCGAGGCAAGCTGTGCCGTCGTTGTTATCGGCTCCCGGCGTCTGCGTTCGACAATGAGCCGGGCAATCCGCCGGGAGGCTCTTTCTTCGCCGAATCTGTATATCAAATCCGCAAGCGATTTTTCGTCTGTGCTATTAACTATATCGGCAGCAGTGGTCTTTAATCTTTTATCCAAACGCATATCAAGCGGCATATTGCTCTGGAAGCTCAGGCCCATCCGGTCGTCGGCCAGCTGGGCCGAGCAAACGCCGAGGTCAGCGAGGAGAAAGTCAGCTTTTTCAAAGCCCTGCTCACAAACAACATCAGCAACGTCGGAAAAATTGGAATTAACCAGAATGACCCTGCAGGATAACCCTTCTAAAACAGATTGGGCCCTTCGGACAGCGTCTATATCCACGTCCAGGCCGATAATTGCTCCCTTGGGGCCCAATCGTTTGCCGAACAGCAAGCTGTGGCCTCCATGCCCTATGGTCGCGTCGACCATCACCGCATCCTGCGATAACTTTATCTGCTCGGCCAATGAATCAGCAAGAACCGGTATATGTCCAGTCGCTGAAGCATTCACCTTATTAAAAATAGCAAAAGAACCTCATTTTGTGCAATCAGCCGGGTTCGCACTACACTGCGACCACTTTGTTCGAATGGCTTTTGAGCTTTTTGACCGCAGGGGAAAACTCGACAATCGAAAATTTTTGACCCAGTTTCCTCACCCGCTGCAGCCGCTCGCCAAGCGCTGCCACCGACGCATACGTCTGTTCATCTATGATTCTTGTGCCCGACAAGCTTTCTTTGACGACTTCACAATGGTCCGGATACAACTCTAACATTTGGCCTCCTTTCACCCTGCTACAATTCCTGATTCTGCTTTTGCAAAACTTCCTGCCGAACCTGGGCCGCGCGTTTCTGGAACTGGGCCATATTATCGGTTACATACTGCTCCCAGTCCTGCGTGTTCCAAAGCTCGATGTGGTCTCGCACACCAATTAATGTTACGTTATCTTTCAAACCTGCCCTTTTGCGCAGTTTTTCATTCAAAAGCAGCCGTCCCTGGCTGTCTAACTCGACCTTCCCTGCCAAAGCGAAATTCATTCGCTCGAAAGCTACAGTTTCATCGGGGGCGGCGTTTTTCTGTGCCATAGCAATTGCCATACGCTCGTAGCATTTCTCTGGATAGAGGCATAGTATGCCGTTTGCCCCGACGACGAGATAGAAACTGCCGCCGAATTCATCGACGTCGATTTGATTGCGGAGTTTGTTGGAGACCAGCACCCTGCCTTTGTGGTCGATGACGTGTTCGTGCTCACCTGTTAATAAAAGCATTACTTTGTTCCCACTTGTCTATTACTTAATAACCACTTATTGGGAATTATCACCACTTCTTACCACTTCGTCAAACGAAAAACCATTTTTTTAAGAAAATTTTGCAAATTTTTTTATAGGACGTTGGGTTTAGCTATGATTTGAGGAAACGAATGAGATTTAAGTCCTTGCCTTAGCTTGACTTGCCTCTTGGTAGAAATCCTAAATTCTAAACCCTAAGCACTAAACAATTTCAAAATCCCAATGTCAAAATTTTCCAAACTATAACATGGCAGGCGATAACGTTTATGAAATTGGAGTTTCGGTCATTAGTGCTTGTTTAGGATTTAGGCATTAGGATTTAGGATTCTGTGTGAAAAAGCGGGTGATGGGAATCGAACCCACATGACCAGCTTGGAAGGCTGGAGCTTTACCACTAAGCTACACCCGCAACGACAATTGATTATTGATAATTGATAATCGATTCTTTATAGTCGTCGTCGGCATTATCAATTATAAACTCAAAAAAACGAGATGTAAAGACCGGACAGAAAATGAGTATATCTGAAAAAGCGAAAAAAGCGAAATCGGCGG
The DNA here is from genome assembly GCA_043811995.1 of Planctomycetota bacterium. Classification (GTDB taxonomy): domain Bacteria; phylum Planctomycetota; class Phycisphaerae; order Sedimentisphaerales; family Anaerobacaceae; genus Fen-1362. The sequence continues at coordinate 6,341 of JBDRMP010000019.1, forward strand.
CGATTTTGTTATCGGCCGTAAAAACAGATGCAAAAAACGCTGCGCTTGCACAAATAGCCGAGGCGTTGAAAAGCAGAAGCAAAGAGATAATCGCCGCTAATCAAAAAGACCTGCGGATTGCTGAAAAGAATAAATTAGCAAGCCCTCTGCTTAAACGTCTGAAATTCGACGAAGGCAAAATCGCGGACGTATGCGCAGGTATCGAAAGCTTAATCAAACTCGATGACCCTGTAGGTAAAACATTAGCTGCAACCGAACTCGATGAGGGACTGAACCTTTACAAAGTAAGCTCACCCATAGGGGTAATCGGCGTCGTGTTTGAATCAAGGCCTGATGCGCTTGTGCAGATTTCAACACTTTGCCTGAAAAGCGGAAATGCTGTCCTGCTCAAGGGCGGTTCAGAGGCAACAAATACAAATAAGATACTTGCGAAAGTTATTGCGGAGGCGACCATTAAAGCGGGGATACCCACCGGCTGGATTCAATTGCTCGAAACACGGCAGCACGTTGCTGAAATGCTAAAGCAGGATGACTATATCGACCTTGTCATTCCACGCGGGTCAAACGAGTTTGTCCGCTATATAATGAACCATACGAATATACCCGTATTGGGCCACGCGGAAGGGATTTGCCACGTTTATGTCGATGGGGCCGCGGATATCGATATGGCGGTCAAAATCGCCGTCGATGCGAAGTGCCAGTATGTGGCGGTCTGTAACGCCGCCGAGACATTGCTGGTTGACAGCAAAATCGCGAAGGAGTATTTGCCGAAAATAAAAGCCGCTTTCGATGCGAAAAATGTCGAGCTTCGCGGCTGTAAGAAGACCAGAGCGATAATTAAAGTCAAACCCGCTACCGAAAAGGACTGGCGGACCGAATACTTAGATTACATTCTGTCGATAAAGGTCGTTGACGGCATCGATGAGGCAATCGAACACATAAACCACTATGGCTCTCACCATACAGACGCGATTGTTACACAGGATAAGGCGACGGCTGAACGGTTCCTTGATTTAGTTGATTCAGCAGGCGTATTCTGGAATTGCAGCACGCGCTTCAGTGATGGCTACCGATATGGATTGGGCGCTGAGGTGGGTATAAGCACGACAAAAATTCACGCCCGCGGCCCCGTCGGCCTCGAAGGCCTTGTGATTTATAAATGGAAACTGTTTGGCGCCGGCCAGATTGTAGCCGACTACGCCGAAGGTAGAAAAAAATTTAGCCACAGAGTTTTCTTAGCCACAGAGAAACTATGAAAGCCAGGCCTCGATGCGGGCGGTATAATCCGCCAGACGAGCTGGTCACTGTGACCGCTCAAAATTTTATAGTCGGCCTCGAAGGCCAATAAATTTCACAAGGAGGTCTG
>JBDRMP010000020.1:0-6970 GCA_043811995.1 Planctomycetota bacterium
CGCGCTTTTGTCGAATCCAGCACTAATCTCCAAAATAGCCATCGGGCAAGGAGCGACTATCGATATCCCCTATTTTCTCACGTTCGAGATTAATCGAATCTTTAAGAGATTAGTGCTGGATATCATACATTTGTATTATACGTTTGTATGATACAAGAATCTTGCCCAGATTACCATTTTCGGCTTCCCGTTTTATGCAGGCCTGACCCTTTCTAATCAAAGAATTTCCGTGTTCTCAGCGGCTTGCCCTGCATAGCTTTAGCGACGCAGGGTGCTCTGCGGTAAAAATCGGCATTCGACAATCGAAAATCGTCAATTTTTCCCATTTTTCTCTTGACATTTCCAATCTCCTGCTGGTAGTATGATTATGTCGTTTGGCGGGGGGCCGAATTTGAGAGAGGATGAAGGATGAGTAGAAGAAGGGAGATTTTATTTCCGCTTGCTGTAATAGTAGCCCTCCTCTTTTCATCCGAGTCAAAAGGAACAGTTGGTGTATCCTGCCATGACCTCGGAGCAGGTATAGCTGAAATAAGATACGATGCCTCCGGTGAATCTGTGCTGGTTAGGGCGTTTGCTCTTGATATTACGGTCAGCGGCGGGGCTACTATTGAGAGCGTGTTTGATTATATGGCCGGCGAGAGCACAATCGCCGACCCGGGATACGGTATTTTCCCTGGCAGATTCCGGGAATTTATCGACCCTGATAATCCGGACTGGAACAATCCCGATTATAATCCGCTTGCGTTTCCGGGCGACCCGGGTGCATTGCCGGGTTTAGGGTCGTATGGAATAACAATTGAAATGGGTTCGCTCTACGAAGGTATTGAAAATGCCCCTCTGGTGGCCGATACACTTTTTAAGTTCTCAATTGACTGGCACGGGTCTTCAGAAGTGTTTGTTGATATCTCTCTCAATGAATTGCGAGGCGGGATAATTCTGGAGGATACCACTATCCCTGACGTTGATTTAGTCGGGTGTATTTTAGTTCCGGAGCCGATGACGGTCGGCCTGCTTGCCCTCGGCGCCTTGTTCCTCCGCCGTCGCAAATAAAATACCGCTAACGTCGAGAAGGAGAGATGTGATGAAAAGAGTATTCATTTCGCTATTGGTTCTCGTAATGGCCTCAACAGCAGGTGCAACACTCCGTATAATGGTCGACGGCGATAAATATCCCGTAGATTCGCAAATCATCGGCGGCAATTTCTCCCTCGGCCTCTGGACCGATTCAGATATCATTCAGTTTGTGGATGATACTCTTTTTACATTAGTTGTTAACACCTTGTTCGGCTCTATTGATTATACTAGCGGTATCGTTGTCCCGCCCTATGACAACGATCCTGGAATTACCCTCTTTCATACGATGAGTGCCGTAGAAGCAAATTTTTCCCTTCCCCCGAGTGAAGATGGCATCGGTGGTAGCATCTGGCTCATGGAAACCTCCCAAATAGATGCCGGTTCAATAATCTTCGATGAGATCCTTTTTCATTCTGATGCAGACTTCACTGATGTGATGATTAAGCTTTATGAAACACCCGATGGATATGAGATGCCTCTTGTTGATTCAGTGATTATCCACATTACCGAGCCAACGACGATTGGCCTGCTCGGCCTCGGCGGCCTGTTTTTGCGAAAACGAAAATCCTAACTTCTATTGTAGCATTGAGAATTCGGCCGTGGAACCCGTTTATAACGCGACTCCCGGCCTTTTTTCATTTTTATTTGTATTTTTGCATTTTGCATTCTTGTCCGCCGCAGGCGGATTTATTTTTGCACTGAAACCCAGCCCGTTTATCCTGAGCTTGTCACAGAAGAATCTATTAAAATCCCGTCGCGCAGCGACACCGCAATTTCGCTATTTGCTTTTGCTTTGTAGAAAAGACCCGCCGTCATTTCGACCGGAGTCCCGACCTGTCGGGACGGAGTGGAGAAATCTGTTAAAAATCAGATTTCTCGACTCGCCTTCGACTCGCTCGAAATGACAGTTCGCATTGTTTTCTACAGGACAATTTGTTTTTTGATTTTTGCATTAAGCTGCGAGATACGCTTCACTCTTCACGATATACGATATACGAACGACGAAACCCACCTTCGGCAACGAGAATCGAGTATCGCGCATCCAGCATCGAGTATCGCTTTACTACGAACAACAAACTATGAACTATGAACTACGCCCCCCTCTTTTCTAAAAATATTTATCTTTTATTTTCATTCCAATAACTACAGCCAAAATCGCAACAGCCACGCCAATAATTATCCAACCCATAGTGCCCATTAAAAGCATGTCAGGCCTCCTTTTCCGTCGAACAATGATTATACAGTCCGTATAGAACGGGAAACTCGGACTGTTTCCGGCAACCACTAAGTTTCTATTAAATCTTGAACTGAGCCCCATGAGGCCATATTTCTGACTCCGGCCTATCAAACTGAAGAAACTCGACTGGGGCGCCATTAACAACAATGAAAGCAATTGTCACACCTTCAGCGGGGCTGTTTGGCTCGACGATTACGTTTTTGCCGGCAATTACTGCTTTGATGTTGTCCACAGCAAAAGCTACATGGGGAACTGTTTTCACCAACTCCGGCAAGGGGCAATCGGAATCGAAATTCATCCACTCAATGCCATACGGATTTTGATAATACCCGGATGCAGTCATCTTGTATTCGGGGCTGTAGCCTTCTTTAGGTAGAGGTTTATTAGTAGGAATTCCAATATGATGATATCGAAGTTTTTCCATTTCATTTCTCCTGCCGAACAATGATTATTCGGTCTGTATAAAACGGTTCAAAGACATATCCCGGCCTTAGGCAACTGTCAAATTAACTACCCCGTGAGATAACCCATTCTCAAAAGGTTTCAATAGTATTATATAGTCCTGTTTGTTGTCGGCATATAAGAATATTGCATAGTATCTCATGGGGTAAATCCCCTTTCCCCCGCGTCAAATTTATTGTATTAAAATCACCATCGCTCCCGCGATATACGATATACGAACGACGAAACCCACCTTCGGCAACGAGAATCGAGCATCCCGCATCCGGCATCGAGAATTTTTCCCCTTGACGCTTCCCCAGTCGGCAGATAACGTATAACTACCCAAATTGAAGGGACTTGATATGGTGGTTGACTGCCACACGCACATAAAATGCGCCGGCCGAGAAAATCTCGATGTCTCCGAGCACATCGAGGCCTCTGAGGTCGTCGATAAATGTATCGTTCTCGCCTCGCCGGACGATGACGCCGACAAGGCCAACGCAGAATTGGGCGAATACGTCGCCAAATACGACCAGAAAATGGTCGGCTTCGCCTTTCTCAATCCCCTCACCGACAACCTTTCTACAAGGGCCGTAAAATCCGCCACCGAAAAACGGGGTCTCAAAGGCATCGTCTTATACTGCTCACAAACCGGCTTTCACCCCGCGCACTCGACGGCTTTCCAGCTTTACGAATCCGCCCAGGAGCTTGCCCTGCCGGTCTTCTTCCATAACAGCCCCATCGGCCCGGGCGGCTTCCTCGAATATGCACGCCCGTTTCTCCTCGACGAAATCGCCCGCACGTTCCCGGCGCTTAAAATCATCATCGGGAATATGGGCCGGCCCTTTACAGAGCAGACACTGTGTCTTCTCGAAAAACACCCTAACGTCTTCGGCGACCTCTCCGTAAAGCCAGGCAGCATCTGGGAGGTCTATAATCTCGTCGTCGCCGCGCACGAGCTGGATGTAATGGACAAACTTCTCTTCGGCAGCGCCTTCCCCGCCGCACGCGCACAGCAGTGTATCGAAAGGCTCCTCGGCTTTAATCGCCTCCTCGGCGCAACCAATCTCCCGACCGTCCCGCGCGAAAATATACAGCGCATTATCGAACGCGATACACTTAAGCTGCTCGGTATTGAAAAATAGTGTTTTTTGTCATTGCGAGGAGTCCCCCTTCTTGCTTTCGCAAGAAAGCAGGGAGACGACGAAGCAATCTTATGTTTTTCAATATCCTCGCATTTTATAAAACGGATTATGGCCAGGCAAAGATGGGCAAGCAAGCTCGGCATAATACTCGCCGTCGCAGGCAGCGCGGTCGGCCTCGGCAATTTCCTGCGATTCCCCGTCCAGGCCGCACGTAACGGCGGCGGCGCCTTTATGATTCCCTATTTCATCGCCTTTTTCCTCATCGGCCTGCCGCTTATGTGGATTGAGTGGACCATCGGCCGTTTCGGAGGAGGATTTGGGCATTCGACGGCGCCGGGGATGTTTCATTCGATGTGGGAGAAAAACAAGTTCATCAAATACTTCGGGGTTATCGGAATATTCGGACCAATCGTCATATTCATCTATTACATCTATATCGAGTCGTGGCTGCTGGGCTATAGCTTCTTTGCCCTGTTCGGCAAATACAGCGCGTGCGCCGATGAGGCCGGTATGACGGCGTTTCTAAAAGGGTATCAGGGGCTTGTGCACAATGAGTTTTTCAACGGGGTCGGGACGGCTTACGTGTTTTTCCTCGTAACCTTCCTTATAAACGGCGTGATTGTCTATTTGGGGATAAGCAAAGGAATCGAGAAGTTCTGTAAATACGGGCTGCCTGTCCTGTTCGTATTCGCGGTGGTTCTGATGATAAGGGTCCTGACGTTAGGCGCACCCGACGCCGCGAAGCCCGACTGGAACATAACCAACGGCTTGGGGTATCTGTGGAACCCGCAGTGGGCAAAACTGGCCGATGCGAAGGTATGGCTTGCCGCAGCGGGGCAGATATTCTTTACGCTAAGCTGCGGTATCGGCGTAATTCTCACCTACGCAAGCTACCTGACCAAAAATGACGACGTTGCCTTGTCGGGCCTGACGGCCGCGGCAACCAACGAGGCGGCTGAAGTGATATTAGGCGGGTCGATAATCATACCGGCCGCATTCGCTTTCTTCGGGCCTGTCACTATTAACGAAATCGCCGCAGGCGGCGCATTTAACCTCGGCTTTGTTACGATGCCGCTTGTTCTGCAGAAAATGGCGTTCGGCAATATACTCGGCTTTATGTGGTTCGGGCTTTTATTTATCGCAGGGATAACCTCCTCGATTTCGCTGGCGCAGCCGGCGGTGGCGTTTCTCGAAGACGAGTTCACCCTTTCTCGAAAACAGGCGACGATGATTTTTGCAGTCGGCGGGTTCATACTTTGCCAGCCCGTGATTTTTCTTTTAGGTAAGGGAGCGGTCGATGAGATGGATTTCTGGGGCGGGACGTTTTGCTTAGTGCTTTTCGCGACCATCGAGACGATACTGTTTGCCTGGATATTCGGTATGGACAGGGCCTGGACGGAGCTGCACGCCGGCTCGGACATCACGATTCCGCGAATATACTGTTTCATCATCAAATATGTCACCCCCGCCTTTCTGTTAGTGATTCTCGGCTCGTGGTTCTACCAGGACGGCATTCCCTTTATCCTTCTTAGAGACGTCCCCAAGGAAAATGTCCCGTATATCTTCGGCATACGGTTAATGCTGCTGACGTTTTTCGTCCTGCTGGTCTTTCTGGTCTATAAGGCGTGGAAACGCAGAAGGGGAACAACTGGATCCCCGACAAAGACATTCGGGGACAAGGGGGAGGAGATTGAAGTATGACTACGGCCGGGTGGATATTTATGTCTGTAAGCTGGGTGGCGATTCTTTCGCTGCTCGCTTTTTGTCTTTCACGCACACTGCGGGGTAGAAGTAATTCAAAAATCAAAATGTAAAATGTAAAATTGCGGAGGCCCTGTGGGCGGGAGTATAATTGTCTTGACGCAGGGGAAAGGGGGATTTGTGATTTGTGATTTAACGGCAGTGGCGAGAAAAACGTATCCAATTCAATGAATAACAGCTGAGCTAAGGAGCGAGCATTTATCACGAGTCAGTTCTGGCGGCTGGTTCGGCGTCCATTTCCATCAATCGGTACTTCTTGCCGGCAGAATCCCTGTAAACATCTCCATCTATTCTCTCCAGGACTATCTTGTCATTTTTTCGTCCATCTCCTTTTCGCAGTTTCATCAATATCGGAATGACCAGCGTCTCGAGCCCAACAATAATAGCCACAACGGCAAGAATTCGATAATACCAGTCCACATCCTCAATCTCGCCCCATACGGCGACTACTATCTGCAGAGCAAGTATTCCAATTGAAACCGACGATACCGGCTGGACCCATTTATGCCCCTTATCAAGCTCGGGAAGAACCAGCAGGAAGGCATAAACAAGGGCGGCAGCAAACACAATGAACGTAATCGTAACCTTCCAGCATACCTCATTTTCGATTTCCGACCACATGCCTGCAATCAGAAGGACCGCGGCCAATACCGACAGAACAATTCCCAAAAGACCGAGCCACACAACTTTCTTCCTGTCAATGAAGGCGGCACATGACATCGAACATATACTTGCCACCGATATTGTGAAAGTCGTTGCCAGAATCTTCACTTCAACTTTACCGAACTTGCCTATCAGCACCGATATCATCGCAATAATTGCCGTCAGGCCGAGAAAGCCGATGAAAACTTTTAGCGACAATCTTTTGATTTTTGTGTAGTTCATTTTTCTTCCCCGCACACAATAATATGCAACACGATTTATGCTGATTTTACGCTGCCATAAGGGTAATAGCAAGAATTCAGATTTCGCCCGGGTTTCAAGACCACGTATTTGTTCACAGTTCGTTGTTCATTCCGCCGGAGGCGGATAAATCACGCCGAGAACAGTATGGACGAAATGGACGCCGTGGACGGGATGGACACAGTGGAAACAGGAGATAACCCATCGCCGGTACGGCGACGGCTAAACATAAAGCTACCCTCTCGCAGGCAACCCTCCGTGAAACGGCGGGCTGCTATGAGGTCAGCCGTCAACGGTTATGATTTATTTCTTTCGTTTTATTTCATAAGCATACTTTCCCTGCATCGGACAGTATTCGGCTCAGTCTGCTATTCGTGCTCGAAGCACAGGTTAACCATCCACATTTAAC
>JBDRMP010000021.1:0-6456 GCA_043811995.1 Planctomycetota bacterium
CGCGCTTTTGTCGAATCCAGCACTAATCTCCAAAATAGCCATCGGGCAAGGAGCGACTATCGATATCCCCTATTTTCTCACGTTCGAGATTAATCGAATCTTTAAGAGATTAGTGCTGGATATCATACATTTGTATTATACAACTGTATTATACAGATGTATTATACAAACGTTTTACCTTGCCATTTTAACGTTTCGGGTAAATCGACAGTTAATGGATCCCCTGTAGTAAAACCAAAGAAGAACCACTCGGGGACCTCCGCTGCGCTCCGGCAAGCGTTTTATCCCACCAAAGTAATAGGAATAAGCCCCGATTTCAGCGTTAAAATTTACAGGCCGTGGAGGGGAAACAGTGTGGCCTTAAGGGTATCGAGGGTAGCGTTGAGGGCGGGAAGGACGGAGTCGCGCTGCTGAGCGGTAACAGGCAGGTTTCTGTCGCGGAGGCCGCCCTGCCATTCTGTGGTCTGGAGCATCATCCCGCCAACGATGATATTGGATTCGAGGTCGGCATCTGCGCCGCAGAGGACGGACCAGCCGAGCGCCCAGGCGCGGGCGGTGTTATCGACGTTGTAGCCGCCTCCGCCTGCCATAAGGATTGGCTTATCGAAGGAAAGCAACTGGTTGATGACCTCGACATAGACGTTATTGGTAAGCGCGAGGTTGGCCAATGGGTCGCCGGCGAGTGCGTCTGCGCCAAGCTCGAAGACAAAGACGTCGGGCTTGAAGGCGCGAATCAAGGGCAGGACAATGGTGTCAATCGCGAGAAGATAGGCCTCGTCGTAAGTGCCGATGGGCATAGGGATATTGACGCAGTAGCCGCGGCCAGGGCCTTTGCCGATTTCGTTTTCGAAGCCGGTGCCGGGGAAAAGCGTCCGCGGATTCTGGTGCAGCGAGATTGTCATAACATCGCTGCGGTCGTAGAAGGCGTATGCGACGCCGTCGCCGTGATGCACATCAACGTCGAGATATAAAACCTTTTTGCCCTGCTCGGCGAGAACCATACAACCAAGAGCAACATCATTGATGTAGCAGAAGCCGGATGCGCGTTCGGGGTGGGCGTGATGAAAGCCGCCCGAGGGGTTGAAGGCGGCGCGGGCCGAGCCCTCGAGGATAAGCCGGGCGCCGGTGAGGGTGGCGCCGACGGCGAGAAGGGCATACTCATACATACCTTTGAAGACGGGACAGTCGGAGGTGCCGAGACCCATATTGAGGGCTTCGGATTCCCACTGGCCTTTGGAGGCCTTCTGGAGCGTGTGGAGGTAACGAGCGGAGTGGAACTTTTTGAGAACCATTCTGTCGGCGGGTTCGGGGGGCACTTCAATTCTATCGGGGCTGGCTAAGAGACCCATCGAGTTTACGATTTCGCGTGTCTTTTTGGCGCGGATTGTATTAAAGGGGTGGTCGGGGGGATAAGAATACTCTTCGAGCTGAGGCGAATAAATGAATGCGGCGGGCTTTGCGGTCACCACTGGCTCTTCCCATCACTTAAGGTCATAAGATATATTGTAAACCTCGCCGTCGAAGGTGGTATTCACCTGGAAGCCGGAGTTGTGGAATATGGCGAGCATCGGTTTGTTGCCCGGCAGGACCTTCGCGTAGAAGTGTTTGACGCCCCGCTGCCTTGCGATTTTCGTGATGTAATCTAAAAGGTAGGTGCCCATACCCTTTTGCTGCCATTCGTCGTGGACAATAAATGCGACTTCTGCGGCCTGGGTTTTTGGGTCGAGGAAATACTGAGCCATAGCGACGATATGCACCTCGCCGGAGGGGCCGGGGACGACGCCAACGATGGCGATATCCTGCTGGTAGTCGATGTTGGTGAGCTGCTGGACGTCCTTGTGGGGGAAGGTCATCGTGTGAGTCATATACCTTGTCTGGACAGATTTTTCGCTGAGGGAGTAGAGCATTTCAGAAAGTTCGTCATCGTCGGTGGGCTTGACGGGACGGAAGAAGATTTCGGTGCCGTCGCGGAGGGTGTCGTATTTTTCAAGCTCGGCGGGGTACCGGACCTTGGCCCAATCCATCTCGATTTGGTCCTCGTAGATATATTTTTGCGCTTTGGCGGCCTGGATAAGCCCGGTCCTGAATTTGGGATGAGCGATATTGATAAGGTCGAGGACCCTTTCACGGATACTCTTGCCGTGGAGGTAGGCGACGCCGTATTCTGTAACAACGTAATGGACGTCGCCGCGTGTGGTAACGACGCCTGCGCCTTCGGTGAGGTGGGGGACGATTCTGCTGACTTCGCCTGAGCGTGCGGTGGAGGGCATAGCGATGATGGCTTTGCCGCCCCTGCTGCGAGCTGCGCCGCGGATGAAATCGACCTGGCCGCCTATGCCGCTGTAAAATTGATAGCCGAGGGAATCGGAGCAAACCTGGCCTGTGAGGTCGATTTCGAGGCCGACGTTGATAGCGACCATTTTTTCGTGCTGGCTGATGAGGTAGGGGTCGTTGACGTACTGGGTAGGGTAGAATTCGAAGAAGGGATTATTGTCGATGTAGTCGTAAAGGCGTCGCGAGCCCATACAGAAGCTGGCGACGACTTTGCCGTGGTTGACGGTTTTTTTAGCGCAGGTAATGGCGCCGCATTCGATGAGGTCGATAATCCAGTCGCCGAACATTTCGGTATGGATGCCGAGGTCTTTTTTGTCTTTGAGGGATTCGGCGAGTGCCTGTGGGACTCGGCCTATGCCACACTCTATGGTGGAGCCATCCTCGACGAGGCGGGCGATATTTTCACCGATTCGGTGCAGCGTTTCGTCGGTCTCGAGAACGGGAACGGTGATAATATCTTCGTCAAAGGGGACGAGGCAATCGATGGAGTTGACGTGAAGGAAGGAATCGCCGAAGGTGCGCGGCATACGGGAGTTGACCTGGGCAATGACGTATTTGGCGTTTGCGGCGGCGGCCTTGACGATATCGACGGAGACGCCGAGGGAGCACAGGCCGTTGACGTCGGGCGGAGTGACGGAAATGAGGGCGACGTCGAGGGGGATTCGGCCACTTTCAAATTCATCGGGTATTTCGGAAAGAAAGATTGGGGTATAGTCGCCGATACCTTTGCTGAGCAAGTCACGGACGTTGTCGGCGATGAAGAATGAGTTCATTTTGAATTTTTCGCGGAATTTCTCGTCGGCGTAGGGAGCGGCCCCAATAGTGAGTAAATGAACGATGTGGGCGTCGTAGATGTGGGCGGAGTGCTCGATGAGGGCTGCGACGAGGTGCTGGGGCTGGGCGCAGGCGGTGCCGATAAAGATGTGGTCGCCTGATTTGACGAGTTTCATCGCCGAGGCGGCGGTAGTTATTTTTGCCTTGTATTTTTCTTTCCAGTCAAAGTCAGCCATAGTAGTTTTTCCGTTCTTTCAGCCACCCTGTTTCGCTAAAGCTTCCGTCTTCCATCCTTCGCCCTAAGGGGCTTCGGAGGACAGGTCGCTGCGCTACGCCGGACAGGACGCAGGGCAGGCAGAGATATTTATTTATTATAGCCACAGAGCACACAGAGTTCACAGAGAATTTTAGACACCGCCAACTGTTTTTCAATGGCAAAATGGCAAGGGCGTTAAAGCATTTCTGATTTGTTTCACCGCGGAGAACGCAGAGGACGCAGAGTTTTCCTTAGAATTTTTTTACCACGCCCCCCGCTCTTGTCTTTGACAAGAAAACGCGGGGGCTTAGTTCACGAAGGAACACTCCGCTTGGGGACGGCTTACGCCGGAAGGTTTTTTAGACGCTGATTAACGCAGATTTACGCTGTTTTTCACCACCAAGACACAAAGGCACTAAACCACAAAGATTTTTTAGACACAGATGGACACAGATTACACCCTTCTTCGCTAACGCTACGAAGGGCAGGCGGATTTAGTCAGCCACATATTGTCATAGTCCTTTTGATTAATCAAAAGGACTATGAACATTTTAATAAGAGAAGACAGGAGAATGCTCGGCTATGCGTTCTCAGCCAAGGGCATTCTCGAAGCAAGCTTCTTTACTGCCCTTCGGCTTCGTTCGCAGAATCCCGAAAACACGGGCTTCTTTTTATCAGCCGAGCAAATAACACCCGCCCCTTAGGGGCACCGCCTTTGGCGATTTGCCGGCTGACTGTAAAATAACACTGATTAGCCGATGCCGGCCGAAACTACCGAAGGAGGCCGAGCAAGTAAACTACTTCCTGGAAAAAACAAACGGGAGTGAGCGCCAAAAATGGAAAGGGCTGCCAGCCCACACCCAAAGCTGACAGCCCAGACGAATCATCACCCGTCCTCTGATATATACGAGCCATGCGGAATTATGGGCTTAGGAAAGTTCTGGTCCGTTTCCGGCAGGTTTCCTGCCGGGTATCGGATGGCAAGGCAAGCAAACATAAATTAAAAATCAAAAGGCAAAAATCAAAATTGTGGTATCCAAGAGGGATGATATTCTAAAAGCGTGAAAAAGTTAATCGCAAAAAACTTGTGCTTTAGTCCTCAAAAGGTATAATCATCACACACCCAAGGAGGAAACAGCGTGGAGCAAATAGTGTTTCGTGAAGCGTATCTCGTGAAGCGTATTTCGTGCGAATGACGAACGACGAATTAGAAAGAGTGCGGTTAAGAAAAAAGCGGGCAAGGGCGCAGCCAGTAATACACTGATGGCGGCGCTGTAATGCGGTTTATAAAGACTGAATGATCATTTTTAAAATGATGGTTTAAAATGACTAAGACTTTTTCAGATTTTGACAAGTATGGTTTGGAGCCGTTTGCAGACCAACTCACAGCGTATCTTAAGGTGGAATCTCAGTTTGTTGAAGAAAGTTTCGTCCTGAGTCTAAATAGCGAATTTGGAAGTGGGAAAAGCACTTTTTTTGAAATGTGGGCAAATAAGCTCGGGGCGGCAGATGCCCCATTTAAGGTCGTGTACATAAACGCATGGGAGTCTGATTTTCAAGGGGACCCCTTATTGGCAATTGTATCGTACCTACTGGATATTCTGAAACCCAGCAAAAACACGGAAACGATTAAAGAGACTGCCGGCAAGCTTGGCAAGTTTGCTTTGTGCATTGGGAATGATGTTGTCCAAAGGTTTACAGGTGTTGATGTAATTAAGGCAGGTCAATACGCTGAATCTACGGATGGCATTGCAAAACCAGAAATTGGACATGCTTGTTTTCAACTCTATCAGGAAAGGCAAAAGCTTTTCGAAGAGCTAAAGACTTTGCTTAGAGATCTTACTGAGAAGTCTGAGAATTCTATATTAGTAATTATAGATGAGCTAGATCGGTGCAGGCCTAATTATGCAATCGAGTTCTTGGAGACAATCAAGCACTTCTTCGATATCAGCGGGCTTATTTTTGTGATTGGTGTTGACAAAACCCAATTGGCTTCATCAGCCAAGGCATTGTTTGGCCAACAACTTGATTTTAATGAGTACTATCGCAAGTTTGCTCACAGGCATGTGAATCTGCCGGTAAAATCCCAGCCCATGACAGACTACTTTTGCCGAAAGCTTGTAACGGAATATCTTAGCGAAGAAGCATTCGGAAAGAAAAACCGATTCCCTTATGCCAAACTCGATAGGTTTCGCACAGATAATATTGTCGAACTATGCGTAGCGTTTTCCCTGAACGCGCGGCAGATACATGAATTTTTCCGAACCACAGCTCATGTTCTTTCAACTACTAAAAAAACAGATTCTGAATTGCCATGGGGTAAGCAAATTGGGACATTTTTTATGACTGCACTGTCCATAAAGAATCCTGATTTTTATCACAAGATAGGAAGCCGGGAAATTTCATTGTCAGAATTTACAATATATATAAAGGAGTTAAGCTTATTAAAAGGCGATCATTCTTTTTGGTGGGCTGTATTACTCTATCTTGGAGCGTTTAGTGATCAGCCATCGGATAAGTTGGAACAGGAATTCCAGAAGCTTGGCGTTTGGGAGTCATCTGGCGAGAAAGAAGCTTTTCAGAACGAATTGAATAAGTTTGCCGACGCCTTCGATAGGTGGGGCAGGGGCCACGGCTCAGCCTTTTCTGAGATATACCAAACACTGGAAGGTCTAAAAACATTCGCAGAGAGGTAAGGGAGTAATCCTGCCAGGGTAACCCCCATCGCTTCGCGAGATAGTTGAGCAGTAGAAAGTTGAACAGGTGAGAAGAGTGGGAAGGGTAAACCCGCCATATAACCCCCGAAGTCAAGGACTTCGGATTAAAAGAATAAAGCAGACCTCACGCAGGCAACCCTGGGTGAAACCCAGGGCTAAATACGCCGCAAAGCGGTAATGGTGTAAGTAACCCCGACACCCCCGACAAAGACATTCGAGGGCAAGCAAGTGTCGGGGCTGCTATGAGGTCAGCCGTCAACGGTTATGATTTATTTCTTTCGTTTTATTTCATAAGCATACTTTCCCTGCATCGGACAGTATTCGGCTCAGTCTGCTATTCGTGCTCGAAGCACAGGTTAACCATCCACATTTAAC
>JBDRMP010000022.1:0-8424 GCA_043811995.1 Planctomycetota bacterium
GCGTGCGAAGCAAAGACCGAAATGAGACCGACCCGCTTGTCATCGCAGGCGGCGGGATGACGAACTGCTGTGAGCCAATGGCTGAGTTTATAGACCTTTTTGTCTTAGGCGAGGCGGAAAACGCAATCGTCGATTTGGCAAATTTGATTCTCCGGCTGAAAAAAGACCCTTCTACGCTGCGCTACGAAGGGCAGGGCGGGGGAAAAGACATATTGCTCGCCGCTGTAAAAAAGTTTGACTGGGCATATGTCCCTTCGCTTTACAAACTTGAGTATGCCAGCGAAAAAATCACATCGCTTGTGCCTCTGCACCCTGATTTGCCGACACAGTTCAAAAATGCAGTTGTCGAAGACCTCGATAACGCGCCTGTGCCCTTGAAGCCGATTGTGCCTTTCGCACAGGCGGTTCACGAGCGAATCAGTATCGAGATTATGCGGGGCTGTCCCGGCCGGTGTCGGTTCTGCCAGGCGAGTTTCTGTCGAAGGCCGATTCGCTATCGCAGTATCGAAAAAATTGTTGAGATTGCAAAGGCCTGTTACCACGCGACCGGCTTCGATACCGTAAGTTTATTGAGCTTGTCAACCGCTGATTATCCCGACCTTGAAAAGCTCATCGAGCAGCTTCACAATTATTTCGCGGACAAATACGTCGGATTGTCCCTGCCCAGTTTGCGCGTCGATAAGCATTTACAGCGATTGGCTAAGCTTGTCTCATCTGTGCGTAAAAGCGGCCTGACGATTGCGGTTGAGGCCGCAACGGAACGGCTGCGGCAAATCATCAATAAACCCATCAGGGACGAGGACCTTTTTGCCGCCGTATCGGCTGCATATCAGGCGGGCTGGCAAAAACTGAAACTTTATTTTATGACAGGCCTTCCTGGCGAAACCGAGGACGACGTAAAGCAAATAGTCCATCTGGCTGACAAGCTGGCGAAATTACGCAGGGAAGTTGACGGAAAAACCGCCTCGGTCAATATCACGGTGAGCTGGCTGGTGCCCAAGCCGCATACGCCCTTTGGCTGGCTGGCACAGAAACCGAGGGAATACTTCGAGCAGGCAAAATGGCTTATACTCGACGAGAAGAAAAAACTGGGCGCGAAGTTCTTACAGTTCAAATTTCACGGTATCGAGCAATCGATTCTCGAATCTGCCATAGGACGCGGCGACAGGCGATTAGCCGACGTGATTGAGTTTGCCTGGCGAAACGGGGCAAAATTTGATTTATGGCGAGAATCATTCAAGCCGGAAATCTGGCAGGAGGCGTTTCAAAAACACGGGATGAATCTTGATGCCGCCGCACAAAGGCAGTTTGCAACAAATGACATTTTGCCCTGGGAACACCTCGGCGGCCCGGGAAAAGATTATCTATTAAAACACCTCACTGAGGCACTACCGGAACAACACACCGACACCGTCACGTAGTTCTCATACCGCCGGGAAGCTGCAGGCCGGCTTGCCCTTCGGCTTCTCTGAAGTCGGTTATAATCTTCACTGCCTCGGCCGGCTCATCGACAAGCGAGAAAACGTGCAGGTCTTTCTCATGTATGAAATTGTCTTCTTTAAGCATTTTCTTTGCCATCCAGTCAATCAGCCCCTTCCAAAAGTCGCTGCACATAAGCACGACGGGGAACGACGCCTGACGAAGGGTTTGAATCAGCACCACGGACTCGAAAAATTCGTCCATCGTGCCGTAGCCGCCGGGGAAAACTATAAAGCCGTGCGCATATTTGAGAAACATAACTTTTCGGCAGAAGAAGTACCTAAAGCTCAGGGATATATTCTGATATTCGTTCGGCATCTGCTCCTTGGGAAGCTCGATGTTCAACCCGACGCTCTTGCCTCCTGCTGCGACCGCCCCTTTGTTAGCGGCCTCCATAATACCGCTGCCGCCGCCCGTTATGACTCCGAATCCCGCTTTTGCCACTTCGTAAGCGGTTTTCTGGGCGAGCTTGTAATACTTATGCTCTCGGTCTATTCTGGCGGAGCCGAAAATCGAAACGGCGGGGCCGACAGTGGACAACTCCTGAAAACCTTCCACGAATTCGGACATTATCCGAAATATGCGCCAAAGGTCTTCAACCGGCTGGCTTGTTACGTTGGACATCATTCAAAATACTCCTTTAAAATACTTCGTCCTTGCCGGGTGCGCCCAAGGCCTCACCACAGGGACGGATTGTTCGCGGAAGGACAATACTTTGATATCGCACAGTTGTCGCAATCCGGTTTTCTCGCCTGGCAGACGTTTCGGCCGTGAAGTATCAGCGTATGGCTGAAAATCGTCCAGTCCTTCTTAGGGACTATTTCGGCCAAATCGAACTCGAGCTTTACCGGGTCGCTGTTTTCCGATAACTGAATCCTACGGCTGAGCCGAATCACGTGCGTATCGCACATTATCGCCGGCTGCCCAAAGGCGTTGGCCAGGACGCAATTAGCCGTTTTCCTGCCGACTCCTGGCAATGTCACCAGCTCATCCATTGTATCCGGCACCGAACCATCGAATTTTTTAATTATCGTCTGACAGGCACCCTTAATACTGATAGCTTTATTGTGGTAGAAGCCGGTGCTGCGTATGTCATTTTCGATATTTTCAAGCTTGGCTTTAACCCAGTCCTCGGCGGACTTGTATTTAGCGAACAGACCTGGTGTCACCATATTCACACGCTTATCGGTGCACTGGGCGGAAAGTATCGTCGCAATCAGCAATTCGAGAGGATTGCCGAACCGCAGAGCAACCGTCGCGCCGGGATACTGTTTCTTCAAAATCAGTAGTATCTTTTTGACCCGCCGGGCAGCTTCTTTTTTATCGACCTTAAATTTTTTGACTGTCTTTTTTGCCACTGGCCGTCGTTATTGTCCCTGCAATTGTTCGAGCGCCGCTTTTAACTCATCCCCGAAGGCAATCCCGCGCCACCTTATCGACTCTTCCTCGCCGGGGACAAGCAATATGCTCACAGGAACGCCCGGCTCGTTGTAGATTTCTTTGAGGGCGATGGTAGCCGGATAGTCCTTCAAGGTAGTATCGGCCTTAATTGCCAAAACTCCTTTTTGTTTTATCAATTCCGCGATATCCTTGTGTGAATAGACGGTCTTTTCCACTACCTGGCAGCTCAGGCACCAGTCGGCAGTAAACTTTATCAGGACGGGTTTTTTCTCAGCAAGCGCCGCCTTTATCGCAGCCGCATCGTATTTTTGCCAGTCGACAAGCGACGGTTTGGCCGCGGGCAGGAACGCAAAACCGGCCGCAACCACCAGTCCAACAGCGATTGTCCTTACGACCCATCGCCTCACTGCCGAGGCCCCGAAGCTCACCCAGCCCGACCACATCCAGACACAAAAACCGAGCACAATCGAGAAATACAGCACGCCGATTCTTCGCTCGCCCGGTAAGGCCGCGATAAGCTTGACTGCGATAACGAGAAGCACAAACCCAATGGTCTGCTTGAAAAGCTCCATCCAGCGTCCCGGTTTAGGCGTCTTTTTCAATAACGCCGGCACCGCGGTCAATATCGCGTAAGGGGCTGCCATACCGATGCCAATTGTCATCATCGCCAGTGTCGCCAGGGCAAGCTTCTGGGTCTGCGCCCAGGCAAACGCCGCCGCCAATATCCCGAAACTGCAAGGCGTGCTCAAAATCGCCGCTAAAAATCCCATCCCAACCGCACCGCCATAACCTCCTGCTGAACCACTTTTTCCTGCCAGCGATGACGGCACATTTATTGTGAATAAGCCGAACATAAATAACGCCAGCACAACCAATAACATCGCCATTGCCGTCAAAAATCCCGGATTGCGCAACTGGTCGCCCCACTGCAAGACCTGTCCGTAAAAAACTTGCAAAATGATATTTGCCCCGGCCAAACACGCGAAGAAAAGCAGTATCCCGAGACAAAACGCAAGCCCCATCGTAATCGATTTGCCTTTGCCCTGGCGGGCCTGCTCGACAAGCCGCATCACGATTATGGGTAACACCGGCCAGACGCAGGGCATAATATTGAGCGACAAGCCAGCCACAAACGCCAGAATTAAAGCCGCCCAGACCGAATAGCTTGCCCACTGTCCGGCAGACCTTGATGCGGTCTTTGTCGGGGTCTGCGCCTCAGGCACGACAAACTTTGGCTGTTGACTCGTCGCGTCCTTTTCTATCTTCACCGCTGTTTTTACGCTGCCGAAATCCGGCACGCGACACTGCGTCTCTGTGCAAACCGCGCCATTTATGCCAATATCAACTACAATGGCTTTTGGCTCAGCAACGTCGGCGGCTGTTTCAAACGGCAGATAAACCGTGAATTTGCCGCCTATGACCTCAATTTTTTTGCCGAGCGCCTCGTCATATAGCCAGTCCGTTTTGGGGAATATCGGTTTGGAAAAAGTCAGTATATGTGGCCCCTGTTCGTTGGGTTCGAATTTGAGGTTCATCCCGCCCGGGTCCGTATCCGCTGAGGCGTAAAAGTGCCAGCCCTTTTCCAATTCAAAGTGAATTGCGACAGCGCTTTTGCCGCCCGGCGACACCGCATCGTATTGCTGCTCGGCCCAGAAGCTGACGACGTCAACCTTTCGTTTCTCCGCGGCTTCGAGTGCAAGGGTACCAGCCGCCAGCAACACAAACACCAATAATATCCCGCTTCTTTTGCCCCTCATATCCATTCTGCTTAAAATAAAAAAGGTTCCTGATACCTTTTTTCGTTACTGTGGCTTTTCCGCAGGTTTGTCTCCGGCCGGCTTTTTATCCTTTGCCTGCTCTGCCGCCAGTAAATCCGACACCGTTGGCTTATCAAGGGTGCCGCCCGCCAGAATCACCTTCACGTCGTCTGCATCGAGCGTCTCATACTTCAGAAGCGATTTGGCTATCTGTTCGAGCTTGTCCTTGTTGGCCTCAATAAGCTCTCTGGCCTTGTTGTATGCCTCGTCTGTAATTCGCTTGACCTCGACATCTATGGTCTCCGCGGTCTTTTCGGAATACTCCTTTTCCCCCGGCATAACAAAGTACATATCCTTTGAGCCGAACTCCGACTCATAACTCACAGGCCCAAGCCGCTCACTCATCCCCCATGTCATCACCATTTGTTTTGCAATACGCGTGGCCTGCATAATATCCGCCTGTGCCCCGCTTGATATATCTTCACAGAATAACTCTTCAGCGATTCGACCGCCGAAGCAAACCTGCAAGAGAGCCATACAATATTTTTTAGTAAAAATGGTCCTGTCTCTTTCAGGCAGAGCGAATGTAGCCCCTCCCATTGGGCCTCTGGGAATAATGCTGACTTTGTGCAGGGGGTCTGCCTCCTTCAACATCGACTGAACGAGCGTATGTCCTGCCTCGTGGTAAGCGGTAATATTCCTTTCGACCTGGTCGCTAACCCTGCTTTTCTTTGCTCTTCCCCATCGCACCTTGTCCCTCGCCTCTTCGAGGTCAGCTACTCCAATGGCATCTTTCTCGGCCATAGTCGCTGCCAGTGCCGCTTCATTGATAATCGCCGCCAAATCAGCTCCGCTGAACATCGGTGTGCCGCGTGCCAATCGTTCGAGACCGGCGTCAGGGCCCATCTTGACTTTCCTGGCGTGGACTCTCAAAATCTCCAGCCGGCCCTTCAGATCCGGCAAAGGCACTACTACCTGCCTGTCGAACCTGCCCGGCCTGGTTAGTGCGTTGTCCAGTATGTCTGAGCGGTTCGTGGCCGCCATCACAATCACCTGGTCATCCGTATCGAAGCCGTCCATCTCAACCAAGATGGCGTTGAGCGTCTGCTCACGTTCGTCGTGCCCGCCGCCGGCGAAACTTGCGCTGCGTCTGCGACCCACGGCGTCAATCTCGTCGAGGAATATGATGCACGGTGAGTTGTCCTTGGCCTGTTTGAACAAATCCCGCACACGCGATGCGCCCACGCCGACGAACATCTCGACGAAGTCGCTGCCTGATATGCTGAAAAACGGGACGTCGGCCTCGCCTGCTATGGCCTTTGCCAGCAGCGTCTTGCCGCATCCCGGAGGGCCTATAAGCAATACTCCTCGCGGTATTCGTCCGCCGAGACGCTGGAATTTTTTGGGATTCTTCAAAAACTCGATTATCTCGGCCACTTCTTCCTTGGCCTCGTCTATACCGGCGACGTCCTCGAATGTGATTTTGACCCGCTCCTTGTCGTGTAACCGATGTTTGCTCCGACCAAAAGACATCAGCATTCCGCCGGCCCCACTTCGAAGATTTCGGGCAAACATAAACCATAAAAAAATGCCTATAATAGCAATTGGGAAAATCATACTTATAAGATTCCACAGCAAAACGTGCTCTTTTGCATACTGGTATTTCACGCCGCTTTCCCGCAGGTCTTTGTCTAACTGCTCGCGGACAATTTCCAGCTTGTAATCAACCGTGAATGATTTAACGCCTTCTTTACCCTGGCTTTCGATACCGGTCTGGTTGAACTCGCCCTGAATCTCGGTATCGCCGACCGTAACCTCCTCGACGTGTCCTTCCAGAAGATGCGTCCGAAACTCAGAATACGGCAAAGATATTACGCGCTGCTGATACCACTGGTTAACCAGAATCAATCCCGTCATTATCACTATGCCGGCCAAAAGCAGATTGAAAGGCCCTCGCCTGTATGCCGTCGGGCCTTTCCCGGCAAGCCCCTTCTTCTCGAATCGCTTTTTATTGCTGCGCCCTTTGTTTCGATTATCAGCCATTTTTACCGCTTTATTAAAAAAGCACCTATTTCCTTTTTTTCACCAGGCCGTTTCCATCTGTTCTACGATTCGCTCGGCCAGCGTGTTTGCAGCCAGCGCCGAGCCATATGCGAAATCCTGGTTTTGCCACTTTGAGAAACGGGCTGATGCGCTTACAGCTTTATTGTCAATCAGAAGCTCGCCCGTCCGCAGGTTCTTCCAGCTTATCGTCGCGTGCAGTTCAACATTTTTCTCCAGCGCCCTGCCTATCTGTCGTTCGGTTGACAATATCGATTCGTTTGCCTGCACAATCTGCCCGCTTATCACGGTGTCGGCCCGGTTCCGGCTGGTAACTATCTTGTAAGGCATCTGAGCTTCTATCCGTTTGGCCAGGGCGTCGGTCAGCTCGTATTCTATGCCGCGTCTGAAGCTCTGGTTATCGAACATCTCCACGTAAACGGTCCTAATCCCTTCCGGATAAAGCGAGGCGTTGCTGTATCCCTCGCAGCCGGCCAGAAAACAGATAACGGAAGTCAGAAGACAGAAATCCCAAATCACAAAACCCAAATCCCAAACAAATCCCAAAATCCAATTATCAAACGCCCCAAACGACGGGCGGCAGCCGTTTGGAATTTTGATTTTTGACCATTGGCGTTTGTTTGATATTTGGGATTTCGAATTTGTGATTTCCATTCTTTTTACTTTTACCTTTTTATTTTTTTACTTAGCTGTTCGTTTGCCGTCTGGGCCGCTTTGCTTACCGGCCAGTCATCGACCACCATCTGATAATACATATTTGCCGGCCCGGCGCTTCCGGTCCTGTCATAGTACTTCGCTATGCCGAGCTGCTTTTCGGCCAATTGCTCGCTTATACGCAGCAAAATGTCGTCCACCTGCAGCTTTTTCGACTCCTCAGGATATCGTAACCTGAAATTCTCGTAATAGCTTTTGGCGCTAATCAGGCCGGTCGCGTCATACGCGGGTCCCTGGTAGGTAGCGTATTTTGTCCTTGCCATTCCGAGCAGGGCGTCTTTGGCCAATAGTCCGGTAGGCCAGCGATTTTGTATCTCCGACCACTTAAGATACGCTTCTTCGTATTTGCGCCGCTTCTCGAAACTTTGCACTACCGCCAATGAGGCCCTTTTGGCAATATCTGTGCTGCCCGCCCGGTCGCTTATCTTCTCCATTACCTTGGCCCCCTCATCGTAACAGCGAAGATTGAATACGAGCAAAACCCGTTTCCTGCGGCCGGCCAGATAATCGCCGGCAATCCCAAACTCTCTTTCCAGCGCGGCGTCACGCAGCGGGCTTGTGGGATAATCATCGAGGAACTTTTCATATTGTCTCACTGCCTTTGTCAGCTTTCCTCTTGACAACAACATCTCAGCATCGGTGAAGGCGTTGAAATCCGCGCCGGCAATCTCAGGAAAGTCCACCCTTAGCTGTTCTACGGCCTTGCGAACCTTGTTTGGTCGGCCCGCGTCCACGAGCTTTTTCATTTCGGCCACACGCAGAAGAAACTCCTCTTCTTTGGAGCTGCTGGTGTCTTTCCACTGGCCTGACCCGTTAAGCCGCAGCGTTTCCGCCCCCTGCAAAGACCCGGGCTGCATACAGACACACGCCATCGACAGTATCAAACAACAAAATATAATTATCCGTCTCATATTTACCTCAAATCTTTACTCGCTTAGGCATTATAACCCGCGATATGAATACTTGCAAACACCATATATTCGATAGCGTCAAGTATTATGTGTAAGTTTAA
>JBDRMP010000023.1:0-2251 GCA_043811995.1 Planctomycetota bacterium
CAATAGCCACTTTTGCCTTGAAGTCCTTGCCAAAATGCCGATGTTGTGCCATAATTCCGATTCCTTTCATACCGCATTGCCGATAAAATTATAACACAACTTACACCTTATATGCTGGTCTCAATTTCGGGGAGTATTATAATGATAATGATTATATAATCCGCATAATCGTTTGCCGTCCGGCAATGTTGTCGTCCAAAGGTGTTATTCTCTTCCGGCCTTATGGTAGCAGTATATCGTTATATTGGCACGAAAAGCAAGTTTTTTAAGAATCCGCAATTTGCGATTAAAACCCTGCCACTCGCCAGAGTAACTCCTCAATAAAACCGCCTACGGCGGACAAGAGATTAAGCATGCCTGACGCCTGCACCCCCGGTCAGAGGCCGGGGCTATATACAAACGTCCGATGCGGGCGTTCATTGTGTAACCCCGTCACACGCCACCCCCGACAAAAACATTCGAGGGCAGGAGGGCGATGGTGACGGGGCTAAATAGGGATGAGGAAGAAGAAATCATTTAAAGTTTAGACAAGCCCTTCGACAAGCTCAGGACAAGCAGCATCATTCAGGGAAGTTCAAGCAGGCATATTCACCAAAGTAAAGTTTTGCGGCGTTATCATAGGCGAGGGCGGCGTCGAGTTCGGAGGAGAAAGAGCCGAGGAAGAGGCGTCGGCCTGCGACGGATAAATACATCAATCACGTGGTAAAATTCAAACACGCGTATTCGCCGAAATGGACAGATACAGCGTTCAGCGGACAGCGTGCAGCGTACAGGGATTGCCACGGCCTGTGGCCTCGCAATGACGTGGTTAAAGAGTGGGTCCCCGGCAGAAGGCCAATGAAGCAACCCGGCAATAACCGACAACAACATTCGAGGACACCCGCCAAAGACATGCGAGTGCAGGCAGGTAAAGTTGCCGGGCTAAACATAACCCCGCCATTTGCCAACGGCAGAAGTGGCGGGGCTAAATATCAAAAATTGGTGCATGCATACTCACCGTGATATTTTTGAGCCCCCACAGCTTTTTTGCTTTGTGTCGTAAGCACAAAGCAAAAAAGAAAAGAGCGGGGGTCTGCGCTGCGCTCCGAGGCTAAATATTATTCGGATGCGCCGCCGGCGGATAAATACATCAATCACGTGGTAAAATTCAAACACGCGTATTCGCCGAAATGGACAGATACAGCGTTCAGCGGACAGCGTATAGCGGACAGTCAATTTTCCTTCGGAAAATTCAGACACGCGTATTCTCCAAAATACTTCCTCGCAGCTTCATCCCCCATAGATTTCTCCGCCCAAAAGGCGTTCGAATTCTCGGCATGAGGGATTCCGCGGCCATGAAGTCAATTTTTTTTCTTTGGGAAATTCAAACAAGCATACTCTTTGAAATACTCGATGGCCGCTTCATCATACGCTTTCGCTGCGTCGAGTTCGGAGGAGAACGAGCCGAGGAAGAGGCGTTTATCGGCGACGGCGATTCGAGCGCGGTATTTGCCAGTGGTTTTGACGAAGTCAACGCCTTTGTATCTGGAAGAGGTTTTTGATTTAGTTTTTCTGGCGTTCTGGATATTTTCGGAATGGGTGGCGAGGCGGAGATTAGAACGGCGATTGTCGAGGCCATTGTGGTTTCTGTGGTCAACGAGGAGGCCATCAGGAGGAGGAAGGACGAGATGGTGCATCCATAGGACTTGCGGCCTGAGGATGGGGCCTTGTGAGAGGGTGCAAAAGGCGTAGAAGGTCCTGTTGGAGCGGTTGATGCGCCATTTGTATCGGCGGAGGCGGTCGTAATCGTAGGGGTCAACGATTGCGAACCTGAATTTTTTGATGTGAATGAAGCGGACGGAATGGCCGAAGCGGAAGCGGTAATATGTTAAAATTAGCCAGGTGCAGATATGGTCGAATCGGTAAGGTAAATTAACTTTCATAATCCTCCCCTCCATTCAAAGGTAAATCCTAAGTACTAAATCCTAATATCTAAACAAATTCCAAATCCTAATTTTCAAATGTTCAAAACAAGATTGCTTCGGCCTAACGGCCTCGCAATGACCCGACCCCCAGGCAGGCCTGGGGGCTGCTATGAGGTCAGCCGTCAACGGTTATGATTTATTTCTTTCGTTTTATTTCATAAGCATACTTTCCCTGCATCGGACAGTTTTCGGCTCAGTCTGCTATTCGTGCTCGAAGCACAGGCTTAGTGTAAGTAATTGTGTGTAAGTTAGGGTGAAGGTATGGTTGTCATCCGGCTGGAGCGAAG
>JBDRMP010000024.1:0-82276 GCA_043811995.1 Planctomycetota bacterium
GACGCATAGCTGGATGAACCGGTTCCGCCGCATCTTGACGCGTTGGGAAAAGAAGCCTGAAAATTATTTGGCTTTGCTTCATCTTGTCTGTGCCGTAATTACGTTTCGTTGTTCCGGGTTATTCGGATAGGCTCTTAGTACTCCGCCTGTTTGAATTTACCTCTTCCTGCGCAGACAATTGAAGCAAACAGCGCTGATGCCGGGGCAAAAAGCTGTCGTCTTGCGAAATGTAATATAAGAATTGCTATCTTCATTATCTTTATTCATTATTATCTACTGATGCCCTTTGCTGTCTTGGCAAGGTCCGCGCCTTACGCGAAGCACATACTGGGCCTACTGGGCCGGGCAAGGTTTTTTAACCTGCCCGGCCCGGCGACAACCGTTCTTTGATTCTTGAACGCAAAAATTATTTGCGGCGTTTCAGGAACAATCCGCCAAGACCAAGCAGAGCCAGTGTCATCGGCTCAGGTATAATCTGGTGGACTATCACCGAGTCAATAACGGTTCCATCTTCCGCAACAATCTGGATAATCGCATCGCCCAGGCCTTCGCAATGGAAAATGAACCCGTCAAAGATTGTCGCGTCGGCGGCTATGTTGGCGGTGGTCGTCAGGAATACGCCGACCAGTGAGCCGTCCACGCCTGCCGGAAGCGGGAGTCCCGCATCTGCAGCGCCGAAACCGTGCTCGACCGTAATGCCGTCATCCTCGATGAGAGCCACTCCGCTCGCAAGGTCAATTGACCCATTAGCTAAATTCACGACGAGGCCGAAGTAACCCTCGCCCACCTCCGCTTCAATCAAAGAATCGGTCCAGATGCCCAGATTCAGCTCATCGCTCGGCCCAATGTTGATTTGCGAATCAACGGGATTCTGAACACCGTCGACCGAAATCTGGAGCGCTGCACTGGCCATTGAGGCCATTACAAAAACCATCATAAAAACTAACAACTTTTTCATCATTAACTTCTCCTTTCACTTTTCAATGCCTCGTAACATAATGCACACAAGCATCTTAGAGGCGTTCACTATTTTATTAATACACGTCACATATACGTCTTTAAAACTGCTTATAACTGCTGCGGAGTTCTGTTACCGGCACACAGTTCGGCTCCGGAGCAACATACAGCACAATCGCACCAAACGATTATGCGTTGCAGTCGTGCTGGGTTTGCCAAGTTTTTTGAACAAGTCCAAACCCAGCGAAGAAAAGGGAGAGAACAAACATCCCACTTCCACTGCCATCTATTTTAATCACCCGGCCGTTTTGCTCTGCAAAAACGAAGCAGCGGGGCGGTTGTATTCGTGCTGGGTTTGTGTCAAGAGGTTCCAAACCCAGCGAAGAGGGAGAGATGATGAATAGTTTTTTCGTTATCTTTATTGCGGCCAAATAAACCGCTTATGATATCGAGCTGGGTTTGTGAAGAGAATTTTTCCAAACCCAGCGAAGAAGGGGAGAGAGAATGAGCTTTTATACTAATCGTGGCTAAGCCACGTTTGTATTCGGGCTGGGTCTGTGAAGAGAGTCCAGGCCCAGCGAAGAAGGGGAGAGAATATGTGTAGATATTGTTATCAAAATCACCCTGCCTTTTTGCCCCCGCGTCTTGCTGTCTTGCGACAGCAGCGGGGGAGCGGGATGCTGATATTCTGCCGGGCCTGTTAACCGCGCTTTAGATTATTTAATCTGTCTGGGGTTACAAAGCCCAGCTTGGGGGAGAGAAAACTCATCGTGAGCACTATATTAATCACGGCCGAAGAGCGCCGTGTCTGCTCTCACTACACTGACAGGTAAACCGAACCGACCTCCGTCGCTGGCCCTATGAGGGCTTCAGAGGACGGGTCGCTTACGCGTCGGACATGCGTAACTATATCTCTCTGGTAAGCTGCTTAACGTTCTCAGCAGGAGAAATTGCCTTAATTTCGAGGACGCCCTTTAGTCCGAGGAGGTTCGCAACCGTTGCCTTAAACATATCGTCGGTTGCGTCCTCAGCAAGGACAGCGGAGACGCCGAGGGCCCTGGCAGTGATTTCCTGATTTTTGCTGCCTGCCCTGATGAAGGCAATCGTGGGGATTGAAGGTCTGGCAGCCCTGAGGGATTTTAGAAACTTCCCATCGGGCATATCATCGAGGTCCCACCTGCTGATTACGCTGTTCACTTTTTCATTTTTCAAAGAACGAGCAGCCGCTAAACCAGACTGCATTGTTACCAATCGAATCGGCAACTCTTTCAAAACCTTACTTCTGCCGCTTAATCCAACCGTCAAAATTGTCGCCTGAACAAGAACAATCATTTACATTCCTAACTTCTCTTCAGCGGACCCATCTTTCGGGTGTTTTACTGCTGCGGATATATAGAGCGAAGGGCGTGCCAGAGATGGTTTTATCAATAAGGATTTTTTTAAGTCCTTTGTTTGAAAAGAGTTGGGCGCTTAGATTTTTAAATTGCCGGCGAGAAAATGAAAAAGCTAAACCGGCCATTACGGTCGCCAAAATGCGGGAATTGGTTCCCTAAGTATTTGTGCCGGTGATAGTAAAGAAAGATGTGACCATTTTGGACGGGGGCGGCCGGAATGGACTATTTTTGCCAAGAAGACACAAAGGGTTTTACCGCAGAGCACGCAGAGAATTTTAATTATTGCCACGAAAACGCACAAAAGGCACAGGATTATTCATTTCTGATTTATGATTTGCAAAATTTTTTAGCCACAGATTACACAGATTTCCGAAGCGGGCTCTTCGCTTCGCTACGTGTCACGGATTTTTTACCACGAAGGACGCGAAGAGTTTTTAGACGCAGATTATCGCTGATTTACGCTGTATTTTTTACCACGAAGTGGCACGAAGGAACACAGAGGTTTCGGCTGGCAGGCAACCTTGCCATCGGCTGTTCTCGATGCGAGCATCTGCGACAACCGACGGCATCGGCTGAGGGGCATTAAGAATGCCCCTGCCTTACAGGCGAGCCAGCCGAAACAGAAATATGAATGGGATAGGACCGATTCAGCCGAAGGTGGCCAAAACATAAACGAAGCCGAGCAAATCGAAAAGCTGATGCCGGCCGAAACTACCGAAGGAGGCCGAGCAAGTAAACTACTTCCCGGAAAAAACAAACGGGAGTGAGCGCCAGAAAAAGAGAGGGCTGTCAGCCCACACCCAAAACTGACAGCCCGGACGAGTCATCACTCGTCCTCCATTGATATATACGAGCCACGCGAAATTATGGGCTTAAGGAAATTGGCTGCGTCCGCTGGAGGCCAGGTTCTGTGCGGCTGGCAAGCGCAGCCGGGCGGCACAGGCGGTGGTGAAATAGCGTATCTCGTATTTAGTATTTCGTATCTCGTAAAAGAAAGATGCGGCTCGCCTCCCGTAAGGGACGCCTGACGGCGTGCGGCGGGTAAACTTTCAGGGATGTGATGTTTCTTTGTTGACATTTTATTTCCGGTCGCAGCGCAGCGGAGATTCCCGGGAAATGCTCACTTGGGCACAGAACAGGGAATCCACTGTTGACAATTTCGCTCCGGTAAAATAAATTGGCGAGAAGAAGTTTAGCCACAGATTACACTGATTTTATTTGCCACAGAGATTTTAGCCACAGAGAACACGAAGAATTTTTAGACGCTGATTACGCAGATTACGCTGTTTTGGGCCACAATATCACTTTGCCGGCGCCGGCAAAGTGATAACCATTGACACGGGCGGATTTCGGTTGTAAACAGGCCGGTTTTGGAGGTAGAATTTACCCCGTGAGATGGCCTTGCCTATCTCACTGGGGTAAAAATTATGGCACGAGGAAAAAAAAGCGACTGGCCTTAATTTTTCCTTGCTTATATTGGTGGCGCAATGGTATTGGGAATGTTATGCGGATCAATATAAACAGTGTTCAGCAAATAAGGTGAAACCATGAAGAAACAACAACTGACAGTCGATACGCTGAAGTCCGAGGCGAGGGCTTTTGCCAAACGCGAATCCACACACAAGGAAAAGAGCATCTTTGGCGTAACTGATGGGAAGGCAGTCGGAACATACTTAGAGCACAAGTTTCAGGAATCGCTTAACACCCGGTTTGACTATGTACGAGGCAACTCCGCCAAGGGCATCGACTTCCCAAAGCTTGGCGTGGACATCAAGGTGACAAGTATTCGTCAGCCTCAATCTTCGTGCCCCTTCAAGTCCGCCAAGCAGAAAATCTATGGACTCGGCTACTCCTTGTTGGTCTTTGTTTACGACAAGAGGGATGACCGGCAGTCGAAGTCAGCTACGCTAAACATCAAGCATGTTATCTTCGTAGAAGATGGTCGTACGGCAGACTTTCAGACGACATCAGGCGTTCTCAAGATTATCGACAATGCTGGGAACGCGGACGATCTGGTGGCCTTCATGATGGAGCGATTCTTGCCAGTGGACGAGATTCAGGCCGAGGACTTGGCCAAGGAAATCCTCAGCAAGAGGCCTGAAGTTGGTTACCTCACCATATCGAACGCCCTGCAGTGGAGGCTTCAGTACGCACGGGTGATTGAACAGGCCGGCAAAGTGAATGGACTCGAACGATTAGTATGATGAAGAAGGTACACCGCATAGAGTTTGGAGACTATCAGACTCCCCAATCATTGGCCGACCAGGTTCTGGCCTTATTGGCAACCCAGGGGCTGAATCCTGCCGCCGTCGTTGAGCCAACATGCGGTCTTGGGGCATTTGTCAAAGCAGCAGCGCACTCATGCCCATCGGCGGAGATTTTAGCCTTCGACCTTAACCGCGAATACACTAAACGCCTTGTCGAGAGTTCCGAGAGCTTTCGGACTCGTATCCACGTCGAAGACCAGGACTTCTTTGACAAAGATTGGAAAGCATTCTTTGACTCGTTGGATGGCGAGATTCTTGTAGTCGGCAATCCCCCGTGGGTCACCAATGCTTCTCTGGGGGCAATTCACGGCAAAAATCTTCCTAAGAAGAGCAATTTTCAGAATCACAAAGGATTTGCGGCAAAGACAGGTAAAGCAAACTTTGACATTTCCGAGTGGATATTGATCAAGCTTATCGAGTCACTCGGTTGTCATTGTGCTTGCGTTGCCATGCTCTGTAAGACCACGACGGCCAGGAAAGTCCTTAAGCACGCATGGCTGAATCGCTTCCCAATAGGTCGGGCGTCTCTACACACGATAGACGCGCAGTCACATTTCCAAGTTGCCGTTGATGCATGTCTTTTTATTGTGCATACCGGCACTCTCGACCTTTCCATGACCGCAACGGTCTATCGAGATATTTCATTTAATGCTAAGAGTTCTACGATTGGCATGCACGGCAAAGAGCTTGTCGCAGATGTCGATGAGTTCAAGCGGCTGAGTGACATCGATGGGATATCGTACTATAAATGGCGATCCGGCGTAAAACATGATGCAGCACGAGTGATGGAATTCACCCGCAATGGGAACCTACTAATGAATGCTGCTGGTGAAGAAGCTGATATTGAAGATACATACCTCTTTCCTATGCTCAAGTCATCGGATTTGGCTAATGGCAAGATTCACCCGAAACGTCTTGTCTTATTGACCCAGCGGCATCTTGGTGACGACACGAGCAACATTCTGGTTGATGCTCCGGCTACATGGCGATACCTCTTGTCTCACGGGCCTGCACTTGATGCTCGGCAGAGCATCATCTACCAGAAGCGTTCGCGATTCGCTATTTTTGGAGTTGGCACCTATACGTTTGCGCCGTGGAAGGTCGCAGTTTCCGGCTTTTATAAGACACTTAAGTTTCGGGTTGTGGGCTCGTCTGGCGGAAAGCCGATTGTGGTCGATGATACTTGCTACTTTATACCATGTCATACCAGGCAAGAGAGCGAATTTATTTGCGAACTGCTGAACTCTGACCTGTGCCAGCGGTTTTTGCGATCCATTGTATTTCTTGACTCGAAGCGCCCAATTACCATCGATGTACTCAATCGCATAGACCTGAAGCGCATCGCTGAGAAGCTTGGTCAAGAGATGAATGCTCGCAAGTTTCTTCTGACAGCCCGTCATTTCGAGCACGAGCAGCCGTTGTTGTTCTTGTGAAATCCGGGGACACCATTAGGGTCACCATACCAATTTTTTAATATTGAATATTTGGGACAATGACGTAATAGCAGAGAACTCATGAGGCCTAAGAAAAGACAAACGGGTGGGAAATATCGGCCGAGAGGGCTGGACATACTCTACGAAGACGAGGACATCTTAGTGGTAGATAAGCCGGCGGGCCTGTTGACCATTGGGACGGACAACAATAAAACCGGGACGGCTTACTATATCCTGACCGATTATGTCCGCAGGGGCTATTCTAAATCGCGAAGCCGGATTTTCATTGTTCATCGGCTGGATAAATCCACGTCCGGCGTGATGGTATTTGCAAAAAACGAAGAAGCGAAGTTGCGGCTGCAAACACAGTGGAAAGACACGAAAAAGAAATACGTCGGGGTGGTTTACGGTCGGTTGGCCAAAAAAGAGGGGGTTATTAGTTCATACCTCGCTGAGAGCAAGGCATACGTCGTCTATTCCACAACGGACGCAACAAAAGGCAGATTGGCACATACTGCTTACAAGGTGCTTAAAGAGAGCAGGCAGTTTAGTTTGCTGGAGATTAATCTTTTGACCGGCAGGAAGAACCAGATACGCGTGCATATGGCTGATAAGGGACACCCGGTCGTGGGCGACCGTAAATACGGAAAACCAAAGGACAGGTTCAGGCGATTAGCGCTTCATTCCAAATCGATTTCCTTCAAACACCCGGTCAGCGGCAGGCAGATGACTTTTGAAACCAAAGTGCCAAATTATTTTAATGAGCTGATTGATACCGGCAAAAATAATTTAACAGACAACCCACCTGCGGCGGGTAAATATTATTTGGATGCAGGAGGCGACAAATTTTAATAGATTGCTTTGCTTCCTCTTTCGCTGCGCTACGAGAAGACGGAGGACCGAAAAATATCCAATCCGCCAGAGGCGGATAAATGTCCAATATCGAATACTCAATTTCCAATGTAGAAGTGACGGAAAGGGATTCAATAGTCATTGAGGGAGTAAATGCAGGCGGGGTCGGGGTTGTAGCCGATTTGTCCCCAGCAGCGGATTTGCATATTGTAGAGGTCGTTTTTTCCGGTGCAGGTGGTTGGTATGTAGTTAATGGTATTTTTTAAGCTGGCCTGAATGGTTTCATCGGCCCTGTACATCAGTCGAGCGCTGTGGCCATCGGCAAAAGAGGCGTTGGTCCCGTTGGTGTGGCGCATCACGGGGGCGTCGAACCAGCTCGGGCAGTAGTAGTTGACGGCGTAGCTATCGGGGGTGAGAAAGCCCTCGTCGATAAAGACAAACCTGTCGGATGGTTTTTTTATCTGGGAGGTATATTTGAGGCAGAGGTTTGGCGGGACCGAAGTTGAGCTGCTGGTGGCAGTAGAACAGCCGCTGAACTGATATTTGCCGTTCATCGAATCGAGGATTGTGTATGAGACGAGGGCGTTTTTTTCGCCGGTGGGGCAGTGGTATATTTTGTCTTGTTTGATATATCCCCACAATGCGCCTGTCTGCATAGCAACTTTCTGAAGACATTCATTTTGATAAACGCCAAGAACTCTATTCCCGGCGGGCGTAAAGGCCCAGGCGGGCCCGACCCAGGGCAGTTCATTTATGTGAAGGGAGTAACTCCAATTTGTGGATGGCGGCGGCATAGCCCTGGTTTTGTTATCGAGGCCGGCAGGCGCAGGCGGGCATTGTGCTCCGGCTGGGGGGAAATCTCCGGGAGCGATGGGGGCGCCGTTGACGAGTTTCTCGCTGTTGAGCTGGGCGTATGCTGTCTAGGCGACGGTTAGCTGCCTGAGATTGCTCAGGCATACGATGCGTTTTCCCTGCTCGCGGGCTTTGGTCAGCGCCGGCAACAATATAGCCATAAGCAGCGCTATGATGGCAATGACCACCAGCAGCTCGACGAGCGTAAATGCCTTGTGTCTTCTCATATCGAACTATTATAAAGGGAAATTGGCCGATTAACACGGTTTGGCCGAAGACGGAGGACGGAAAACAGAGGACGGAGTATCTGGATTTCTTGCTGCGAAACACACGCCCCGAAATAATCTGGGGTATATAGGCGGTTTAGGAAATATAGGGATTGGTGGAGAGTTTGAAAATCCTAAAAATCAGCAATAAAATTAATAAAATAATCTTGACTGTTGATAAGTTGATATTTTAAACTCCTAATTTATACAGGAGTAATTTTCCACAAATAGTCGGCCAGGTATGGAATTGTGGGGACGGGTTTACATAAGCAGGGAACGCTTCCAGTTATCGAGACAATAAACGGATTTTATTGTCTTGAAGTAGGCGGGATGGTGTGTGGGATTAACTAAATGAAAAAGGAGCTCTTTTGTATGGATAATTACAGATACTTAATTCCTATCACTCGAAAATATTTGCTTATTATTATGAGCATTTTAATTTTTACCTGTGTTAATCTGGTTTTTGTACCTGTGACGAGGCCTGAGGAAATAATAAGGCCTTCATCCACAGTATCTCAGGAATTCAACGAGCCCAGCTTGCTTGCCGTCGCCGCACCCGCTGATGTAAATCAAAAACCTGCAACATCGCAATCTCAGGAACCCAACAAATCCGGCATGCCTGCCGGTGTCATGCCCGCTGATGTAAATCAAACACCTGCAACACCGCGGCCGGTGAATCCGTCGGTAAGCGCCGTGACAGAGGCGGCGGTAAAGCTCGGGGTCCTTTCGTGCGTCAGCCGGATTAATCAGGTCGCCACCTTTCTTACCGCAAACACTCAGAGCGGGGTATTAATTTTTCCCGTGCAAAAGCAGCCGGACCAGCACATATTTTCCACTTCGTTCGAACTATTAAGACCCGACGATTCAACAATATATGCCAGCGCGAGTTTCTTTCCGAATCAGGACGCCGTTTACGATACGGTTGAATATGTAAACACAGGATGCGAGGAACTGGAGAAGACGGTTTTCAAGAATTTGAAACGTGTTGGGGTGCTTAAAAAGAATATTGTCCTGCTCGATGGCGGGGCGGTAAAAGTGTTTCTCATGCCCGCAGGCAGCGGGTGTGTGGTGATAAAAAAGGAAGTCGTTCAATAATATTTAATGAAAGGGAAGAAATGGCGGAGCGGTAAAAGTGTTTCTCATGCCCGCAGGCAGCGGGTGTGTTGTAATCAAAAAGGAAGTCGTTCAATAACATTATTTAAGATGAAAGGGAAAAATTATGAAACAACGAACAAAGTTTTTGGCAAAACTGGCTGGGGTGATTCTTATTATGGCAATGATTATGCCTCAATACGCGGCGGCCACTGTCAACAGCACCGAACCTATTCAAGTTGTATCGGCTAATTCTAACGTTGACGTCATCGTCGATGATGATGAAGACGGTTCTGGTGCTTTTTATGTCTTAGATCGGAACGGTTCGTATGACACTATCACTACGATTATTTCCAATGCCCAGTCCACAGTAATTGGTGCGGGTGACGTCAACACAATTACCAATAGTTTGACTGTTAACAGTACTACTACGACCGCTACCGGCGCTTTGACCGTTGGCGGCGCGACGACGCTCGGCAGCACCCTGGGAGTTACCGGAGCGACGACGCTGACTGGCGCTCTTACGGCAAATGGCGGCATCTCGGCTGACGGATTTACCGTGGCAAATACAACAGGTAATGTGGCCACGAGCGGAACTCTTGGTGTTACCGGCAATACGAGCTTATCTACACTAAGCACCTCCGGCCTGGCCACGCTTAATTCAGCCAGCATCACTAATAATGCAACGGTCGGCGGAACTCTTGGTGTTACCGGCAACCTTACGGCCAGTGGAGCGACTAACATTATCGGCACAGCCGGGTCATCGGTAAATACCATTAGAGGCGCGACCAATACGATTATCGGAACAACAAGCAGTTCTCTGGGTGTGACGGGTGGTGCTACGGTTACGACTACAGCTACTCAGGTTACGGCCCTAACCTCTGATGGTCATGGTTTGACTGTTAATGAAGCGACCAACACAACAACTCTGTCCGGCGGAACAACTTCAACAACACTTACGCTTGACGATACTGGGGCTACATTCCAGAATGATGTTACAAGTGGCCCGGCAAAAGTAACGGGCGTAGCTGATGGAGTCGGTGATTATGATGCGGTAAATATGAGGCAATACAATAAACTCGAAGACAGGGTCGACAAGGCATATTCGGGTATAGCATCTGTTGCGGCCTTGGCGGCTATTCCTGCTCCTGTGCCGGGCAAGAATGTTTCGCTCGGCTTAGGATATGGCAATTTTGAGAGCGAGAACGCGATTGCCGTCGGCGGTAAAGCTCTTGTGGGGGAAAGTAAGAATACTACTCTCACGGCCGGCGTGGGATTTTGTGGCAACACGACCACGGTCAGCGCGGGTGTCGGCTGGAGTTTTTAACCGAAAGGTCTTGTAGACAGGGCTAATATACTGCCCCATTAAAAAAGGAATATGCCGCCTGCAAATTGCAGGCGGCATATTTTTTTGGGTAAACTAAAAAAACAAAAGGTGCATCCTGCCTGTTTAATAAATTAGTGGTTTGTGGGCGGTTAAATACGCGTGTTTTATTGACTGTTTTTTTTGTTCGAGTTATTGGTAGAGATGTTCAGTTTTTCGATGAGGCGGTTGAGCTGTCGGCGTTCGATGCCGAGAATTCTGGAGGCGGCAATTCTTCGGCCTTTGGTGTATTCGAGGGCCTGTGTAATAACCCTGCGTTTGACATCGTCGAGCGTGGGAAGGTGGTCTTTGGGATAGGAGGGGGAATCGGCAATTATGATTTCGAAAGGCATTACGGATGGCTGGATTTCCGTGCCGGGGGTCAGGACGTATGCCCGCTCGACGGCGTTAGCAAGCTCTCGGACGTTTCCGGGCCAGGCGTAGTTAAGCAGGAGCCGTTTGGCCGGCTCGGTGAATGATTTAGCCGGCTCATTGTAAAAGGCCGACTGGTTGGCGAGGAAATATTCGGCCAGCGGCAGTATATCTTCTTTGCGGTGACGCAGCGGAGGGACCTCGATACGGACGACGTCGAGCCGATAATAGAGGTCTGAGCGGAAGGTTCCCTGGCTGACCATTTCCTGCAGGTCCCTGCAGGTCGCGCAGAGGACGCGGACATCAACGGGGCAGGGCTTTGTCGAGCCGAGGGGCGTGACGCGTCGCTCCTGTAAGACACGAAGGAGCTTTGCCTGTAATTCGAGAGGGATTTCACTGATTTCGTCGAGGAAGATGGTTCCGCCATCGGCTGCCCTGAAAAAGCCGAGCGTGCTGTCAACTGCGGTGGTAAACGCGCCGCGAGTATGGCCGAACAACTGGCTTTCAAAAAGCTGACCAGTAAGGGTGGTGCAGTCAACGGGGATGAAGACGCGTCCCGCACGGCTGCCGGCGGCGTGAATTTGTTTGGCGACCATTTCCTTGCCGACGCCCGTCTCGCCGGTAATGATGACGGGACATTCGCGGGTGGCTACGGCTTT
Source organism: Planctomycetota bacterium (assembly GCA_043811995.1). Classification (GTDB taxonomy): domain Bacteria; phylum Planctomycetota; class Phycisphaerae; order Sedimentisphaerales; family Anaerobacaceae; genus Fen-1362. The sequence continues at coordinate 11,508 of JBDRMP010000024.1, forward strand.
GATGACCTCGAGCATCGAGCCAAACGCGGAGGAACCGCCTATAAATTCAGTGTGAACTCTTGCGTGAAGATGACGTGAGTGCGCAATACCCAACCCCTGCCCGCTCTCAATTTCTCCCTGAAGGCGCAAACTCCTCACTTCGGGAGGCAGTTTCCGAGAATGCTCGTTCATCATCCCTTTGCCCAAATTCGGTCGTGCAGGCAAGCATTCCTGCATAGCTATATACCTACGGCATTTGTTGAGAAGCACCCGGAATATGACTATAGGCACTCTCCCATTTCTTCATTAAAATACACTCTATGCCAAACTACATAAAAAGTCAAATGAATTATCGGACTATTGTTAGATTTTCTTTAGCCCAGATTCCAGTAATTGCCATTGGTTTGTCAAATTAGGCAAGAACGGGGGCTTTGGGCCGTATTTACGTATTTTTCGTAACATCTTATGAACAAAGGAATTAAGTTCAATAGGCCTATATTTCATTGGTTCCGGCATTGTTGGTCGAATAATACGGTGGTAAAACAGGGGATTACTCTTTCGCCAGGTCGAAGGGAGAGATGTAACGCCCGAATTTATCGCCGGCCGATTTTAGCCGTTTTCTCGCCTCACCGAACGTCGAAAACAGGATTTTCGGGGTGTCTGGCACTTTTTCCCTGTAAACCTTTTCGACGCGGTCGAGCTTTGCGAGATTTTCGGGGACGCGAACGGTGAACTGCTGGATATAATTATCCCGTGAGTATTCGGTATCGAGGTTCTCTTTGAATAACCGGGCCAAATCGTCATATACGGGAATGAAGCCGGTCGGCGTTTTAATAGCATTAACGTCGCCGTTGGCGCGAAGCTCGGCCCAGAGAATCCAGATGAGCTTGTCGGCCATAGTATTCAAATACTGGCCGTCGTTACCCCTGAGGAAGTAATTGACCGAGAAGATGAGCGGCGGTTTTTTGACGTCTTTTGCGAAGTCGAGATTGATTTGAATATACCTGCCCAGCGGTATCGAGACGAAATCGATGTTGGACATAAGGTTGAAGGTCCTGACGCCTTCTTTGCCCAGCGTTGCGGCGGTGGTTTCGGATTCAATGGCTGCGCCTTTGAGGATTATGCCTTCTGCCCAGTCGAACGCCTGCTCAACAGGCACCCATGTATTTGAATCTCTTCCGCCGTAAACGATGCCGCCGACGGGGACGCCGTTTGGGTCGTCCAGCGCCGGGTCGCAGTTGTCGAGGTCGGGGATGCTGAGGCAGTAACGGGCGTTTTTGTGGGCAGGGGGAATCGGCTTGCCCTGGTCGTCGGTTTTGCCATTGAACCATTTTCCGGAGAAGTTGACGCCTTCGGCGGGCAATTCGCAGCCCATACCGAGCCAGTAAGGTTTGTTGCCGGGGCCCAGCAGGATGTTTGAGAAGATGACCTCCATAGGGCTTGTAAGGGCCTTATGAATGACGGGGTCGTTTTTGGGGTTGACGTCCTGAATGATGCCGAAGATGCCCTTTTCGACGTTGACGCCTCGCACAAGGCCGTCTTTTTTTCGCAGATATGCGATGTCGTCGCCGACGATGGTTTGGCCGGACAGCATTGAACTTGAGGTCTTGCCGCAGGCGGAGGGAAATGCGCCGGTGAAATATGTGACGCGGCCTTTTGGCCCGTGGACGCCCATAACGAACATATGCTCGGCGAGCCAGCCCTGATTAGAGGCCTTCTGGATAGCGAGGCGAAGGGCAAGTTTCTTGAGGCCTATGGTGTTGCCGCCGTATTGGGTGTTGACGGAATAGACCATTTCCTCTTCAAGGTCGATGTAAACGCGGCGGGATTTATAGTTTTTGCTGACATTATTTTCGAGTTCGCCCTCGGAGTGAAGAAATCTGAAAAAGGCGGGGCTATCGGCGATTTTTTTGAACTGCTCGTAGCCGGGGCGATAGAGGATGCTTTCGCTGTGGGCGACGTAAGGCGAATCGGTTATCTGGATACAGGGTATTGCAAATTCGGAGCCGATGGGGCCGAGCGTCCAGAAACAAACGAGCATCTGTCTATCGACCATCGAGTTTTTCAAAAGGTCACGGACTTCTTCGGTGCCGGCCTGCTTTTCGATGGAGTTCAAGCTTTCGCCGAGCGTTGAGCCGGCGGGCAACAGGTATTTGGTGTTTGGTTTATCGCGTGCCTGGTCGTGGTAGCCGTCGAAATGGCAAGTGTGGCCCTTTACGTTGAGGGGGATTTCTTCGCCGTTTTTGACTGCGAGTTCGCGGATATAGGCGATATCGTCGGCTGAGTCGGTGCAGACGTAGACGGAGGTGGGATTGGTCAATTCAACGGCGTCTGCCACAAAGCGGTGCATCTTTGTGTTGTCGAGCGCGACTAATCGGCCGTAGTGTTTGTCGGTCAGTTTCTTTTTCAAAATGTCCTTTATTTCATCTGCCATATTGCCTCCAACGTTTTATTGGCCCCATCCTTCGCAGCGGTAACGCCCGGCCTTAGCAGCCATTTCGACAGAGCAAGTAACCTGCTGCTACGGAGGGCAGGTCAAAAAATCGCAAGAGTATAAACCGCGGCTGCCAAAGCCGTCAAATCTTTTTTCCAAGGAAAAGGGGCAAGAGGATTTACGATTCCGCCACAGGCGGACCCCTGCCTACTGCTTTCATCCCCGACAACGACATTCGAGGACAGTGGGGCAGGCAAGTCCTAAACAAATCCGCCGAAGCGGTTTCCGACTTCGCTATCGCTACGCCGGACACGTTGCAGGGCAGGTCAAAACTGATTTGGCATTAACTTTGTTTCAAATGGCCGATTCTATAACCAAGATAGCCGACCACGGATATGCCAATAATATGCACGACGAACCATCCACCGTTAAGAAACTGCAAGGCCTTCGGTAAGACCACAGACAGCAGATTCATATGTTCGACCATTGTTCTACTCCTTAATCCAATCCGAGATTAGTTTCGAACGCCTGTTTTTGAGATATGATGCCGGAGAACATAGTACCGAATACATCTTGAGAACACAACTCTTCTTTAGGTCATTTTATATGGCTTCTGCTCCTGTTTTTTCCAAGGGCGCCTCGATAGAACGATTAGTATTTAGCGCCAAGGACTCTTGCCCGCCCGGTTTCAAGGCCTCAAATTCATCCTCGCAAGATTTTGGGGGGCAGGCAGGACGCAGGGCAGGCAGGCGGATGAGGAACTGTGTCCCGGGTTAAGCCCGGGGTCTTCGCTGCGCTACGAAGGTTAAATACGGATTCCGCCGAAGGCGGTTAAAGCGGGGCGAGAGGGCGGGTCGATACAATATTATATAGTAGCGGCAGAATTTCACCGCAGAGCACGCCCCCTGCTTACTGCCTGCAGGGGCAGGCGAGACCGCAGAGAAAAATATAGAATAAACTCTGTGTGCTTTGCGGTCTGGGCGGTGAGAATGGAGATTTTTTATGCCTTCGGTGCAGACACAGGAAATCGCGAAAAAACTGGATACCCTGCCATTGGGTCGGATTGTCAGGGACTTTCTTAACTACCTGACAGTTGAAGGGGGATTGTCCGACAATACGATTCAGGGATACGGACGGGACCTGAGGGATTTCCTCGAGTACTGTAAGGCCAGCAAGTTCAGCCAGTTACGGGCGATTACGCCAACGCTGATTCAGAAATACTTAGTAACGCTGGCGCGGGCCAACAAGGCGGAGGCGTCGCAAAAGAGGGGTTTGGTGGCGATAAGGATGTTTTTGCGGTTCGGGAGGTTAAACGGTCTGATTGAGGACGATTTTACGGGGATTCTGGACGGGCCGAAGCTTTGGCAGAAGCTGCCCGTGGTTTGCAACAAGAAGCAGGTGGTGGATTTACTGAAAGCGCCGTCGCCGAAGGAAAAGTATTATCTGCGCGACAGGGCAATGCTGGAGTTGTTGTATGCGACGGGGGTCAGGGCCAGCGAGCTTGCGGGGTTGAAGGTGTCGGATGTGAACTTAAACGTCGGATATTTGCGGTGTATCGGCAAGGGCAGTCGGGAACGAGTGATACCGCTGGGCAAGGTTGCGGCTGCTGCGACGCTGGGGTATCTAAAAGATATGAGGCCGAAGCTGGTTAAGTCGTTTAGTGGAGATTATTTGCTGCTTAGCCGAACCGGCAGGGCGATGGGCCGTATTGAAATCTGGCGTCTTGTCAAGAAATACGCGGCTCGTGCGGGTATGCCGAGGAACCTGACGGTGCATACACTGAGGCATTGTTTCGCGACGCACCTGTTGGCAGGCGGGGCAGATTTGCGAAGCTTGCAGGAGATGTTAGGGCACGTTGATATATCGACGACGCAGATTTACACGCACGTTGATAACGAGAGATTGCGTGAAATACACAGAAAATACCACCCGCGGCCTTGAGCGGTGATTGACGAGTATAGGGACGCGGCATTATTATTGTAGGATTGGTGTAAACCGGGCACGATTTATAATAAGGCGCTACAGATGAAGTTAAGGCAGCTGTTATATGTGATGGTTTTGCTGATGTTGGCGGGATGCCAGCAGCAGGAGGCGGTAAAGACGGACGAATCACAGCAACCGATGACGCGGGCGGAGGCGGACACGCAACTCAAAGTAAACCAGGAAGCGCTTTTGCACGGCGCCACGGACGGTATTCGACTGGATGCCGCGATGGTGATGCTGTTCAGCGATAGTCCTCGCGACAGAGGAGTTCTGATGGACACGCTGAAACAATCGGATAATAAACCGGCACAGGTTGCGGTGTGCAAGGCGCTGGTGGCAGCGAGGGAAACGAGACGCAATGTCAAAGACGAGAAGGATTTTCTTGTGCCTTTGTCCGAGATTTTGAGAAATGACGAGGGGACAGTGGCGAAGGCGGCGGCGGAGGCGGCGCTGATTTTCGACTATGGTGAGATATCAAACGTTCTGGAACCGATGGCCAGTGACTCGACGCTGCCTGTCAGGGCGAGGTTGAACGCGATATACGCATTGAAGCTGCAGTTCGACGTAAGGGCGATAACACAACTCGTGGAGCTTGTCGAGGACAAAGAGTTGCAGGTCGCGTCTGCGGCACGTGAGGCCCTTCGTTCGGTGGGTATTCCGGTGGACGGGAACGCCGAAAGCCGGGCTAAGATTCTGTCTGAGCTGCGGACGCGGGGTATGGAGAGGTTCCAGCGTGACTGGATAGTTCAGCAGGAATCGCGGGTCAGCGCGCTGCAAAAAGAACGGGACACGTGGCGCAATCAGTATCTGGGCGCGCTGGACAGGATATACGAGGGGCTTGCCGACGAAGGCCAGCGAGGCAAACTGCTGACTGAGCAGCTGGTCAGTCCCGAGGCGGCGGTCCGGTTGTGGGCTCTGGAGAAGGTTTCGCAGTGGCGTGTGGGGACACAGCCGAAGCTGCCGACGGAGATTGGGCCTGTTTTGGTAAAACTTATATCGGATTCCAACAGGGACGTTCGTCTTGCGACGGCGAAATTGCTTTCGTTGACGGGAGAGTTGAGTTCGGCCGAGCGTCTGGCGGAGCAATTCAAAGTGGAGCAGGACGAGCAGGTCAAACTGGAGATGTTTATCGCGCTGGGTTCAGCGTGTCATTATGCCCTTGTTCCGAGTTCCGGCATTCAGCTATCGCCTGAGATAAGAAGGCAAACGATGGAGTGGGCCGTGCAATACCTGAATGACGAGGACGGGAAAAAGGCATATAACGGCGCTGAGGTGCTCAGGAAATTGCTTGAACCGGGCGGGCTTGCTGCAGACGACGCAGCGAGGTATCTGGATATGCTCGTTGAAAGGTATAACAGGGAGCTGAAAAATTCGGATGGGGCACTTCGTGGGGAGCTGCTGGGGGCAATGGCAAGATTGTGCGGCCAGAGCAGTTACAGGCCGGAGACCTCTAAAAGATTTGCGACACTGTTTGAAAATGCATTAAATGATGAAAATGAGCTTGTAAGAGAGACGGCAGTTGACGGACTAATCTGCATTGACAAGACAAGGGCATTGAAACTTCTGGCGAAAGATTTCGTCAATGACCGCAGTCAAATCATCAGGAACAGGGTGATGGAGCTCGCGGCGGAGGTGGGAAGCAAAGATGACCTGCCGTGGCTTTGGGAGAAAATTGGGACAAACGGGGAAAGCAAGGCCGCGTGGCAGGCGATGCTGAAGATATTTAACGGCTGTGATATCGAAACTGTTGAGAAATGGCTTGGGAGGTTCGATTCTCAGGAGGAAAGAGGGAAACTTGCTAATGAGCAGTGGACGGCGTTTCTCGAGCTGGCGGAGCGTAAGGCGGTTTCTGAGAACCGCACTTCGACGGCAAGAGCCGTCCGCGAGAAGCTGGCCCGGCAGTATATAACGTCGGGGCAGTTTGAGCAGGCGGCAGAATGTTTAGGCAAATTGCGCGAGTCGGCCCAGACCGCGAAGCAAAAAGACGCGGTTTTGGGGCAGTTGATGGAGGTTTATCTTCGTTGGCCAAAGGTCGAGTCGGCGGCCTGGCTGGTAAGTAACTGCCTTCTGGGAGGAGATTTGGGGGCCGATAGCGAGGTGGTTCATTCGATAGAGGCCTTTTGGGATAAACCTGCGGGCGGAGCAGACCCCAACGCGGTGCTCGAGTCGCTGCGTAAAATCAAGCCGGCCGGGCAGAGGCCGAAATGGGAGCAACAAATGACCCAATGGATGATACGTTTCGGCCAGGCCAAAAAAGTCGAAGAACCCAACGTAAACGGCGGTCGGAGCGGCTGATAAACCGGGAAAGATTTTGCGAAGGGGGCAGACGGCAGGGAGGGGGCACAAAAATTTTGCAAATTTTTTTATTTTTTGTGTTTGCAGGATAACCCGTGTTTTTGTAAACTACCCTGTTCGAGTTAAGCTATTTGTTTTTGATACACCGTTGGCGGTTTATTTCGGTGTGCGAAGGCGGCGTTGGTTTTTGGGACTGCGGCCGAGCGTGGGGACTGTTTTTAGTTCCCGCCTTTGTTATTGCGTGGCGGCAGTGAAATTTTTGAGATTATTGCTGCTGTAGCTCAGACGGTAGAGTGCGTCCTTGGTAAGGACGAGGTCATGGGTTCAATTCCCATCAGCAGCTAAGTGGAGACATTTCAGGTCGAGGCGCCGCGGGGTTGCGGAAGCCGCGACTGAGAATTGATTATATATTAGGGATGGTTTTCAGTTTCAGGCAGTGTAATATCAGGAAACGAGATTAAGAAAAAAGTAACAATGCAGATTGGAGGTTCATAAACCTATGGCTAAGGCAGTATTCGAGCGGACGAAGCCGCACGTTAACGTCGGCACGATTGGACACGTTGACCATGGCAAGACCACGCTGACCAGTGCGATGACAAAGGTAATGGAGTTAAAGGGATTGTGCAAGTTCAAGAGCTACGATGATATTGCCAAGGCCTCGGAATCGCAGGGCCGGCGTGACCCAACGAAGATTCTGACGATAGCGACTGCACACGTTGAGTACATAACGGAGAACAGGCATTACGCGCACGTGGATTGCCCGGGGCACGCCGACTACGTGAAGAATATGATAACGGGCGCGGCCCAGATGGACGGCGCGATATTAGTGGTAAGCGCATACGACGGGCCGATGCCACAGACCCGCGAGCACATACTTCTCGCCCGTCAGGTCAACGTGCCGAAGGTTGTGGTGTTTTTGAATAAGGTTGACCTCGTTGACGACACGGAGCTTATCGACCTGGTGGAGATGGAAGTGCGGGACCTGCTGAACAAGTACGAATTTCCGGGCGATGAGACGCCGATAATTCGCGGTTCAGCAACAAAGGCGCTTCTGGCAAAGAACCTCGATGACCCGGCCTGTAAGCCGATAGAGGAACTGCTCAAGGCGATGGATGAGTATATTCCCATTCCGGTTCGTGAGGTTGATAAGCCATTCCTTATGCCGGTTGAAGACGTGTTCAGTATTAAGGGCAGAGGAACCGTTGGAACCGGTAGGATTGAGAGGGGAAAGGTCAAGGTCGGTGAAGAGGTATCAATAATCGGGCTTTCCAAAGATATCCGAAAGACCATTGTTACCGGCGTGGAGATGTTCAATAAGACGCTGGATGAGGGACAGGCAGGCGATAATGTCGGTTTGTTGCTGCGAGGCGTGGAAAAGAAAGATTTGGAGCGAGGCCAGGTTATAGCTGCTCCGGGAAGCATCACGCCGCATACGCACTTTATGTCGGAAGTTTACGTCCTGACAAAAGAGGAAGGCGGAAGGCATTCCCCGTTCTTCCCGGGATATAAGCCCCAGTTCTATTTCAGAACTACCGACGTGACCGGAAGCGTAAAGCTCATACAGAGCAGAGACGGTAAAGCCGCTGAAATGTGTATGCCGGGCGACAATATAGCGATGGAGGTGGAGATTATTTCCCCGATAGCGATGGAAGAGGGCCTTCGGTTCGCCATTCGAGAGGGCGGGCGGACGGTCGGCGCAGGTGTTGTGACGAAGATTATCGGGTAGCGGTCGAAAAAGACGGCACGGCACCGCCTGCGGGCGGGCTTGCGGCCAACGAAAGAAGTTTGGTCTGAGCGGAAACCTTGTGTAACCGGATATTGCGGATAGAAGCGTTGTATGGCTAAAAAAAGCAAAAGGGAACAGGTTTGGCTTGAGTGTAAGGAGTGCGGACAGCGCAATTACCGCACCAACGTCAGCGTTGTCGACGGCGCACCCAAGCTGGAGCTGAAGAAATACTGCAAGTTCGAGCGCAAGCATACGGTTCACAAGCTGCGTCGTAAATGAGACAGGTTAGCAAGGTCTTGGGACACAAGATAGGCCAGTAGCTCAATTGGCAGAGCGTCGGTCTCCAAAACCGAAGGTTGGGGGTTCGATTCCCTTCTGGCCTGATGAGCGGCCGGTGGTTTTGGGGCGAAGCGATGAAGCGATGAAGCGGTTAAAAGACATTCCGCCTGACTTTGACGAGTTTGGCTGAGTCACGGCGGATGAATTGGGTGTATTATGATTTTTAGTGTTTATAAGAGCGGCCAGGGCAAGTATACGCGTATGTGCAGCGCAGGGGGCGCTGTGCTGATAGCGGGGCTTGGATGTTTACAGCTTTACCGCACGCTCGACGCGGCAGACCTTGGATTGTGGGTAGAGACAATGGTGCCCGCGGGCCTGTTTGCGTTGATGGCGTTATCGATATTGTGGCTGGTTAACAGGCCGAACATCGCCGATTTTATGATTGCCTCCGAAGGGGAGATGAAGAAAGTCAACTGGTCGAGCAGGCAGGAGATTATGGTTTCGACGGTAGTGGTGATTGCGGTGGTGGTGATTTTGGCAGTGCTGCTTGGGGCCGCCGATTTTGCTCTTCAAATGTCTATCTCCTGGCTGCTGCAGTAGGTTGTCCGCGGCACGGAGCCGTGCAGAGGTTGTTTTAAAGTAATTATACGGATATTTAGTCGGGGCGTTTTTAATGAAATGGTACGTGCTGAGAGTCGCGTCGAATAAAGAGATGCACGTAAAAGAGGTGCTTGCGCAGAAGGTCAAGGCCGCGGGCTTGACCGACGTTATCGGCAGGATAGAAGTTCCCGTCGAGAGGGTCAGGAGGGTCCGCGGCAACAAGCAGACCGTTCACAAGCGGAAGCTGTACCCCGGCTACATTTTTGTGGAGATGGAGACGCAGGACGACGGAAGGGTTCCTGAAAACGCCTGGTTTGTGGTAAAGGAGATTCCCGGCGTCGGAGATTTTGTCGGGACCGAAGGGACTCCTACGGCGATGCGCGATACGGACGTAGCGAAGATGCTGCAGGAGGTCGAAAAGCCGGAGGAGGCGCCGAGCATCAAGGTGGACTTCCAGAAAGGCGACCAGATTAAGATTCGTGAAGGTCCATTCGAGAGCTTCGAGGGGACGGTGGAGTCGATAGACCGCGACCGCGGCATAGTAAAGGTGATAGTGGAGATATTCGGGCGAAGCACGCCTCTGGATATAGAGTACTGGCAGATTGAGAAGGTGTAACTTAAAGTAGATTCAACAGGCGATTTGCGAAATAGCCCGGTTTTATAGTCCGCGGAATGCGGATAAAGGTGAACAATGGCAAAAGTTATGAAAGAGGTATTAGTAAAGATAAAGTTACAGGCGTCCGGCGGGCAGGCGACTCCTGCTCCTCCGATAGGACCTGCACTGGGTCAGCACGGCATCAATATAGGGCAGTTTGTCTCGCAGTTCAATGAGCGGACAAAAGAGCTTAATGGGACGACGGTGCCGGTTGTGATAACGGCCTATAAGGACAAGAGTTTTACATTTGAGGTGAAAAGTCCGCCGGCGGCGGTTTTATTGAAGCAGGCGGCGGGCGTTGCCAAGGGCAGCAGCGTTCCGAACAAAGAGAAGGTCGGCAAGGTTACTGCCGAGCAGGTACGCAAGATTGCTCAGGAGAAGCAGAAAGACCTCAACGCTTACAGTTTGGAGCAGGCGGAGAAGATTATCAGGGGCACGGCCCGGAGTATGGGTGTTGATATCGAAGGTTAGGCAAGAGAACCAAAGAAGATTCGAGACGTAAAATTATGACACAAAAGAAAGGCAAGAGATACCGCAAGGAAGCCGAGCAGGTCAGCGAGACGCCGATAAGCGTGGCTGACGCGGTGGCGAAAATCAAGTCATTTAACTCGACGAAGTTCGACCAGGCGGTTGTCTGTGTGTTCTGGCTGGGGATTGACCCGAAACAGTCGGACCAGATTGTTCGCGGCGCGTTATCGCTGCCGCACGGAATAGGCAAACAGAAGAAGGTGATTGCGTTCTGCGAGGAGTCGGACATTGAGAAGGCCAAGCAGGCAGGCGCGATTGAGGCGGGCTGCGAAGAGCTGGTAAAGAAGATAGAAGGGGGCTGGTCGGATTTCGACGTTGCTATTGCATCTCAAAAAGTTATGGGAAAGGTCGGCAAGCTCGGCAGGGTGCTCGGTCCTCAGGGCAAGATGCCTTCGCCGAAAAACGGGACCGTGACGAATGACATTATGACCGCCATAAAGGAGTTTGCCGCGGGCAAGGTCGAATTCAAGAACGATACAGGCGGAAACGTTCATATCGTCGTCGGCAGGGTCGGATTTGAGGCACAAAAGCTAATCGAGAACATCGAAACGGTCATCAATTACATTAAGAAAATCAAGCCGACAAGCTCGAAGGGAACTTATATTAAAAAGGCGTGTTTAGCTGCGACAATGAGTCCGGGTATTACCCTTGCTGTTTAGGGCGGGAAATTGTTTCGGATGGGATTTGAAATAGAATCAGGCAGGTGAAAAGATGAGCAAATACGTTAAAGGGCTGCTGCGGGCGGAACTGGAGAAGAGAATCGCCGGCGAGCGCATCACGGACTTTTTGGTCATAAGCACAACCGGGGTGGGGGGTGTTGACAATAACGTGATGCGTGGAGCGCTCAAGAGCAAAGGTATAAAGCTGCTGGTTGTCAAGAACGCCTTGTTCAAAAATGCGCTGGCCAAAGCGAAGATGGAGGCGGCGTTGGCTCTTTTCACGGGGCCTTGCGCGATAGCTTACGGCGGCGACAGCATAGTGGACGTGGCAAAAGAAATAAGCGGCTGGGTTGGCAAGATACCTGCGATTCACATCAAGGGGGCGTTTCTCGAAAGTTCGGTTCTGGACGAGAAGGGCGCAGAGGAGCTTTCGAAGATGCCGAGCCGAAGCGAGCTTCAGGGTATGATTATTATGCTGGCGAAATCGCCCGCGGCGAGAGTGGCGGGCGCGATTGGTGCGCCGGCGAGCAGGATAGCCGGCTGCATAAAGACAATTGTGGACAAGGGTGAAGAAGCTGAGAAGCAGGCCGCTTGAGGATGCAGAGGGAAACGAATATTAACTGCCAGGATGGTTGCCCCTGTTTTTGGGGTTAAACGGGGCGGTGTAGCCCCGGCTACCATCAGGCGTTTTGTTATATAGGAGCAAAAGGAACATGGCGGACGAAGTAAAAGAGACAAAAGAGGCGCAGGAGCCGAAGGCCGAGCAGGAAACGAAGGAGACCAAGGAAACAAAAAAGACCAAGGAAGCCAAAAGCTGGGGTGCCGAGATAAAGAAACTCGGTGATGCGATAGTAAAGCTGACGCTGATGCAGGCGAAGGAGCTTGGCGATTATCTCAAGGAAGAATACGGCATAGAGCCGGCGGCGGGCGGCGCAATTATGATGGCCGGTCCCGCGGCAGGCGCCGGTGCAGCCGAGGCGGCGGTTGAGAAGACGACTTTTGACGTTATTCTCAAGGCAGCCGGCGATAAGAAGATTCAGGTCATCAAGGAGGTAAGAGCATTAACGGCGCTGGGGCTTAAAGAGGCCAAAGACCTCGTAGAAGGCGCTCCCAAGTCGGTGAAGACCGGAGTAACCAAAGACGAGGCAGAAGCCGCCAGGAAGCAGCTTGAAAGCGCCGGAGCGACGGTAGAAATCGCTTAAGGCCGGTAACGGGATAAAAGTCATTGCGAGCGAAGCGAAGCAATCTCGGCCGCTCGAAAACAATAGATTGCCGCGTCGTCCCGATAAATCGGGATTCCTCGCAATGACAATAACATAGGTGTTAGTCAAAAAAGTTGAAGTTGCCGTTTAATCGGGGTTGACAAATGGCTGAATTGAAGGTTCGTAATTTCGGCAGGTTGCGGGAGACGGTTGAAATCCCGGACCTTGTGGCGGTACAGAGGAAGGGCTACGAAGAGTTTCTGCAGAGAGACGTCGCACCGACGAAGCGCGCCAATAAGGGGCTTGAGGATCTGTTTCGTGAGATATTTCCAATAGAAAGCTACGACAAATCGATAATTCTTGAGTTTCTTTATTACGAGCTTGAGCAGCCCCGATACAACATAACGGAGTGTCGGCAGTTGCGTCTGACGTACGGGTATCCTCTGAAGATAACTTGCCGGCTCAAGAGCAAGGACGGGCAGGATATCGCCGAGCAGGCGATATACTTAGGCGAAATCCCCGTTATGATAGGGGGCGGCGAATTCGTCATCAACGGCGCCGAACGGGTTATCGTAAGCCAGCTTCACAGAAGCCCCGGCGTGGATTTTCTCATCGAGAGCAAGGAAGGCGACCGAGTGCTGCACGGGGGCAGAATCATCCCCGAACGCGGCAGCTGGATAGAGATAAGCGTCACGCACAAGGACGTTCTGGTGGTGAAAATCGACCAGTCGAGCAAGATTCCGGCGACGGTTTTTGTGCGTGCGTTAAGTCCTGATTTGGGAACGACCGAGCAGATAATCCGTCGGTTCTACGAAACCAAGGAGGTCCCCAAGGCCAAGCTTACGCCTGATACGTGGGTGGTTCGCGATATCGTCGATACCGAGAGCGGCGAAATAATAGTCAAGGCCGGCGCACAAGTCGGCGACAAGCTGTCGGTGATTCAGCAAAGCGAAATCGTCTCAACTGCTGCCAGCAGTGAAATTACAAGCTGGATGAAGGAGAATATCGAGTGTGTATGGGTGCCTCTTGAGTTTCCTCAACCAGACTACGAGAAGTTCTTGACGGTATTGGAGAGCGAATTGAAAGGGCGAAAGAAGTCTAGAGATACTTCACTTGATAGGTTCCTTCGTTTTGTTGAAGACAGGCTCATAGTGGAATGGCCTGATCCGAAACACCTTGAAAAGAAACCGTTTCCGTGGTTCAACAGAGAAAAACTGAATGATGACCCTGAGACCATAAAAAAGGTCTGGGATAAGAATCTGCCTGAGGATTTAAGAAAAGTTTTTGCAGAATGCGTTAGTAAAACGAAGGGCAGAGAGTGGAAAGTTGGACAAGAAGGTGCACCTAAACAGCCTGGTTGGTATATCTTCAGAAATAAGAAAGAGCGGAAAATTGTATATGTTGGTATGAGCGATGACCTCTTACGGCGATTGGGATTCCATTGGACGGGCTCTGGGGCAAGTTCACTGAGAGTCCATATTCGTGATGAAAATCTCGGTTCTGAAGATCGGGGAAGGCGCAGACATGTGGGTGAAGGAAGAATCGAGGTTGTCGAAGGGGTTCGTGACGCGCTGATTTTCAATACGCTTGCGGAGGACGACTGCAAGAGCCATGAGCAATCGCTGTTGAGGTTTTACGTCAGATTGAGGCCGGGCAATCCGCCCAACCAGGAGAAGGCCAAGCAGTTCTTTAACGAGAAATTTTTTGACGTGAACCGGTATCGGCTGGGCAAGGTGGGCAGGTTCCGGCTGAACAGGAAATTCGGGACGAACGACGATTTGAACCTGATGACGCTGAGGCCCGACGATTTCATTAATACAATGAAATATATAATCGGTTTACGGAATAACGAGGGTGAGATTGACGATATTGACCACCTGGGCAACCGCCGGCTTCGGACGATTGACGAGCTGGCAGGCAGCGAAATCCGCAAGGGACTTTTGAAGCTTCGCAAGACGGTGCAGGAGCGGATGAGCACTATGAAGGACAGCGAACAGACCCTGCGGATAGCGGATTTGGTCAATTCCAAAAGCGTGTCGAGCAGCATAAACTTTTTCTTTGGTCGCGGGGAGCTGAGCCAGATTGTGGACCAGACCAACGCGCTTAGCCAGCTTACGCACGAGAGACGATTGTCTGCGCTGGGGCCGGGCGGTTTGAACAGGAGACGTGCGGGCTTCGAGGTCCGCGACGTGCATATCAGCCACTACGGCAGGATTTGTCCGGTCGAGACGCCTGAAGGGACCAACATCGGGCTTATCAGCTCGCTTGCGATATTTGCCACGGTTGACGAATATGGTTTTCTGCTGTCGCCTTATTACAAGGTTCAAAAGGGCAAGGTAACAGGCGAGGTTGTTTACCTGCGTGCGGACGAGGAGATGAAAGCGATATTCGCCCCGCCAAGCGCGGTTGACCCGCAGACGGGCAGGATACGGGAGGGTATGGCCCTGGCCCGGGAGCATGGAGAGCTTGCGCAGGTGGCCAGCGGCGACGTGAGCTACGTGGACGTTTCGCCCAAGCAGATAGTAGGTCTGTCGGCTGCGCTGATACCTTTCCTGGAGCACGATGACGCCAACAGGGCTCTTATGGGTTCGAATATGCAGCGTCAGGCGGTGCCGCTTGTGACAAGCGAGGCGCCGCTTGTGCAGACGGGTATGGAAGAGGTGGCCGGACGATATTCGAGTATGGCCATTCGCGCGCAGAAGGCGGGGATAGTTACCGACGTCGATGCCACGAAGATTGTCATAAATCATACCGACGAATATAAGCTGCAAAAGTTTTTCGGATTAAACGAGCGGACCTGTCTGAACCAGAGGCCGATGGTCAAGCTTGGCGAGAAGGTCGAGAAGGGCCGGACGATAGCGGACGGCGGCGGGACAGTCGATGGCGTGCTGGCGCTGGGCAGAAACTTGCTGGTTGGTTTTATGGCATATGAGGGATTCAACTTCGAGGACGCCATTATAGTCAACGAGAGATTAGTCAAAAACGACAGTTTTACGAGCATTCATATCAACGAATTTGACGCAGAGATACGCGAGACGCCGTTAGGCAAGGAGGAGTTTACCAACGATATCCCCAACGTCAGCGAAAAGGCGCTTCGGGGCCTCGATGAGCACGGCGTGGTGTGGGAAGGCGCGCGTGTGCAGCCGGGAGATATTCTGGTCGGAAAGGTCGTGCCGAAGGGCAAGACCGAGCTTACGCCCGAAGAGAAGCTTTTGCACGCGATATTCGGAAGAGCGGGAGAAGATGTTAAAAACGATTCGCTCGAGCTGCCCAATGGATATGAGGGGGTTGTCATTAAGACCGAGCGGTTTATGCGGCGTGGGGCTGGCGGTGAAGAAGGGAAAAAGCAGCTGGCGGCCCAGATTAGAGCGATGGAAAAAGACAGCAGGGCCAAGCAATGCGAAATATTCAGGCAAATGATAACGGCCATACACGATTCCTTTGACGTGGATGTTGTTGACCCTTCAACAAAGCAGAAGGTCGGCGTCAGCGACGACGACGAGGTTATCTACGAGCAGGTAGAAAACTGGAACATCAAATGGGTAAAGCCGGCGGCGATGAGGGAGAAGGTTGAAGAGCTCGCCGGGAAACTCCTCGAAAAAGTTGCGGCATTTGAAGAGGAGACGAAAAAACGAATTGAGCGGCTCAAACACGGAGACGAGCTGCCAAGCGGCGTGATTGAGATGGTCAAGGTGTGCGTTGCGACCAAGCGGACGATGTCGATAGGCGACAAGATTGCGGGCCGTCACGGTAACAAAGGGGTTATTGCGAAGATACTGCCGGAAGAAGATATGCCGTTTTTGGAAGACGGCACACCGATTGACATTTTGCTCAATCCGCTGGGGGTTCCCAGCAGAATGAATGTCGGGCAAATTTTAGAGACGCACCTCGGCTGGGCGGCGAAAGTGCTCGGTTTTACGGCTATTACGCCTGTTTTCGACGGGGCCAGAGAAGAAAACATCAGGAAGCTTACCGAAGAGGCCAACGGACTGATGAAGCAGCGAAAAGAGGAGCTTGAAAAGGCAAATCAGCCGCCCCGTGCTGATGAGCTTTTCGTGAACGTTCCGAAGGGGCTTAAAACGCAGTTGTATGACGGCAGGACGGGTGAACCGTTCGACCAGCAGGCGACCATCGGATACATCTATATTATGAAGCTGCATCACCTTGTGGACGACAAGATTCACGCGCGTTCGACGGGGCCTTACAGCTTGATAACGCAGCAGCCGTTAGGCGGCAAGGCGCGGACTGGCGGACAGAGGTTCGGCGAGATGGAGGTCTGGGCGCTGGAAGGTTACGGCGCCGCTTACACCCTTCAGGAAATGCTGACCGTCAAGAGCGACGACGTCGAGGGCAGGACCAAGATTTATGAGTCGATGGTCAAGGGGACAAACAGCCTCGAAGCGGGGACGCCGCTTTCGTTTGACGTTCTGTGTAATGAGATAAGAGGGCTGGGTTTGAATATCCAGCTTGAAAAGAAACGGTTGGGAACGACGGTTTTATAAATTTCGGCCTGGTCGATATAGGAGCAAAAAATAAATGATTAGTAATATCTATGATCGGATAAATGATTACGGTTCGGTCAAGATTTCGCTTGCCGGTCCCAATGATATTCGCAGCTGGTCGTTCGGAGAGGTTCGCAAGCCCGAGACAATCAACTACCGGACTTACCGGCCGGAGAAAGACGGGCTTTTCTGCGAGCGGATATTCGGGCCTGAGCGGGACTGGGAGTGCGCGTGCGGCAAGTATAAAGGGACCAAGTACAAGGGCATAATCTGCGACCGCTGCGGGGTGAAGGTAACTCACAGCAGGGTTCGGCGCAAAAGGATGGGGCACATCAACCTTGCCGCTCCATGCGTTCATATATGGTTTTTCAAGACCGTTCCGAACCATTTGGGCATAATTCTCGGAATGAAAGGTTCCGACCTTGAGAAGGTAATCTACTACCAGGACTACGTAGTTGTGGACCCCGGGCAAAGCCCGCTTAAAGCGGGGCAGTTGCTCTCGGAGGAGGAATACCGTGAGGCGACCAGCAAATACGGCAGCAGTTTCAAGGCGATGATGGGCGGTGAGGCCATAAAGCTGCTTTTGACACAGCTCGATTTGGAGGCACTTAGCGCCGAGCTGCGGGCGGGGATAAACAAGACCAACAGCAGTCAAAAAATGAAAGATTTGAGCAGGCGTCTAAAAGTGGTGGACGCAATAAAGAGCAGCAATAATAAGGCGGAGTGGATAGTGCTCGAAGTGGTTCCGGTTATTCCGCCCGATTTGCGGCCTTTAGTGCTTTTGGAGAGCGGAAATTTTGCGACCAGCGACCTCAATGACCTTTACAGGAGGATTATTAACAGAAACAACCGACTTAAAAAGCTGATGGACCTCAACGCCCCTGAAGTGATTATTCGCAACGAGAAGAGGATGCTGCAGCAGGCGGTTGATTCTCTTATGGACAACGGCAGGTGCCGAAGGCCCGTACTGGGCAGCAACAATCGGCCTTTGAAGAGCTTAAGCGATATGATAAAAGGAAAGCAGGGGCGGTTCAGAGAGAACCTGCTGGGCAAACGTGTGGATTATTCGGCTCGCTCTGTGATTGTGGTAGGGCCGAAGATGAAGCTGCATCAGTGCGGGCTGCCGAAGAGGATTGCGCTGGAGTTGTATCAGCCGTTTATTATCCGGCGGCTCAAACAAAACGGGCTTGCCGATACAATCAAAAGCGCCAAGAAGATGATTGAGCGTCGCGGCGAGCAGATATGGGACATCCTCGAAGAGGTGATTCACCAGCATCCGGTGCTGCTCAACCGTGCTCCGACCCTTCACCGTATGGGTGTTCAGGCGTTTGAGCCGGTGCTTGTGGAAGGCAACGCGATAATGCTGCACCCGCTGGCGTGCAAAGGATTTAACGCCGATTTTGACGGAGACCAGATGGCGGTGCATCTGCCGTTGAGCATCGAGGCACAGGCCGAGTCGCATACACTGATGATGACGACGAACAACATTTTCTCGCCTGCCAACGGCTCGCCTATGGTCGGACCTTCGCAGGATATGGTGCTGGGTAATTACTATCTGACCAGTATGATGACGGGACAGAAAGGGGAGGGGTCGCTATTCAAGGATACGTACGAGGCGATGCTCGCTTATGATATGGGCAAAATTGCGCTGCACGCGAAGATTAAAGTTCGCATCAACAAATATGTAGTGACGGAAGGCCAGAAAGCCAATGGTGCAAAGGCCGAAAAGGGTGTTCAGCCGGCCGTCGTTGATACCACGGTGGGAAGATGTATTTTCAACGACATTCTGCCGGTGGAGATGCCTTTCTACAACGGGGTGATGGGACAAAAGCCCTTGAGTCAGGTAATAAGCGACTGCTACGAGATTGCGGGAAGCGCCGAGACAATCGATTTGTTAGACAAGATTAAGGACAAGGGATTCAGACACGCGACCCTGTCAGGGTTGAGCTTCGGGATGATGGACTTGAAGATTCCGCCCAAGAAGCAGGAGATTATCGATGATACGGAAAAGAAGGTCAAGAAGATACAGAAGAACTATCAGGCGGGCGTGCTGACGGATGGTGAGCGCTATAACCAGGTCATCGATGCCTGGACAAACGCACGTGTGGCAGTGACCAATGAAATGATGCGGGGTCTCAAGGAGGATAAGAATGAGGATGGTTCGCCGTATCTCAATCCCATCCATATTATGAGTATCTCGGGCGCCAGAGGCAGCGTTGACCAGATTCAGCAGCTTGCGGGTATGCGAGCGTTAATGGCAAAGCCGAGCGGTGAGATTATCGAGACGCCGATTAAGTCGAATTTCCGCGAGGGTTTGACTGTTCTTGAGTATTTCAGCTCGACGCACGGTGCGAGAAAAGGTCTTGCGGATACGGCGTTGAAGACGGCCAACTCGGGGTACCTGACGCGCAAGCTGATTGACGTGTCTCAAAACGTAATAGTTACCGAGCGGGACTGCGGGACACTTCAGGGAATTACCAAGAGCACGGTAGCGAGAGGCGACCAGGTTGACGTGCCTTTGTCGCAGCTTATTATCGGCAGGACCGCCAGAGACAACATCCGCAATCCGATTACCGACGAGATGATTGTTCGTGAAAACGAGGTAATAACCCCTGAGGCGGCTGCGAAGGTTGAGACAATGGGGATTGAAGCAATCAGGGTCAGAAGTACTTTGACCTGCGACAGTCCCTTTGGCGTCTGCGCGAAGTGCTATGGCTGGGACATGAGCACCAGTCAGCTTGTTGAGGAGGGTTTGCCGGTCGGGATAATAGCGGCGCAGTCGATAGGCGAGCCGGGGACGCAATTGACGCTTCGGACGTTCCATACGGGCGGAATTGCATCCAGAGCCATTCTGGAAAGTGATCAGAAGGCCACTGCCGACGGCAGGGTTAAATTCAGGGAATTAGGCAATGTTCCAGACCCACTGACGGGTCCCATGGACTTTGAGTCTGAAGACGGGAAGTTCCATGGTGATATCCTTCCTCAAAAAGAAGACCCGAAGAAAAAGAGGCAGGTTACGACAAGAGGGATAGTACTGAAGCGCAACGGAGAGATGCTTCTTCTTGATGATAAAGACCGCGAAATTGACAAATATAAGGTTCCCTACGGGGCAGTGCTTCAGGTTGAAGATGGACATTCGGTCAAGGTCGGACAGAGATTGTTTTCTTGGGACCCGCACCGCACGCCGATATTGGCGGAAGTAACGGGATTAATCCGCTTTGTTGACATTGTGGAAGGCGAAACGATTCGGCTTGAGGAAGAGCGTAAAGGCCAGGCGGGTAATAAGCCGGTGGTCATCGAGCACAAAGGCGACAAGCATCCGCAGATTATGATAGAGGACGCCGACGGCAAGATTTTAGACGTCCACTATTTGCCCGCGGGCGCCAGGATAGAGGTGCTGGAGGGCCAGCAGGTTCAAGCGGGCCAATTGCTTGCTCATCAGCCGAGGGCCACGGGCGGGACACAGGATATCACCGGCGGATTGCCGCGTGTTACCGAGGTGTTTGAGGCGCGCAAGCCCAAAGACCCGGCGGCGATAGCGGAAATCAGCGGGCGAGTCGAGCTTAAAAGCGACAAGCGCAAGGGCAAAATGACGATTACCATCCGCTCGGAATCGGGGATGGAAAAAGAGCACCACGTCCCGCGCGACAGGCACCTTAACGTTCACACAGGCGATATAGTTGAAGCCGGTGACACGTTGACGGACGGGCCGCTGGTGCCTCACGATATTCTGCGGATAAAGGGCGAGGAGGCGCTGCAGAGATACCTGATAGGCGAAATACAGAACGTTTACCGTTCGCAGAACGTGAATATCAACGACAAACACATTGAGATTATCTCTTCCCAGATGATGCGGAAGGTTGAGATTGAGTCGGTCGGTGACAGCGAGTTTTTGCCGGGCGAGGTGGTTGACAAGTTTGAGTTTCGCCGGGAGAACGTGCATCTCAACGACAGCATTAAGATAGCCAGTGTCGGTGACGCCAACGAGCTTAAGGAAGGCCAAGTTATCGATAAGGCAAAGCTTGCGACCGTCAACGAGAAGGTAGAGGCAATCGGAGGCGAGCCGGCGAAGGGCAAAAAGCCGAGGCCGGCGACAGCCAAGACGCTTCTGTTGGGAATAACCAAGGCGTCGCTTCGTTCGGACAGTTTCATAGCCGCCGCGAGCTTCCAGCAGACAACAAAGGTCTTGACTGAGGCCGCATTAGGTGGTAGTGTAGACAAACTCTGCGGTTTGAAGGAAAACGTAATACTCGGACACCTGATACCTGCAGGCACGGCGTTCAAGCCATATCTGGAGTTGAAGGTCAAACATCTTGCCGAGGCGCCGCTGCCGAAGGAATTCAGAGAAGTCAGCGAGGTTGAAGAAGAAAAAGAGGCCGAGGCAAGGAAAGAAGCCGCAATCAGGGAAGTTTTGGGCATCAAATAATTTTAAGGGATTATGAGAGACACTGGAGCGATATAGTATGGCGACAATGAATCAGCTGGTAAAAAGGCCGAGGGCCAAGTCAAAGGGGCAAAAGAGGCGTTCCGATATAAGCGGTTCGCCCCAGAAAAGAGGCGTGTGCCTGATTGTGCGGACGATGACCCCCAAGAAGCCCAATTCGGCTTTGCGCAAGATTGCGCGTGTGCGCCTTACCAACGGCAAAGAAGTAACGGCTTATATACCCGGAGTCGACCACAACCTGCAGGAGCACAGCACCGTGATGATACGCGGGGGCAGGGTGAGAGATTTGCCGGGCGTGCGCTACCATATTATCAGAGGGGTGCTGGATTGTGCGGGAGTCGCCAATCGGAAACGAGGCAGGAGCAAATACGGCGCCAAGAGAGGTAAATAGTTAGTGTTCTCAAATCAATGCAGCGAGGAATAGAAGAATGTCAAAGAAAGCAACAGCATCAAAAGAGCAGTTGAAGCCGGACGGCAAATATAACAGCAAGCTGGCCGGGAAGTTTATCAACTGCCTGATGCTGAAGGGTAAAAAAAGCGTTGCGCAGAACATATTCTACGAGGCGATGGACATCATAGCGGAGAAGGAAAAAGAAGCTCCGGTGATTGAGATTTTTGAAGCCGCCGTGAACAAGGTGAAGCCGGCGATTGAGGTTCGCAGCAAGCGCGTCGGCGGGGCCAGTTATCAGGTGCCGATGCAGGTAAGCTCGAAGCGACAGCAGTCGCTTGCGATACGCTGGATACTCGATGCGGCCAGAGGCGCGAAGGGCAAGGCGATGAGCGAACGGCTGGCGGCCGAGTTGTTAGAGGCCTTTCACGGAAAGGGAGGCGCTATGATGACGAGGGAGAACGTGCATAAAATGGCGGATGCCAACAAAGCGTTTGCCCATTTTGCGTGGTAACAAGGGAATTTTAAACTGCCACGGAATTATAGAAGACCGTGGCAGTTTTTTTATATCCATCTGGCGCCTCGTGCGGTTTTTTGCGTAACGGGGCAGGTAAATGCTGTTGCTGTGAAAAAACGATGTCGGACGATTTGGAAAAAATACGAAATATCGGGATTATCGCTCATATTGACGCCGGCAAGACCACGGTATCGGAGCGGATTCTTTATTATGCCGGCAAGACCTACAAAATGGGCGAGGTCCACAACGGCACAGCGGTGATGGACTATCTGGAGGAGGAGCAGAAAAGGGGAATTACAATAACGTCGGCGGCGACAAAATTTCCGTGGGAGGGCGCCGAAATCAACCTGATTGACACGCCGGGACACATTGATTTTACGGCTGAGGTCGAAAGGTCGCTGCGTGTGCTCGACGGGGCGGTAATCGTGTTTGACGGAAGCGAAGGGGTGCAGGCGCAGAGCGAAACGGTATGGCGACAGGGACAGAAATACGGCCTGCCCTGTCTTTGTTTTATAAACAAGATGGACAAGGTCGGCGCGGATTTTGAGATGAGCGTCGATAGTGTTCATGATAAGCTCATGGCCAACCCAATTGTTATGCAGCTTCCGATAGGCGCCGCGGACAGTTTCACCGGTTTGATAGACCTGGTCAAAATGCAGGCGGTATTTTTCGACCGGCAGAAACTCGGTGCGGATTTTGAGGAGGTAGAAATTCCCGCTGAATATCGCGGCAAGGTCGAGCAGGCCCGGCACGATATGTTAGAGCGTGCTGCGGAATACGACGAGGAAATGATGGACAAATACGTCCACGATAGGCCGGTGGACGCGGCGATTATTCAAAGGGCGATAAGGAAAGGGACATTGGCAGGGAGGATGCAGCCGGTGTTTTGCGGGTCGGCTTTGCAGTATATCGGGGTGCAGCGGCTGCTCAACGGCGTCGTGTCGTATTTGCCGTCGCCGCTGGATAAGCCGCCTGTTATCGCCCATAAGCCGGATGACGATAAAAAGGAAATCACGGTCAAGTGCGACCCGCAGGCGGGCTTTGTCGCACTTGCCTTTAAGATTGTCAACGACTCGCACGGGGACCTGAATTTTATCAGGATTTACCAGGGGACGCTCAAATCGGGCAGCCGGGTGCTGAATACGACCAGAGACAAGCGGGAGAATATCACACGGATATTCGAGATGCACGCAAGCGAGCGTATGATATTAGAGCAGGCAGTAGCCGGGGACATAGTTGCCGTGGTCGGGCCCAAGAATACGATTACGGGCGATACGCTTTGCGACCCGAAGAAGCCGGTGAAGCTGCCGAGCATAACGTTTCCCCAGACGGTCATTAGTATGTCGATAGAGCCGCGGACGGCCGTGGACAAGAATAAGCTTGCCGACGCGCTTGCAGCGTTGCGTCGGGAGGACCCCACCTTTGAATCGAAGGTTGATCTCGAAACCGGACAAATGGTTATAAGTGGGATGGGAGAGCTTCACTTAGAGATTTTGCAGCACAAGCTTTTAAAAGAAAGAGGGCTGGACATCAGGGTAGGCAAGCCGCGGGTAGCTTATAAGGAGGCGATTACAAAGCCCGCGGAAGGGGGAGGCAAATTTGTCCGTCAAACTGGGGGAAGGGGGCAATATGGGCATGTTGTCCTGCGGGTAGAGCCGATGTTGACAGAGGACAGGCATTGGAGCCGGGAAGTAGAATTTGAAAACGAAGTGGGTGGCGACAGGGTGCCGAGAGAGTTTGTGGGTGCGGTTGAAAAAGGGATTCGAGACGCCTTAGGCACCGGTGTGTTAGCGGGCTATCCCGTTATGGGGATTAGAGTTACGTTGATTGACGGCTCGTTTCATACCGTGGATTCGTCGGATATAGCGTTTGAGCAGGCGGCGACGATTGCGATTAAAAGTGTGCTCGAAAAGGCGGGTCCCGTGCTTTTAGAGCCGGTTATGAAGGTTGAAGTAATGGTCCCTGAGGCGAATTTCGGGGTAGTTCAGGCAAGTTTGCTGGCCAAGAGGGGGTTTATTACGGACAGCAAAATTCACGGAAAAATCCGGACAATCGACGCGAAGGTGCCTTTGTCGGAGATGTTCGGGTATTCGAGTGAAATAAGGAGTGCGACGGCGGGACGGGGCACGTTTACGATGGAGCCGTGCAGCTATGAGAAGGTCCCCGAGCAGATTGCCGAGCGGATTATAATTTGAAAAATATTTTTGTTTTTAAGCGAATTTTTTTTGTAATTTGTTGACGAGTATTGATTCGTATGCTAAATTGCTGGTTTTCAGCCGTAGCGAGCATTGCCACGGACGGCTTTGCGATGGATGAGTTGGGCTGTGACACGTCTACGAATCGTGGTCAGCAGGGATGGTTTGGTTAAAGGTTTGTTTTAATTAAGGGGTATAAGCAGGGGCTGCCATAAGCCCCGCAGTGCAGCAAGGCGGCGTCGATTCGGCGAAAGGCCGAGAGTGGTACCGCCTGAAGATTGAAGCCCCGATTCGTTAAGGAAGGCGATTTGGTCATCGGGCGTCGTGACCGCAGACGTTTGATAATCAGTCAATGCCTTTCCTGCCACAATGTGAAATACGCTGCCGGCGACGGAATAAGCCGGGACGGCAGTAGTGGTGTATTTGTCGCCGGTGCGATGATTGTAAAAGTTGAAGATAACGGGTTTGGAAAACACGGAATAAAATTGAGGACTTAGGCGTGAGCGTATGGCCGGTGAAACTGAAAGAATAAAGATAAGGATGGAGGCATACGACCACAGGATTCTGGATGCCTCCGCCAAGGAGATAGTGGAGCACGCAAGGCGAACCAATGCGCGCGTCAGCGGCCCTATTCCGCTGCCGACCCGAATCGAAAGATACACGGTGCTGCGAAGCCCTCATATTGACAAGAAGAGCCGCGAGCAGTTCGAGATGCGCACGCACAAGCGTTTGATTGATATTCGCGAGGCCAATGCCAGGACGGTCGAGGTTCTCAACCGGCTGGTTGTGCCTGCGGGTGTTTTTGTAAAGATTAAGGCATAAGGTGACCTGCATAATTTTGACAGAGGACACGAAAAGTGGCAATGCTTCTGGGTAAAAAAGTTGGGATGACACAGGTTTACGATGATAAGGAACGGCTGTTGCCGGTTACGGTCGTACAGGCCGGCCCCTGTGTGGTGATGCAGGTCAAGACCGTCGAGACGGACGGTTACAGCGCAGTGCAGCTCGGTTACGACGACGTGAAGGCGTCGCGGAAAAAGAAGCCGGCAATCGGACATGCCGACAAGGCCAAAACCACACCGAAAAAGTTCGTCAAAGAGATGCGTCTGGCGGATGGTGAGAAGACGGAATTAAACCCCGGCGACTCGGTGACGGTTTCAGTGTTTGCCGAGACCAAAAGGGTTGACGTTATCGGGACCAGCAAAGGCAAAGGGTTCGCCGGCCCGATGAAGCGATACCATTTTGGCGGTTTTCCCGCCTCGCACGGAACAGAGCGAAAGCACCGTGCGCCAGGTTCCCAGGCGGGCTATGGGACCGACCGTGGTCACGGCGGAGATATAAAGCGAGGCAAGAAGATGGGCGGGCATTTGGGGGCGGAACGAGTAACGGTTAAAACACATCAGCTTGTATCAATAGACACGGACAATCACCTGCTTGTAATTAAAGGGTCTGTTCCCGGCCCGGCAGGCGGATATGTAATAGTTCGAAGCGCCCAAAAAGGATAGTTTGGATTAGAAGATGATAAGATTGCCTGTTTACGATAGAGACGGACGAGAGGTTGAGACCCTGAAGGTCGATGAGTCGGTCTTCGGCGGGCGAGTGCGGTATGCGCTGTTGAAACAGGCGATAGTAATGTATCACGCCAATAAGCGTGTGGGGACTGCGGCTACAAAGAACAGGTCGCTTGTCGATGGTTCAACGCGGAAACTGTATGCACAAAAAGGCACCGGTAACGCGAGAGCAGGGACTATCAGAACTCCGATTCGGGTGGGTGGAGGTGTGGCTTTCGCCAAGGCGGCGAGGGATTTCGGCAGGAGTATGCCGAAGAAGCAAAGACACCTGGCGAGGGACTCAGCGATACTTGCAAAGCTTTTGAGCAACAACGTGGTGGTTGTGGACCAGTTGAAGTTCGAGAGGCCGAAGACGAAGGATTTTGCGGCCTTGCTGGGCAATCTAAAGATTGACCGCAGTTGTCTTGTGGTGACGGGCGATTACGATGAAACACTGTGGCGTTCGGCGAGGAACGTGGCGAAGGTTTCGGTGCAGCCGGTCGCCGAGTCGAACGCGGGGGATATTTGCAGACACACCAAGCTGTTGTTTACCAAAGACGCATTTCTGACGCTGATGAACAAGGATGAGGGAGGCGAGAATTAGCCGCCGGACTAATGGAAGACCATAATATCATATTCAGGCCATTGATTACGGAGCAGGGAACGCACCTTGCGGGTAAAGTCAGCGCGTATGCGTTTGAAGTGAACAAAGACGCGAACAAGCAGCAGGTAAAAGGCGCTGTTGAACGGCTGTATGGAGTGAAAGTGAGCAAAGTAAGGACCGCCAACAGGAAAGGCAAATTAAGGCGCAAAGGCAAGACGTGGGGTTTCACGGCGGACTGGAAAAAGGCGGTTGTGTACCTGGAGCCGGACTATCATATAGACCTGTTCTAAAGAAGAAAGTAGGTGGCGTATGGGAATAAAGATTTATAATCCGACAAGTGCAGGGCGCAGAAACAGCTCGGTGAACGACTATGCCGAGCTGACGGTGGATAGGCCGGAGAAGTCGCTTTGCGTTCGCATAAAGAAGGCGGGGGGCAGGAATCACAGCGGTATGACGATGGTTCGATTCAGAGGCGGCGGGGCAAGAAAGCTTTACCGCCTTATTGATTTTAAGCGGAACAAAGACGGGACGTCCGCGAAGGTGGCTACGGTCGAGTATGACCCGAACAGGAATTGCTACATATCGTTGCTGCACTACGTCGACGGCGAGAAGCGATATATACTGGCGCCGGAAGGTATAAAGCCGGGCGACAGAGTTGAAAGCGGAATGACCTGCGAGCCGAAAGTGGGTAACGCTATGCCGCTGGAGTCGATTCCGAGCGGCCTGGAGGTTCACAATATCGAGATGACAGCCGGGCAGGGCGGCAAGCTGGTGCGCGTGGCAGGTGGTGCGGCGAGAATAATCGCTAAAGAAGGCGACTGGGTAACGCTTCATCTGCCCAGCGGCGAGATGCGAATGGTTCGCAAGGAATGCCGGGCGACGATAGGCCGGCTGAGTAACGCCGACTACCAGAACATCACCTGGGGCAAGGCGGGCAGGACGCGGCATATGGGTCGCAGGCCTCACGTACGCGGCAAGGCGCAGAACCCGGTATCTCACCCGATGGGCGGCGGCGAAGGCAGGAGCAACGGCGGACGACATCCCTGCTCGCCGACGGGAGTGCTCGCAAAAGGCGGAAAGACAAGATGCCCGCGAAGAGTAAGCAACAAGCGAATTATCCGAAGGCGCAGAGGCACCTTGCACGGACAACAGACAGTGTAAGGCAGGAAAGGAATTATCGAGGCCGATTGGCCTGCTTGAGGAAAACGAATGGGAAGATCGCTGAAAAAAGGGCCGTATGTTGACGTGAAGCTGTTTGCAAAGGTCAACAGGCAGATACAGACGGGGATACGCGACCCGATAAAGACCTGGGCACGCAGGTGCACGATAATCCCGGAGTTTGTAGGTTACACTTTTCTTGTGCACAACGGCAAGGTTTTCAACAAGGTTTACGTGACCGAAGATATGGTTGGGCACAAGCTCGGAGAGTTTTCGCTGACGCGGATATTCCGGGGTCATTCGACGCGGAGAGTAGAGGAAGGCACTACTCCAACGGCGTAAGGTTAGGCAATTATGTTAAGCGCAATAAAATTTAAGCAACTTAGTAAGCAGCGAAAGGTGAGCGTGGAGCAATTGGCAGACCAGCTTGCAAGGGCGGGTCTGGACAAAAAGGCCGCGGTCTCGGCGGTGAAGAACTGGTGCAACGGTTTATTTAGGCCGATACCCCGCACGGGCGACATTCAGCGTCTTGCGGCCGCTCTGGGAGTGGAAGCAAATGAGCTGCGTGCCTGGCATTCTTCGTATCAGTATGCGCCGATGTCGCCGCGCAAGGCACGGCTTGTTACACAGTTGATAGCGGGCAGAAACGTGCAGGATGCACTGGATATTTTGAAGTTTACCCGCAAGCGGGCGGCGGAAATGGTGAGTAAAATCCTGAGGGCCGCGATTGCCGACGCGGACGAGCAGGAAGCGGACGTGGACAAACTTTATATAAGTGAGGCGCGTGTAGATGACGCCGGCATCCGAATGGGCACCAAGAGGTTTATAGCCAAAGACAGGGGCCGGGCACATCCGCTTCACAAGAAGGGCTGTCATATACACGTAGCGGTTTCAGAGGCATAATTTAAGAACAGGACAATGCACGGGCTGGAAGCCCGTGCCACGAAGAAGTGTAATTATGGGTCAGAAGGTATCGCCAATAGGTTTCAGGACTGGTATAACGCGGGGCTGGGAAAGCACGTGGTTTGCATCGAAGGCCGACTACGGGACGTTTCTTGTCGAAGACCAGAAGATTCGCCAATACATAGACAAGAAATACAACCGGCAGATGCCGAAGGGCGGGATTGCCAGGGTCGAGATAATTCGGACCCGCAACGAGGTTACCGTAACGCTGTCCAGCGCCCGGCCCGGGGTAGTGATTGGTCCCCGCGGCGGCGAGGTTGACAAGCTGCGAGAAGAGATAGAGGCGTTGACGGGCCGAAAGGCGACCATCAACGTCATCGAGATAAAAGAGCCGGACCTGAACGCCTTTTTGGTGGCAGAATTAATTGCGGAACAGCTTTGCAAGCGAGCGTCATTCAGGCGCACGATGAAGCAGTTTTGCGAGGCGGCGATGAATGCCGGCGCAAAGGGCGCGAAGGTTATGTGTTCGGGCCGGCTAGCCGGGGCCGAAATAGCGAGGCAGGAGACACAGAAGATGGGAAGTATCCCGCTGCATACGCTCGATGCGGACGTCGATTACGCAACGGCTCGTGCCGAGACGACATACGGCACGATTGGCATAAAAGTTTGGATATACAAGGGTAAGTTTGGTGAGCAGCCGGAGGTCAGGCAGACAAGGCGTCGTCGTCCGTTCAGGCGTTCAGAGGTCGCGGGCGGCGAGGTGTCGGGCAGAAGAGCTATTGCGGAACAACCGGTGAGTGAGCCACAGGCGAGTGTTGCGCAGCCGGAGACGACCGAGCCGCCGGCGGTTGAGCAGCCAAAAGACGATAGTCCGCAGGGGAGCTAAGCTGTCCCTGAGGCGCGGTTAAAGGATTCATAGATTAGTTACAGGTTTTAGGTCAGGGTTTTCGATATGGCAATGATGCCGAAAAGAGTGAAGTATCGCAAGAGCCAGCGAGGCAAGATGAAGGGCAACGCCGGCAGGACGAATTTCGTTGCGTTCGGCGAGTACGGTCTGCAGTCGCTGGAGACAAGCTGGGTCAGTGCGAAGAATATAGAAGCCGGTCGTGTTGCTGCGACGCATTATCTGCATCGTGAAGGAAAGGTGTATCTGAGGATATTTCCGCACAAACCGGTAAGCGCCAAGCCGCTTGAGACGCGAATGGGCAAGGGCAAAGGTGAGCCGGCGTTTTGGGTGGCGAGGGTCAGACCTGGGACGGTTATGTTTGAGATAAGCGGCGTCGGGGACGAAGTGGCCAAGCAGGCACTGGTGCGGGTGGCGCACAAGATGCCGATAAGATGCAGATTAGTCAGACGCAAACACACGCTTGGGTAGGGATATTGATATGAAGGCGAATTTATATCGTGAGATGAGCACCGATGAGCTTGAAAACAAGGTGCAGGAGCTCCATCGCCATATATTCGATTTGCGTTCGCAGGCGGCTACTGAAAAGCTACAGGATTGCCGCGCGGTGACAAATACGCGTCGTGAAATAGCGAAGATTAAGACGATATTGCACCAGCGTGAGCTTTCGGTCAAAAAGCAGTAAGGAAAAAGAGGATGCAGGAAAGCAAGGTCAAGACGGCAGAAGCGGTAGTTGTAGGCAAAAGCGGCAGCAAGAGCATAAAGGTTGCTATGGATTACGTGTTCAGGCATCCCAAGTACGGCAAGTTTCTCAGGAGGCAGACGCGGCTGATTGTTCACGATGAGCGCAACGAAGCGAACGCGGGTGATGTGGTGGAAATTGCCGAGTGCAGGCCGTACAGCAAGACAAAAAGCTGGCGTCTTGTGCGCATTTTGACAAAAGCGGTTCAGGAGCAGCCGCAACAATAGCTGGGAAGCAAAAGATGATACAACAAGAGACGATGTTGAATATAGCCGACAACTCCGGCGTGAAGTCGGCGCAGTGCATCCGGGTTCTGGGCAAGTCCGGGGCTCGCGGCAAATACACGCGGGCGGTGGCCGGCATCGGTGATATTGTGTGCGTGGCGATAAAGAAATGGCTGCCCACCTGCCAGCTCGACAACAAGAAGGTCCATAAATGTGTTATTGTCCGCACGAAACATCCGGTCAAGCGTGCCGACGGCAGTTACGTGCGGTTCGACACCAACGCGGCGGTAATGATAGACGCAGAAGGCAACCCGATAGGCACGCGTATTTTTGGCGCGGTTGCCCGCGAGCTTCGTGAGAAGAACTATATGAAGATTATATCGCTTGCCAGCGAGGTTGTTTAAGGGGCGGCGAAAAGGCGACAGATGGCGATGCATGTGAAAAAAGATGATATGGTCCAGATAATAGCCGGCGACTCCAGGGGGGCGACGGGGAAGGTTCTTCGTGTGCTGTCGGATGAGAACAAGGTTGTCGTTCAGGGGCTTAATCTGGCCAAGAAGCACGTTAAGCCGTCACGGAGGAATCCTTCGGGCGGACGGATAAATATCGAACAGCCGATTCACATAAGCAACGTCCTGCCGGTCAACTCCAAGACCGGCAAGGGCAGCAGGGTTCGGTATGAGCTTGGCAAGGACGGCTCCAAGCGGCGTGTGGCCAAAGACGGCAGTAAAATAAGCGATATCAGATATTCAAAAAAGAAATAGGCGGCGACGATAAGCAATGGCGCGTTTGAAAGATTTATACAAGTCGAAGGTTGTCGGGGAGCTGGTGAAAGAGTTCGGGTATAAGAACCGGATGGCGGTGCCCCGGCTGGAGAAGATAATCGTTTCGATGGGCGTGGGCAAGGCGGTTCAGGACAAGAAATTTATCGAGCTGGCCAAGGCCGACCTGACGCTGATAACGGGGCAGATGCCGCTTGTGTGCAAGGCCAAGAAGAGCGTATCGAATTTCAAGGTTCGCCAGGGACAGGAGACCGGTTTGAAGGTTACTATGCGGGGCGAGCGGATGTATGAGTTTATGGATCGGCTCATCAGTTTGGCGATACCGCGTGTGCGGGATTTTCGCGGGCTTAGTCCCAAAGGTTTTGACGGCAGGGGCAGCTACTCGATGGGGCTTTCGGAACAGACGGTTTTTCCTGAAATCAACCCGGTAAAAGTTGAGTTTCAGCAAGGTATGAACATCACATTTGTGACGACGACCAGGAGCGATGACGAGGCCAGACGAATGCTGGCGCTGTTCGGTATGCCGTTCAGGGTGCCTAAGAGCGGCGAAAAGCCGGGACAGGCGGAAGCGGACTGATTTTTGAATAAACGAAAAGATAAAAGCTTTAGTGAGCAATTATGTCAACGAAGGCCCTTGAAAACAAGGTAAAAAAGAAACAGAAGTTCAGGGTAAGGCAATACACTCGCTGCGAGCTTTGCGGCAGGTCCCGGGCCGTCTATCGTAAGTTCAAACTGTGCCGGCTTTGCTTCAGAAAGCTGGCCAACGAAGGAAAGATACCTGGAGTCATGAAGGCAAGCTGGTAAGAACCGGTAAAATGTGACGCCAGAGGCACTGGAGAAAACAAGAGAAGCGAATATGAGTTTGAGTGACCCAATAGCGGACATGTTGACAAGGATTCGCAACGCGATGCGAATAAAGAGCAAGCAGGTTAACATCAAATGCTCAAAGGTTTGCATAGCGGTTGCGGCTGTCCTGAAGACCGAAGGTTATATCGAGGATTTTGACCGTATCGATGACGGCGTGCAGGGCATATTGAGGATTACGCTGAAATATGACCAGACGGGACAGGGCGCGATAGAGCAAATCAAAAGGGTAAGCAAGCCGGGTCGGCGTGTTTATTCATCGGCTGAGGATTTGCCGGTCGTTATGAACGGGATGGGAATAGCGGTGGTCTCGACGAGCAAGGGACTAATGAGCGATAAAAGCTGCCGGCAGGCGAAAATCGGCGGCGAGATAATTTGCACGGTGTGCTGATGAGTCGTATAGGTAACAAACCGATAAGTGTGCCTTCCGGCGTGAAGGTCGAGCAGAAGGGCCAGCACGTAAAGGTGACAGGTGCGTTGGGCACGATGGAGATGGACTGTCATCCGCACATACAGGTTCGGCTTGATGGCCCGACCAACTGCCTGGTGGTTGAAAACAAGCACCCCGAAATCCGTCAGGACAAGGCGCTGCATGGAACGATGCGTGCGCTGCTGGAGAATATGATTGAGGGCGTGAGCAAAGGTTTTGAGAAGAAGATTGAGGTGTACGGCACGGGTTACACCGTCAAGGAGCAGAGCGGCAAGCTGGTATTGCAGGTGGGTTTTGCTCATTCGGTGGAGATGCCGATACCAAAGGGGGTTAAGGTGGCTATAGAAGTGGCGGCGACGAGAGGCGATGACACGCCGGCCAAGTTTGCGCTGTCCGGCGTGGACAAGTGCATGCTCAACCGGTTTGCAGCGGACGTGCGCAAGATAAGACCTCCCGAGCCGTACAAAGGCAAGGGGATTCGATACGCCGGCCAGGTTGTAAAACACAAGGTCGGCAAGACATTTGCTTCCGGAGCAACAGGTTAAAAACAAATGAGCAGGAAAAACGTTCAAAGAGCGGCACAAAGACGTAAGTTTCACGTGCGCAAGAAGGTGCACGGCATTCCTGAGCGGCCGAGGTTGTCGGTATTCCGCTCGGGCAGGCACATATATGCCCAGGTGATAGACGACGTGGCGGGATTGACACTCATTTCAGCCAGCACCAGGTCGAAGATGCTGCGAGATAAAATTGCCAAGACGGGCAACAAGAAGGCGGCGGAAATGGTGGGTGAAGCGGTCGCCAAAGAAGCGATCGGCGTGGGTATCAAGTGCGTGTGTTTTGACAGAGGTCCGTACAAGTTTCACGGCAGGGTCAAGTCGCTTGCTGATGCGGCCAGAAAAGCGGGACTTGTTTTTTAAAAGCAGAATAGGCCTTATAAGCCAGGAGAAAGAAATTGGCACGAGATGCGGTTAGGGCGTTGGAAAAGGAAGAATCGCCGTTGGAAGATACGGTGGTTAAGATATATCGGTGCTCCAAGGTGGTCAAAGGCGGTCGAAGATTCAGTTTTGCGGCCCTGGTAGTAGTGGGCGACCGCGCTGGTTCCGTCGGTTACGGTTACGGTAAGGCCAAGGAGGTCCCGGCGGCGGTTGAGAAAGGCATCAAGGAAGCGAAGAAAGACCTGCGGAAGATTTCGCTCTCGGGTCGGACGATTCCTCACCAGATTACAGGAAAATTCAGCTCAACGCGTGTGGTGCTTGTGCCTGCCAGCCCCGGAACGGGCGTAATTGCCGGTTCCAGTGCACGTGCTGTTCTGGAGTATGCCGGTGTTGGGGACGTGCTTACCAAGGTGTACGGCAGTATGTCGGCCAAGAACGTCGTGAAGGCCACAATGAGTGGTTTGCTGAAGCTACGCAGTAAAGAGATGATTGAAGCTCTTCGAGGCGTAGAGGTGCAACAGGTAAGAAGGTGGTGATATAAAAGATGTACGAGTGGCAGATAACTTCTGTTGCGGGTAAACATAAGTCGCGAAAGCGTCTCGGCAGAGGCATCGGCAGCGGTCACGGCAAGACGTGCGGCAAGGGGCACAAGGGCAGCCGAAGCAGGTCGGGCGCGGACAGGTCGTCATCGCGTGAAGGCGGGCAGATACCGATGTTTCGACGGATGCCCAAGCGCGGTTTCAGTAACTTCAAGTTTGCCCAACGATACGAGGTCGTAAACGTCTGGCAATTAGAGAGGTTCGAAGACGGCTCCACGGTGAGTTTGGAGCAGCTTTGCGACGTTGGTTTGATAGACAGCCGGGACAGCAGGGTAAAGGTTCTCGGCAACGGTGAATTGACCAAGCGTCTGCAGGTAGCAGCGCACAGGTTCAGCAAATCCGCCGAGGGAAAGATTACCGGCTGCGGCGGCACGGTGCAGGTTATATAGCGGACAGTATTTATTACTGTTATCCGAGAAGGCGAAAATGCTTAGAGCGGTATTCAATATATTCAAGATAGCTGATTTGCGTAACAAGCTGCTTTTTACGGTGGCGCTATTGGTTATTTACAGGGTCGGCTTTCATATAGCCATACCCGGATTTGATATAGAGGCGATAGCTGCGGCAGCCGGCGCCCGCGACACCGAAAGTGCGGCCGGACGGGCAGCGGCAATGATGCAGATATTCACGGGCGGCAACCTTGATAACAGCTCCCTTTTCGGTCTGGGCATTATGCCTTATATAACGGCGTCGATTATTTTGATGCTGCTGGGCGAGGTTGTCCCGGCTTTGAAGAAGCTCCGGCAGGAGGGGCAGACGGGCTACAAGAAGATACAGGAATATACGCGGTACCTGACGGTGCCGATATGTATCCTGCAGGGGCTGATGTATATGCGGATGCTCGGGGGGTACACGTATCCGGGGATGCGCGTGCAGGCGGCGATAATGGGCATTTTCAGTATGACGGCCGGGACGATATTTTTGATGTGGCTCGGCGAGCAGATTGATGAATACGGCATAGGCAACGGAATCAGCTTGATTATTATGGCCGGCATTATATCGCGTATGCCCTGGGCGGTCCACAAACTTGTCCGCAGCGTTTCCTTCGACGTTGCTGCGCCTCCTGGCAGCATCGGCCCGACGAAGATTCTGCTCCTTGTCGGTGCGTTTGTATTTGTTGTTGCGGGAGCCATTCTGATAACGCAGGGACAAAGGCGCATACCCGTTCAGCAGGCCAAAATGATGCGTGGTCATCGGATGTACGGAGGCCAGAGACATTATCTGCCTCTTAGGGTCAATCACGGGGGCGTGATGCCGATAATCTTCGCCTCATCGTTTATGGCCTTTTTACCGGTGATTGTAAGTCAATTGGGGCGGATAAGTATATTCAGGGAGTCGGCAGTGTTCCTGGCTGTCCAGAATGCTTTGAGCCCGCGGTCGTTCACTTATAACCTTT
The DNA here is from genome assembly GCA_043811995.1 of Planctomycetota bacterium. Classification (GTDB taxonomy): domain Bacteria; phylum Planctomycetota; class Phycisphaerae; order Sedimentisphaerales; family Anaerobacaceae; genus Fen-1362. The sequence continues at coordinate 46,985 of JBDRMP010000024.1, forward strand.
TCTATATGGTATTGATATTCCTGTTCGCGTACTTCTGGGTTACGGTCCAGTTCCAGCCGAAAGAGCTTGCCAAGAACCTGCGGGATTCGGGCAGCTTCATTCCAGGCCTGCGTCCCGGTCGCAGAACGGCTGAGTATCTTGAGACGGTAATGACGAGGGTGACTTATTACGGCGGGGCTTTTATAGCTATAATTGCGGTAGTGCCGTCGGTTGTGATGCGGCTGATGGGTGTTGACTGGACAGTGGCGACGTTTTTGGGCGGCACGGGTCTGCTGATTGTCGTCAGCGTTTCGCTGGATTTGGTCCAGAGGATAGAGGCCAGCTTGCTTATGCACAGCTACGAGGGTTTCAGTGAGACCGGCAGGATAAAAGGAGCATACTCATGAGGATAGTGCTGTTAGGAGCTCCCGGCGCCGGCAAAGGAACGCAGTGCAAGTATATAGTGGAAAAGTATGGTTTGCTGCATTTGTCGAGCGGTGACATACTTAGGCGTCACAGGGCAAAAGGGACCCAGCTCGGCAAAAGGGCGCAAAGCTATATGGATTCCGGAGCGCTTGTGCCGGATGACGTTATTATAGATATGATGATTGATGAAATAAGCAGGGCGCCCGCGGGCGGATACGTGCTGGACGGATTCCCGCGAACGGTAAAGCAGGCGACCGGCCTTGATAAAGCGCTCGACGGCAAGGGCAAACGGATAGACGCAGTTGTAAATCTTGGCGTGGATGAGGAAGTGATTGTCAGGAGGATAACAGGCAGACGGATTTGCCCAGAGTGCACGGCGGTTTATCACGTTGAGGATTTGAAACCGAAGGTTGACGGAGTTTGTGACAAGGACGGAAGCAAGCTTATTCAACGGCCGGACGATACGGCTGAAGTCGTGAAGACCCGGCTGAAGAATTATAACGAGCAGACGGCGCCTCTGGTTGATTACTACAAGAGCAGAAATGCCGTATATGACATCGATGCCGACGGGGACGCGGAAGAAGTAAGAGACCAGATTTCCAGCAAACTGGACCCTTTGGCGTAAAGTGGTTTTATAAATGGCTATAACGCTTCGCAGCTCGCGTGAGATTGAGTTGATGCGTAAAGCAGGTGTCGTTGTAGCCGACGTTCTTTCAAAATTGAAGGAGATGGCCAGGCCTGGAGTAAGCACAGCCGAGCTGGATTACGTGGCGGCCGAAACGACGGCGCAGGCGAAGGCGCAGCCGTTGTTTAAGGGCGTGCGAAATCCCAGCGCAAAGACGCCGTTTCCCGGTGTGATTTGCGCGTCGATTAATGAGCAGGTTGTTCACGGGATACCGTCGGATAGTGTAAAGCTCAAAGAAGGCGATATTTTGAGTATCGATTTCGGCGTGCGACTACACGGGTATTGCGGCGATGCCGCCATTACGGTTGCTATCGGCGAGGTGCCTGAGGAAAAGCGCCGGTTGATGGGCGTTACGAGGCAGGCACTTGAGACGGCGATAGACAGGGCGGCCCCGGGAGTCCGCTGGAGCAGTATAGCCGGCGAAATGCAGCGGCTGGCCGAATCAGCCGGGTTTTCGGTTGTAAGAGAGTTCGTCGGGCACGGAATCGGCACGGAAATGCACGAGGAGCCGCGGGTGCCGAATTTTGTTAGCAAGGAGCTTTTGTCGGATGACATTGTTCTGGCTGAAGGGATGGTGTTGGCGGTTGAGCCGATGATTAACAGCGGCACAAAAGATGTGCGGACATTGAAGGACGGCTGGACGGTTGTAACCAAAGACGGAAAGTGCTCGGCACATTTCGAGCACACGATAGCGATAACCAGTGATGGATGTGAAGTGTTGACGGTAAAGTAGTTTATATGGTCAAAAAGGATGCAATAAGGCTGCATGCAGAGGTGACCGAGGCGCTTCCGAACGCGATGTTCAGGGTGAAGCTCGAGAACGGGCATCAAATCCTGGCACACGTTTCGGGCAAGATGCGGATGCATTTTATTCGTATACTGCCCGGGGATACGGTTACCGTCGAGATGTCGCCTTATGACCTTAACAGAGGCCGGATCATTTTGCGTAATTAGACGACCCGTTGTTTTGTATTTCCGCCGCAGGTTGGGCGGGCGAGTTTTTGTAAGGTGGTTTTAAAAAATGAAAGTCAGAAGTTCAGTAAGACGTATTTGTGAGAATTGCAGGATTGTGCGCCGCAAGGGCGTTGTGCACGTGATTTGCAGCAATCCCCGTCACAAACAGCGACAGGGGTAATTTGCAGGCACGAATGCGTCATGGCTAAAGGAAGTTAATAAGGAGCTGATATGCCGCGTGTTGTTGGTGTTGATATACCGAATCAAAAGGCGACATGGATTGCGCTGACCTATGTTTACGGCATAGGCAGACATACAGCCACAGAGATTCTCAAAGAGGCGAAGGTTGACGTGAATACCAAGGCGGGCAAGCTGACGGAAGACGAGCTGAGCCGAATCACCCAGATTATCGAGCGCAGCTACGTGGTAGGCGGGCAGCTTCGCAGGCAGGTTAGCCAGAATATCGCTCGCCTGCGCGATATCGCCTGTTACAGGGGTGTTCGCCACAGGAAAGGACTGCCCGTACACGGTCAGCGGACGCGGAGCAACGCCAGGACGCGCAAGGGGCCAAGAAAGACCGTGGCCGGGAAGAAAGGCGTTAAAGAGGTGCATTAACGGTTAATTTGTTTTTATAATACCGGTTTTATTCAGGTATCTGGAGTTTTTGAACGATGGCGAATGTCGGAAAACGCAAAGTCAGGAAGAACGTGGTCAAGGCGGTCGTTTGTATAAAGGCGACGTTCAACAATACATTGATTACGGTAGCGGACACCAACGGCGACACGATTTGTTCGAGTTCCGCCGGCTGTGTGGGCTTCAAGGGTTCGCGTAAGAGCACGCCGTTTGCGGCTCAGCAGGCCGCGCAGCGTGCAGCAGGGGCAGCTATGCGTAACGGTGTCCGCGAGGTCGAGGTCAAGGTGAAAGGCCCCGGCCCCGGGCGTGAATCTGCGATAGCCGCATTGCAGCAGGCAGGCCTGCGCATTTCATCGATTGAAGATGTAACGCCGCTGCCTCATAACGGGTGCCGAGCGCCAAAGCGCAGGCGTGTGTAAAGTTTTTGGTGATTGAATAATGGATTGTTTTAAGCAATATTAGGAGCTTAGTAAGGTAATGGGACGTTATCTTGGTTCATCTTGCAAGCATTGTCGCCGTGAAGGCATCAAGCTGATGCTGAAGGGTTCGAGGTGCGAGACGGCGAAGTGCCCGGTGGAAAAAAAGCAGAAGAATCTTGCGCCTGGGATGCATGCCTGGCGCAGAGGCCGGGTGGGCGAATACGGAGTTCGGCTTCGTGAAAAGCAGAAGGTCAAGCGGTTCTACGGGATTTGGGAAAACCAGTTTATGCGATATTTTCACCAGGCGGAAGGGCTGAAAGGCAACACCGGCGAGACACTGCTTCAGTTGTTGGAAAGGCGCTTAGACAACATTGTTTACAAGTTAAATTTTGCGCCCTCACGGAAGGCGGCGCGCCAATTAATTACTCAGGGGCACATATATGTCAAGGGACGCAAGGTTGATTTGCCGGACTACAGCGTCGATGTAGGCGACAAAATAACGGTCAAGGGTTCGGAAAAAAGCGTCAAGAGGGTCAAACAGCAGTTGGATACAAATCCGAGTTTTGCGGCACAGAGCTGGCTTCAGCTGGACCGTGAAAAGCCGGAAGCGACAATTGTGGCGATGCCGACAAGGGATGATGTGCAGATTCCGATAGAGGAACAGCTTGTTGTTGAGTTCTGCTCGAGGTGATTTTGAGTCGGCCGATATGGTTATAAAGCGGTTAATTGAAACTGGTTGTTGGTAATAGGTCTGAGGAGGCCTGTATGCGAATTACATGGCGTGGTCTTGAGTTGCCGACGCGTGTCGAACGGGACGTTAAGGTGGCGAGTGACAGATATGGTAAGTTTTATATCGAGCCGTTCGAGCGGGGTTTCGGCACGACCATTGGCAACAGCTTAAGACGGGTTTTGCTAAGCTCGCTTGAGGGTAGCGCCGTAACATCCATCAAGATAACAGGCGTTAACCACGAGTTCAGTTCGATAAACGGCGTGATGGAAGACGTGACGGACATCGTTCTTAACGTCAAGAATCTGACGGTTCGGCTTCAGGGTCCCGGTCCGAAAGTTATGAAAGTGACCGCCAATAAGGCGGGAGCAATTACGGGCGCTGATATTGTTGCCGACCCTTCGATAGAAATCATAGACAAGGACAAGGTTATAGCCACTTTGACCAAGGACGTGAATTTCGAGATGGAGATGGTGGTTGAAAGCGGTCGTGGTTACGTGCCTGCTTCTGAACGACTTGCCGTCGCCGACAGGTACGAGCAGGAAATCGGAAGGATAGCCCTCGATGCGGTATATTCACCTGTTACGAGGGTTCGTTATATCACCGAGGATACCCGCGTCGGGCAGAAAACGAATTATGACCGGCTGGTACTTGAGATATGGACCAATGGAACCATTACGCCGGAAATGGCGATGGTCGAAGCGGCCAAGATTCTTCGCAAGCACATCAATCCGTTTGTGCAGTACAGCGAGGTAGGAGCCGAAACCGTGGGTGGTGAGGCGGCGGTTGAAGAGGCACAGCCCAAAATAGATAAAGAGCTCGAAGCCAAGCTGAATATGCCCATTCAGGAGCTGGAGCTTTCAGTCCGTGCAAGCAACTGTCTCGAATCGGTAAAAGTAGAGACTGTCAGACAGATTGTCAAAATGACCGAGGCAGACCTGCTGGAGGTTCGCAGCTTTGGCAAAACCAGCTTGCGTGAAGTCAAGAGAAAGCTTGGGGATATCGGCTTGTCACTGGGAATGACGGGAATAGATTGATTCGGAGTGTTTTGTTCCGTGTTTTTTGAAATGGGATGTAAGAAAGGGAATTTTGGTTTATGCGTCATAGAGTTTCAGGCAGACAATTGAGTCGAACAAGCGAGCATCGGCTGGCGATGCGTCGTAATATGACCGTATCACTTTTTGATAATGAGACGATTTCCACGACCATTCGAAAGGCAAAAGAGGTCAAAGGTTTCGCCGAAAAGCTGATTACACTGGCCAAGCGCGGGACGCTGGCGGCCAGACGGCGTGCGATATCGTTGCTGGGCGACCGTGACATAATCAAAGAAGGAGAGAGCGGGCCGGTGAAGAAAGGCACGATAATTGGTAAATTGTTCAGCGAGCTTGGTCCGCGATATTTAGACAGGGCGGGCGGCTATACGCGGATAATTCACCTGGCTAAAAGACGGCTGGGCGATAACAGCGAGCTGGTTTTGCTTCAGTTGGTGGGCGCTGAACAACGAGAGGAAAAGCCAAAGGGCGGCAAGAAAGGCAAGAGAGAGAAAAAGAAACAACCTGCCGAAAGCGCCGCCGCTGCTCGATAATTTTCCCATAAATGCTAAGTGATGGGACATGCGAATGGGCGCACAGGAGTGTATTTTCTGTAAAATAGCATCCGGACAGATACCCGCTTTGAAAATTTACGAGGACGACGTTGTTGTTGCGTTTCTCGATATCGGACCGATTAGCGAAGGCCATACTCTTTTGATGCCGCGTCAGCACTTCGAGCGAGTTCATAGCTGCCCGCCTGAACTTCTTGGCCAGATTTGGACTCGGCTGGGCAAGATAGCCGGCGCAGTTGCATCGGCGATGGGTGCGGATGGGTACAATGTTTTGTGCAATAACGGCAGGGCGGCAGGGCAGGTTGTCGAGCATTTGCATTTTCATATAGTGCCCCGAAGGGCAGGCGACGGGGTTTTTACGCAGTGGCCTTCCTTTAAGTATGCACAGGGCAAAGCCGAGACAATCGCCGCTAAAATTAAAAGTAAACTATAACAGGTTCGACAAACTCACTACGAGTAGGATTTATTGTTGCTATAAAGAAGTTTTCGTGGTATGTTTTGCCGTTGAATATGACCGCGGGGTAGAGCAGTCTGGTAGCTCGTCGGGCCCATAACCCGGAGGTCGCAGGTTCGAATCCTGCCCCCGCTATAAAAATCGGAGATAACTCTTTATTTGACAAGGAGTTATCTCTTTTTTTGTTTTTGATTTTTCGCCCGTTACGAACATCCAACCTTGCCCATTTTAATAAGTCGGAGGTATGAAAACATCCCCCGCTAGTGGTTTACAGAGATAACTTCCTGGCCAACAGGCAGTTATCTCTTTCTTTTTGCTCTTAAATTAAGGGCACCTCTAAAAACTACATTGGCAAGGCAAACGAGCCTTGTTTTTGGCTTAAAAATAAGATTTTCCTTCATGAAATTATAGTTTTTAGAGGTGGCCTTAACTATTAACCTCCGGCCTTGAATTTTTTCACAAGGTAGGCATCTAACATGTAGTGGTACAATAAACGGGGTAAGGTCATGTCCAGAGCTTGTTTGTGACGAGATTGTCGAACCAGTCGAAGGATTAAAAAATTTTTCATTGGAGTGTATTTTTTTGTTGCAAAGGGTCTGTTCATTAGCAATAACAGTGTCTTAACTTGCCGGCTCAAGCGTTTGTGCCGGCTGAACCGGACATTAACTTCTTTACTGATTATGGAGGATTTGTAGCTATGGCAAAGGAAAGAGAGTCATTGGTTGTCGCCAGCAAAATTAAGGCATACATCAAAAGCAAAAAGATGATGACATCATCGGATGCGCTGGGCGCAATCAGCAATAAGGTTTATTGCATGCTCGATGCCGCTGTTGACCGCTGCAAGGCAAACCGCCGCAGCACCATCAAGCCGCAGGACCTGTAACCGTTTAATAACTTGTCTCGGCTATGCGGTATGCGGAGACGGACATAACCCCCTTAAATATAAGAAGTTATATAAGGGGGCTGTAATTAGAAAAAGGGCCGTTTCGCCTCTTTGGCGGAGCGGCTTTTTTGTTATCTCAAAGCAAATTCGACAGGTATGTTGCTGGTCCTGGCTTAGTTATCAGTCGTTAGCGTTTGCAGAAACGATTATGTGAGGGAAAATCCCGCAAATTATAGGAAATTCCTCGGCTTGGCCAACGGTACCCGTTCATTGGTGGTCTGGCCGGTAAAATCCCGCCTCATAACCTTGAAATTGCCATTTACACCAAGAATTGTTCATCCGCCGGGGCATAATTTCCCGATTATTATATCAGGCAGCGCTAATTACTTATTTTTTTGCTTTGAGAGGTGTTTAAGACGGCCTAATGTGCCGCCGATAATGGTTTTACAGGTTAATTACGAAGGTATATTGCCTGGCCGACACCTTGGGTTTGCAGGTGTAGCCATAGCAGGTTTGTTGGTTGTAAGTTCTTAGTAGTTCTAAGGTTACAAAGATAAGGCATCGATTCGGCATCCTTGTAGGGATGTAATCTTGGACAATCAGGCAACGAGGAACGCGATGAGAGTTTTTATGCTTGGCTGGGAGTTTCCGCCGTTTATCAGTGGGGGGCTGGGGACGGCGTGCTATGGTCTGACGAAAGCCCTTGACCAGCTTGGTGTCGAAATTACGTTCGTGCTGCCATCGGTGGTTCAAAGCGAATATGCGAAGCACGTGAGGTTACTGGGGCCGGGGGGTCAGCGGAATAACAGGCGTAAAAGCCGAACAATGAGGAATGTGAGATTTCGTGCAATATCATCTCCCTTGCAGCCGTATTTGACGGACAGCACCTATCAGCAAAGGATAGAGCAATCACTGTCACAGATACGCGCGGCCCACGGCGGGGCGGGTCAGATAGTCAGGTCGCTGGATTACAGCGGTGATATGTACACAGAGGTGCAGCGTTATGCGGAGCTGGCGGTAAGGTTAGCAGCCAATGAGGAATTCGACGTTATCCACGCCCACGACTGGATGACGTATCCGGCTGGTGTGGCTGTTGCGAGGGCCAGCGGCAAGCCGCTGATAGTTCACGTTCACTCGACGGAATTCGACCGCAGCGGGGACAACATCAACCAGATGATATACGACATTGAGCGGATGGGAATGCACGCAGCGGACAGGATTATCGCGGTGAGCTACCTGACCCGCAACATCATAATCAGCCGATACGGGGTAAGCGGGGACAAGGTGGAGGTTGTTTACAACGGGGTCGAAAGGAACGGCGGGAACAACTGGCCAATCGGCGATACGACCATAAAGAGGGACGAGAAAATCGTACTGTTCTTAGGCAGAATCACGATGCAAAAGGGGCCTGATTATTTTCTCAGGGCGGCCAAGAAGGTGCTTGAGAAGATGGACAACGTGAAATTTGTGATGGCCGGCTCGGGAGATATGATGCACCGGGCGGTTGAAATGGCGGCGGAACTTGGGATAGGCAGCAAGGTTCTGTTTACGGGATTTTTGCGGGGAGAGGACGTCCAGAGAATCTACAAAATGGCGGACATCTACGTGATGCCTTCAGTATCGGAGCCGTTCGGCATAGCGCCGTTAGAGGCGATGGACAATGACGTGCCCGTAATTATAAGCAAACAAAGCGGTGTCTCAGAGGTGATAAAGCACGCTCTCAAAGTTGATTTCTGGGACGTGGATGATATAGCGAATAAAATCGTAGCGGTTCTGACGTATCCGTCACTCGGAATTACACTACGGAATCACGGCAATTACGAGGTCAGGAAGCTGCGATGGAAGGATTCGGCCCAGCGATGCGCAAAGATATATGAGGAATCGCTGGTCGGGGCGGGGGTCGGATAAAGAAGGAACTGGATTCCCGCCTGCGCGGGAATGACAGAATAAAAGAGGAACCAAGGGAATGGCTTCGGTTTGTTTTTACTTTCAGGTGCACCAGCCGACGCGGCTGAGACACTATACGGTCTTTGACGACGGCACGTATTATTTCGACGACCACAAGAACGCGGAAATCTGCAGGAAGGTCGCAAACAAATGTTACCTGCCGGCCAACCGGCTTATCCTCGATTTGATACGCAAATACGACGGCAGGTTCAAGGTCGCATACAGCGTTACGGGGGTATTGCTCGAGCAGCTTTTCGCTTACTGTCCCGAGGTAATAAGCACGTTCGACGCACTTGCGCGGACCGGGTGCGTTGAGTTTTTAGGCGAGACATATTATCACAGCTTGAGCTTCCTTTATTCGCGCAATGAATTTGTCGCACAGGTCAACAAGCATATCGAGACAATGAAGGAATTGTTCGGACAGACGCCGAGAATCTTTCGCAATACCGAGCTGATATACAATAACGACCTTGCCCAGCTAATAGAGTCGATGGGCTGTTTCGACGCGGTGATAAGCGAGGGTGCTGACCATATTCTGGGTTATCGAAGCCCGAATTTTGTTTACAGTCCCAAAGGGTGCAATCATATTCGGCTGTTGCTTAAAAATTATCAATTAAGCGACGACATCGCGTTTAGGTTTTCCAACCGGGACTGGGCACAGTGGCCGCTGACGGCGGACAAGTTTGCGCACTGGGTAAGCAAGGTGAACGGCAACGGATTCGTGGTGAATTTGTTTATGGACTACGAGACGTTGGGCGAGCACCAGTGGAAGGAGACGGGGATATTCGATTTTATGCGGCAACTGCCGGAGGAGATATTCAAACATCCGGACAATGACTTCAAGACGCCGAGCGAGGTCGTAAAGGCGTATCCGCCCATAGGCGTAGTCGATGTGCCTCATCTGATAAGCTGGGCGGATATCGAGAGGAACCTGTCGGCGTGGCTGGGCAACGCGATGCAGTCGAACGCGATACACGAGTTGTATCGTATCGAAAAGAAGATAAGGAACTCCGGCGACCAGAATCTCATCAACGACTGGCGGAAGCTGCAGACGTCGGACCATTTTTATTATATGTGCACTAAGTGGTTTTCCGACGGGGACGTGCACAAGTATTTCAATCCCTACGATTCGCCATACGACTCCTATATCAATTTTATGAATATCTTGGGCAATCTGCAGAGCCGATGCGCGAGGCAGATTCAAACGGTCCCGACAGCTCATAACGCAACGTCGCAGGCGGGGGCGGCGGCGAACTGAGATTCGTCGTTCGTATCTCGTATTTCGTATCTCGGATTCAGCGGACAGTTCCATCTTCAAATCAAAAATCAATCCGACTACGCTAAGAGCTTCCGTCTTCGCTGCGCTACGCCGGACAGGACGCCGTGACGAGAGTGCAAAATGCAAATCTGCGGAATCGCCCGCCTGCGGCGAATAAAGTCCCGCCTTACAATTACAAAACAGATTCCTCGACTTTGCTCGGAATGACAAACTGGATTTACGCGTTCGCGGGAATGACAGAAGTGATGGGTCCCTTGTTGCCTGCCAAGCGGGCGGACACCCGGGAATCTTCGCTGTGCTTCGAGGGGCAAAATGAGAATAATGAAACTTGCCGCGGGGTGGAAAGCGGGGTATATATTGTTGTTATGTTAGCAATGCAGAAAACGAGCGAAAAGGCGGGGATATGCGTTGAGACGGGCAATGAGCCGGTCGAGCAGTTGCTGGAGAAGGAGTGGCTGCTGACGAATACGAGAGGGGGGTATTCGTCGTCAACTGTTGTGGGTTGCAATACGAGGCGATATCACGGACTGCTTGTGGGGTCGCTTGAGCCGCCTGTTAAGAGAATACTGGCGCTGGCCAACTGTTTGGAGACGGTATTCTTAGGGCCTGGAGAATTCAAACTTTCGACGTTCGAGTTTACGGACAAAATCACGCCGGAGGGTTACCTGCGTCTTAAAGGTTTCAGGAAAGATTACGGCGTTCATTTTTATTACGAGATAGGCGAGCTTCGGCTGACAAAATCAGTATATTTGAGTCGTGAGCAGGACACAGCGGCGATTGTATATGAATTCGGAGAAGTTTTGCAGCCGATTGAATTTACGGTTCAGCCCTTTGTCGCGATGCGGGACTTTCATTCTCTGCAGAGAACCGGCGAGCATCTGACATTGTCATCGGATGCAGAACAGTTAGTTATCAGTAACGAGACGGAAGATTGCGGCGTGCTGCTTATGAATCATTCGGGGGGAATTTTCGAGGAGAAGCCGCAATGGTGGTTCAATTTTGCTTACCGCAGCGACAGGGAGCGAGGACAGGATTTTAAGGAAGATTTATTTTGCCCGGGCGTTATCAAATATCGCGTTGATTCTCCGACGAGGATAATCCTGTGGGCCAATCTGAGCAGGGAATATAAGCATGGGGGTATTCTGCCTGATATTGAGGAAGTTATCCGAGGGCTTTCGGAGCATTATGACGCCGTAGCTGCTGCCGGTGCAAAGGGGGATAAAATTTTAGCCAAGCTTTATCAGGCCGGGGAGCAGTTTGTAGTTAAACGAAGAAAAGAAGAAAGAAAAATGCCCAATGTCCAACGCCCAATGTCCGATGTAAAAGTGCAAGACACAGGACGGACGACGATACTTGCGGGATTTCCGTGGTTTGCGGACTGGGGCAGGGACGCATTTCTATCGCTGCCTGGTTTGCTTCTGGCGACGCGGAGATTAGACGAGGCGAAATCGATTTTGCTGACATTCGCGCAGGCGGCGAGCGAGGGTATGATTCCCAACTGCTTCGATGATTACGGGGGCGGCGTGCATTTCAACAGCGTGGATGCGTCGCTTTGGTTTGTAAACGCGGCATTTGCGTATTTAGCGGCGTCGGGCGACCGAGAGACGTTCAAGGAGCGGCTGCTTCCTACAATTATTTCGATAATCGATTCTTATCGGCGCGGCACGAGGTTCGGCATCCGCGCCGATGCAGACGGGCTTATCACCGCGGGGGATAGTTCGACGCAGCTTACGTGGATGGACGCGAAGTATGACGGCGTTGTCTTTACGCCGAGGTATGGGAAATGCGTCGAGGTCAACAGCTTGTGGTTCAATGCTTTGATGCTTCTTAATCGGTTCTATGACGAGGAAGAGCAGCCGAACAGGGAGCTGAAACTTGAAATAGACAAGGTGAAAAAGAATTTCAGCAGATTATTCTGGAATGAGGAGTGGGGTTGGCTGAACGATTGCATTTTGCCGGACGGGACGGCGGACGCGACGCTTCGGCCTAACCAGATATTCGCCGTGTCGCTGTCTTTTTCGCCGTTAACAAGCGGGCAGCAAAAAGCGGTAGTCGATATCGTCGAGGAAAAACTGCTTACTCCATACGGTTTGCGAACACTGTCACCTGATGACCGCAGATACTGTGGTGCATACACGGGGGGGCAGTCCGAGCGTGACGGGGCATATCATCAGGGGACGGTCTGGCCTTATCTTATTGGACCGTTTGTCGAGGCGTATCTGAGGGTGCACGGTCTGAGCCGGAAGAGCAAAAAACAGGCCTTACATTTCATCGAGCCGTTGTTGAATCACCTGACGGAAGACGGCTGCCTCGGGCAGGTCAGTGAGATATTCGACGGCGACCCGCCGCATAAGCCCAAAGGGTGTTTCTCGCAGGCGTGGAGCGTCGCGGAACTGATACGGGCATATCTGATGGTTGTATGAATCCCGAGGGAAAAACGGGTAGATAAAAAAGTTGATTAGGAGGTTGCAAAAATGGCGCGCACAATGATTTTAGCTGTAATGATGGTAATACTCATCTCATTTACAATTGCTGTAGCGGTCAATGAGCCGAACGAGAGTAACGAAATCCAGTCACAGGGCATTGAACGGGCTCCAGTTGCCAGAAGGCAGAGAATTGAGGCCGTGACTATGGCCGATTTTTATATGAGAGACGGCAACTCGGTTTCGGGCCGGATGCTCAGCAACGACAATACGCAGATTGTCATTGAACAGCCGTTAGACAGCACACTTGTTACGAGGACCTACAGCAAAAGAGAGATAGACCCCCGGACGCTCAAGACAAGGCCCGTTCCCGAGTATCGGTATTACACTCAGATGGCGGAATACTTTTCCGCACGAACGTGGGATTTCAGGGATGACCCGGACGATTTTATTGCGGCGATTCGCAGCTATGAGAAGGCGAAGCAATCCCTTCAGCAAGGCGGGGGAGATGAGGAAAGAATTTCAGAAATAGACAAGGCACTGAAGAAGATCGAAGAAGACAGAGTAGTGTGGACAAGGGAGGTTGAATCGCGTGCCAAGCTGAAGAAGCTTGAATACGAGGCCGAGGCCGAAAACCGGCTCAAACAGCTTGAAAAACAGGTGGCTGAGAGCAACATCAAGCTGAACGAAAGCATCAAGTATCTGGACAAAAGGGCCACAGAAATAAGCAGCGACTACCAGCGGCTGGAGAATACTATTTCGGGTCTCAATAAAGATTTGGTCGAGCAGATAAGAAACCTTCAGCTCCAGATTCAGGAAAACCGAGCTTTTATAAACGACCTTTACAATCGGTTATACTTCGTAAATCGAGCACCCGCCGGTGGTAGATAATAAAGGGTCGGCTGCCTGCGATGTTTACACGGTGTCGGGGGATTCAGAACTCAGGGGCCATCTGTCCGGCTTTATCAACTGCAGCGGAGCGTTTTTGTTCCGCAACTTCCGCGCCATCAGCCAACGTCGGCTCGACAATGACCGAGCGGACGTTGGTGAGGCCGATGAATCCGAGAATCATCTCAAGGTATTTTTTCTGCAGGTCGAACGCTGCTGATTCGGACCCTTCGGCATATTTGCCGCCGCGTGCATACGCGACGAAGACGGGCTTGCCGGTTACAAGGCCTTTATAGTTGCCGCTTGAATCGACCGAGAAGGTCAGGCCCGGCTGGACAATAATGTCGAAATACTGCTTGAGCCGATAGGGTATCGAGAAATTCCACATCGGGACGGCGAATACGTACTTGTCGGCGTTTTTGAAGTCCTCGATTACCGCGACGACCTTGTCCCAGGCCGCTCTTTCCTCGGGGCTGTGGGTTTTGCCGTGCATTATGTTGTATTTGCCGGAAGCGGCGAGAAAATCGAACGCCGGCAGGTTCGCTGAGAAAAGGTCAAGCACTTTTACTTCATCTTTAGGATGCGATTTTTTATAGGCATCGACAAACGCATCCGCGGTCGCGACGGAATACGACCGTTCTTTCATCGGCGACGCTTTGATATACAGCAGCTTGCTCATATTGCCCTCCGAAAAGTATTTAAAATTCAGATAATTATTTTTCTACGGTTTGCTGTTCGAGTTGCGTTTTAACTTTTCTGATAAATGCTACTGTTTCTTCGAGGCACTGGTTCGGATTGTCCAGATTTTTTTCGATGATTCCGACGATTTTCGAGCCGATGATGACTCCATCTGCGCCGGCTTTTGCGACCTCAACGGCGTGCTGTGGGGTGCTTATCCCAAAGCCGACACACACAGGCACGCTGGTTTCTTTCTTGATTTTGCTGACAAGTCCTTTTACGGAGCCGGAAAGTTTCTCTCTGCTTCCCGTTACGCCCAAAAGCGAAACTGCGTAAATGAAGCCGGTCGTCTTCGAGGCGATCAGTTTCAGACGCTCTTGTTGCGTGTTAGGCGTGACCATAAACACGGTATCCAGACCGGCATTGCGGGCCGGGGCAACTACCTCGTCGGCGTCGTCAATACTCAAATCAGCGACAAGGACGCTGTTGACACCCGCCTGGTAAAAATCGTTGAAGAATTTCTCAGTGCCATATTGATAAATGAGGTTGTAGTACATTAACAGGCCAATGGGGATATCTTTGTGCTGCTTAATTTCCCTGATGAATTCGCGGGCCTTTTTGACCGTCATCCCGCTTTGAAGCGACCTTATATCTGCCTTTTGAATCGTTGGGCCGTCGGCGATGGGGTCTGAAAACGGTATGCCCAGTTCGAGGATGTCGGCGCCGGCGTCAATGGCTGACTTGACGATTGATAAGCTCGTTTGATAGTCGGGGTCGCCGATTACAAAAAAGGGTATTACGGCTGCCCGATTTAATTCTGAAAATGCCTGTTTATACGTTTTCATCGCTCATCCTTTAGTGGCCCCTGCTTACGACTTGCAGGGACAGGCCTGAATTTTTCAACTATACCGACATCTTTGTCGCCTCTGCCTGAAAGATTAACCACGACTGTTGTTTCCGCGGGCAGCTTGCCTTTCTGATTTATCAGATAAGCAAGGGCGTGAGCGCTTTCGAGAGCGGGCAGGATGCCTTCTGTTTTGCACAAAAGCTCGAATGTATCGAGCACTTCTTCATCCTCGGCGGCGACATATTCGGCCCTGCCGGAGTCCTTCAGCATACAGTGCTCAGGGCCGACGGCCGGGTAATCGAGACCAGCGCTGACACTTTCGGTTTCATTGACCTGTCCTTCGGTGTCCTGAAGCAGGTATGCTTTTGCGCCGTGCAGTATGCCGACTTTGCCGGCGGAGAGAGAGGCGGCGTGTTTTCCGCTCGATAAGCTTCTTCCTCCCGCCTCGACGCCGATTAGTCGAACGTTTTTGTCATTTAGAAAGCCCGTAAAAATCCCTATTGCGTTACTTCCGCCGCCGACGCAGGCGACGACCATATCGGGCAGGCGACCCAGTTTTTCGAGACACTGCTGCCGGGCCTCTTTGCCGATACAGCTTTGGAAGTGTTTTACTATCGTCGGATAGGGGTGCGGCCCGGCGGCGGAGCCGAAGAGATAAAACGTGTCGGTGACGTTGGCCGTCCAGTAACGCAGGGCGTCGTTTATGGCGTCCTTCAAAGTCCCTGTTCCGCCTTCGACGGGAACGACCTGTGCGCCGCAGAGTTTCATTTTGTGGACGTTGACGCTTTGGCGTTCGATATCGGTTACGCCCATAAAGATTTTGGTTTCCATACCGAACAGTGCGCCAATCATAGCGGTAGCGAGGCCGTGCTGGCCGGCACCGGTTTCGGCTATCAATTTGGTCTTACCCATATATTTGGCGAGGAGACCTTGGCCGAGGGTGTTGTTGACTTTGTGCGCTCCGCCGTGAAGGAGGTCCTCGCGTTTGAGATAGACCTTGAAACCGACGTATTCGCTGAAACGCTTCGCGTAATAAAGCGGCGTGGGTCTGCCAGCGTAGTCGGCCAGGAGGTTGGCCAACTCATCGACAAATTGCTTATCCTGATAAAAGCGGTAAAACGCCTCTTCGAGCTCCTCGAGGGCCGGAATCAAAACCTCTGGCACGTAGAAGCCGCCGAAATCCCCGAATCTGCCTTTGTGTTTCATAGTTTAAGCCTTAGCCACAGAGTATTTTAGCCACAGAGGGCACAGAGGCCACAGAGAATAAATTTTTTATAGCCACAGAAAACAAACAAATATTTTTAGCCACAGAGGACACAGAGCACACAGAGAATTAATTTTTCAGTACAAACTTGCATGTCGTATCCCTTACAAAACGCTAAAACGATATTTACATAAAGGTTCTTCTTCTGAAAGCCTTTACATCGCTGCTTGATAAATCAAACCACTCGCCGCCTTTTCTTTTGTCTTCAAACCTTTTGTGCCAGTAAGCCTCTATTCCGTTCGGGTCGTCCGTTTTGATTTTATGTATTATTTTTAACTCCTCCGGGAGCTTAATCGCTATTTCATAGTTTCGTTTTTCAACAAAATTGCTTCGTCCAATTTTATAATACTGTCCTGATTTCATCAGGTACACGTAACTGAATTGAGGTTCTGCCTCTTTGGAATCAACCTTCCTTTCTACCTTTTCTGAAGAGGCAAGAGCTACTTTGCAAATTTCGATAATATCTTGGTACTCAGCCTTACCTTTGCAAAAGTTAAGAATTTTTTCAACTATTTCAAATTTTTTCCCTAACCGATTAAATACGTTATGAGATGGGAATCCTTCGGTGGAATATGCTTTTAATCGAATCTCGCCGGATGTAGGAAATTTTCCTATTTCTCTAATCAAGGAAATCAAATGTTCTATCAGCACATTTTGATCATAGGCAGATTGAAGCTTGTTTGGCTTAAATCCTGCTTCCCGAACGGCGTCGCCCCACTTAGCCCAATATTTTCCATACCAGTCTGATACCATAATCCCAGTTTCGCGGGCAAATTTGTCTTTCCCCAATGGAATGCCATGATTTTCTTTGGCTGTTCTTTTAATTTCATCAATAATGTGCTTTTTATCCATATCTTTTTAATTCTCTGTGCTCTCTGTGTTCTCTGTGGCTTAAGACCTCTGTGGCTTAAGACCTCTGTGGCTTTTAACCTCTCAAGTCGCGTATCATATCGAATAACTGTCTCATTTTGGCGTGGTCTTTTTTGCCCGGTTCGCTTTCAATCCTGCTGCAGACATCGATGCCATAGACGCCCAGTTCAATTGCTTTTCTAACGTTTTCCGCGTTGATACCGCCGGCAAGGAAGACGCGTTTACTGATATTTCCGATGATATTCCAGTCGAAGGTGAGTCCCGTGCCTCCGTATTTTTCCGGGTCGAAGGCGTCAAGCAGAATCGCATCGGTAAAATATTCTTCGGCCCGTTTGATGTCTTTTTCGTCTTTGACGCGAATTGCCTTCATTGTCCTGACGTTGAAGGACTGAAACTGTTCGCAGAACTCTTTTGTTTCTTCACCATGGAGCTGTATCCAGTCGAGAGTGCATTGTTCAATGGTCTGAGCGATGTGCTCTAAAGTGTCGTTGACGAACAGGCCCACAATGTCAACATAAGCGGGCAGGTGGTCTATGATTTCCACGGCCTGCTCCGGTTTGAGGTATCTGGGGCTTTTCGGATAAAAATTGAATCCGAGCATATCGGCGCCCATATCGGCCGCGGCCATCGCGTCCTTGTAATTCGTGAGCCCACAGATTTTTACCTTAACCGCCAGCATTGTCGCCGGTGTTCCTTTCTCAAGCGTTAGAAATCTCAACAAGCTTTTCGAGGCACTGCATCGCCTTGCCATCTTTCAGCGATGAGTCGGCAAGCTTCATCGCGGATTCAAAATCATCAGCACGTCCAGCCACGATTATTGCGGCCGCGGCGTTGAGAACCACGATGTCTTTTCGCGGACCCTTTTCTTTGCCGTTCAATATTTCCCTGATTATCTGCGCATTGCCGATTGCGTCACCGGTCTGCAGCTCATCGATAGCCGTCCCTGCTATACCCAGTTTGGCCGGATCGAGTTCAATTGACGTGATTTGTCCGTTACGCAGTTCCCGTATTTTCGTAATACCGAGGATGCTTATCTCGTCCATTCCCTGACCGTGAACAACCATGGCCCGTTTTGCGCCAAGAATCTTCAGTGTCTCGGCAATTCTGTCGAGCAATGCTTCGTCTGCCACGCCCATTACCTGCGACTTGACGCCTGCGGGGTTGGCTAATGGGCCTAAGATATTGAACGCCGTCCTGAAATCCAGGGTCTTTCGAATCGGCTGCACAAATCGCATCGCAGGGTGGAATTTAGGTGCGAACATAAAACCGATATGCGCTTCACGAATGCATTCAGCCACGACGTCCGGACCAGGCGCGATATTTACTCCGAGTTCCTCTAACACATCGGCAGAACCGCATTTGCTCGTAATCCCCCTGTTGCCGTGCTTGGCAACATAAACTCCCGCCCCTGCTGCAACCAGCGCCGCTGCCGTCGAGATATTGAAAGTTTTGACCGCGGCGCCGCCCGTTCCGCAGGTGTCAATCATATTTTCGACGTCAACTTTCACAGGCACCGCGTGTTCTCGCAGCGACTGGGCCAATCCTGCTATCTCGCTACTTGTCGCACGTTTCATCCGCATCATTGCGAGGAACGCTGCAATCTGCATCTCGTTTACCTGACCTTCGAAAATGCGGTCCTGCAGCGTCTTGGCCTGCTCGAAGCTCAAGTCCTTCCCATCCAGAATTATCTCAAGAAACTCGGTTATCGTGGCCATAGTCAATCCTTATGCTTTTTTCGATATTCCACGGCAATGTTCAGGATATTTTCGATAATTCTGCCGCCCGCGGGCGTCAGAATACTTTCGGGATGAAACTGGACCCCGAAAATCGGCAGATTTTTGTGCCTGATACCCATATTAATGCCTTCGTATTCGGCTGTCGATTCCAAACATTCCGGCAGTTCGAGAGCGCACAAGCTGTGATATCGCCCCGCCTGCAGGGGATTTTCCACGCCGGCGAAAACATATTTGCCGTTATGCGTTACTCTCGAGGGTTTACCGTGCACGGGCTTCGGCGCGTGACCGACCGAGCCGCCGAAATATTCCACTATCACCTGATGACCGAGGCAGACGCCGAATATCGGGAGCTTATCTTTGAAATACCCAATTGCAGCAAGCGAGACACCCGCCGTTGCCGGCGTTCCCGGCCCTGGCGAAATCACCAGCAAATCCGGATTAAAGTCCTTCGCCACATTTTTGAGGTCTTCAATCGAGGTATCGGCCCGGTAAACCTTGGCAACACAATCGCGTTTGCAAAAGTCGTCGACGAGATTATACGTGAAGGAATCGAAATTATCGATGAATAAAACCTGTCTTGTTTTATCTTTCATAAATTTGAGCCCCGCTTATTTTTCGTTAAAGCCCTCATACACGAGCCGGCCTTGTGCTCTGTTTCCTCGAATTCCGTTTTTGGGACGCTGTCGTGCACGATTCCTGCACCGACGCGGATATAGGCCTTATGGTCTTTAATCTGCAAACTTCTTATCGTGATGCAGCTATCGAACTGGCCATCCACCGTCAGGTACATCACGGCGCCGCCATAGTAGCCGCGTTTTGTTTTTTCGAGCTGCCGAATAATCTTCATCGCCTCTATCTTGGGCGCACCGGTCAGTGTCCCCATATTCATCGTTGCAAGATATGCGCTTAACGCGTCGAGGTTTTTCGCCAGTGTCCCTTTTACGTTGCTTACCAGATGCTGCACCGATTCGTATTTTTCCACGGTCAACAGTTCCGTTACAATTCTGCTGCCGGGCTGTGCCACCCGCGCAATATCGTTTCTGGCCAAATCGACCAGCATCATATGCTCGGCCAATTCCTTACGGTCGATTTTCAATTCCGCTTCATACCTGAAATCGATATCGGCGTCTATTTTTCCACCCGTCCTGCCCCTCGGCTTTGTCCCAGCAATCGGCCTGATTTCCACGGTGCGGTTTTCAGTTCCGCTTACACGAAGGTTCAGCTCGGGACTTGAGCCGAGCAGCGTGGTATTCGGTGTGTTTATGTAAAACATATATGGCGACGGATTAAGCTCTCGTAATCGCTTATAGACGTCGAGCGGCTCATCAGGGCAGGGCTCAATCTTTGTCCGGCTTAAGACCACCTGGAAGATGTCGCCGTCGAGGATGTGCTGTTTGGCTTTTCGCACCATTTCTTCGTATTGCTGCTGGTTGGTATCGGTCGAGGGCGCCGGCAGGGGGGCTTTGTGTCTTTTTGCGGCCGGCGTATCGAACCGGGCGATATTTTCATAGTAATCAAAGCAATCCTGTGCCTCACGAATCGCGGTTTCAGAGTCGCCGTTTGTTATGATTACGTTGACAACAATATAACCCTGACTATGTTCGTGGTCCATCAGGAAGATATTGTCGGCGAAGTACAATTCATAATCGGGATTGCCGAGCAGGTCTGAACTGTTGGCAGGCAGCTTCTCGAACTGGTCGATAAAGTCGTAGCTAAGCGCCCCGAGAAAACCGCAGGTAACGCGGAACGGCCTGCTTGCCAGCCGAAAGGAAAACGCCACCGCACGCAGAACGTCCATCTGATTTGTGCATCTCAGGCGGGTTTGCTCATCAACAAGCTGCTCGGTTGATTTGATAGTTCCTTTGATTCGTTCGGAGTTGAAATCGACCGTTTCACAAAAACCGAATCTTTCGGCGTTGGCGGTCAGATATGAAATAATTCTTTTGCCGGTTTTGCTAAGCGCCTTAATCTCGAAGTCCTTGCCAGTTCCCGTAAGATACAAGGCGGGTTTGGCTGTTCCGAAGCTAAGAGCGCTTGAGCCCCGCAGGTATTCCTTTGATTCGAGTAGGCAGCAGTTCTTCGCCCGACCGTAGTCGCTTATCTTGGCGAAGAAATCCATCGGGTCGGCCATATCAATCCGTTTGACAATGGGGATTACCTCGCCTGGCTTAGCGTTCTTTATTATCTGCCTGTAGTCATCCATAAGAGTGTGCCCTTAAAGGTATCATCTTTATCGTTTCACCATACAAATCACAACAAAAAAAAGGCCTGTTGTTTTAATCCAACAGGCCGCGTTCATTACGTTTTTTATTGCTTTTTTAGTGCAGATTTCCCGCCTGCCCGTCGGATTTATCCAACAGGCCACCACCAACCGTTAACTTTTTTGCGGTTTATCTGCTTCATATTCTATTATACTACCACATTTCGCCTGTTTTGTCAATGCCAATTCTGCGAAAATCTGCAAAATCAGACATATTCCGTTGTTTTCGGAGTGCCGATGATTTGTCGGCTGCGAAGCGCTGAATATTGTCCTGCGCCCGTCGCACAGCTACTCGAGTATGGCGGCGACGGCGGGTTTTTCGGCCTGATTGCGGTCCATCGGCCTCAAGAGTTTTTCCATCTTCGACGGATTACTCGAGCGGGCAATGGCCTCTTCTCTGCCGATATAGCCCTTGAAATAGGCCTCGCCGATGGAGTTATCCATCGTCTCCATACCGAATTTGCGGCTGGTCTCAATGATGTTCCCGATTTCGTAAATGCGGTTTTCGCGGATGCAGTTTCTCACGGCGGAGGTGCACAGCAGTATTTCGGTGCAGGGTATCATACCGGGCTGGTCAACGCGTCTGAACAGAGTTTGGGAGATGACGGCCTGCAGGGTATTGGCGAGCATCGTTCGAATCTGGTTTTGCTGGCTCGCGGGGTAGATGTCTATTATACGCTCGATTGTTTGTGCGGCGTTGATTGTGTGCAGCGTGCTGAAGACGAGGTGGCCTGTTTCGGCGGCGGTAACTGTCGAACGCGTTGTTTCGAGGTCTCGCATTTCACCTACCATTATGATATCTGGGTCCTGGCGCAGGACGCGCTTCAGGGCCGCGCCGAAACTCGGGCAGTCAAAGCCGATTTCCCGCTGCTCGATGATGCACATCTTGTTTTCGAGGGCGTATTCGATGGGGTCTTCGAGAGTGATGATGTGTTTTTTGTATTTTGCATTTATGACTCCTATCATCGCCGCAAGCGTAGTGCTTTTTCCGGCCCCGGTATGGCCTGTTACCAGCACAAGTCCCCTCGGCAGGTCGGTCAGGTCTTTGGCGATTGGCGCCAGATGAAGGTCGTCGAGAGACGGTATCTGGTTAGGAATCAAACGGAAAGAGATTGCGATGGTTCCTCTCTGGTAGTGTGCGTTTACACGGAAACGATGGCCGTCGTCGAGCATAGTCGAAAAGTCGGCGTCTCTGAGCGTCTCGAACTTCTTGAAGCGTTCCGGCCCGAGCATTCCAAGCACCATCTCTCTGGCGTGCTCGTTGGTGACGACGGGAAATTCCATATCGATAAGGTCGGTGTTCTTTCGCAGTATAGGCGGAAGCCCCACGTTGATGTGAACGTCGCTTGCCTTTTGTGTTATCGCCTCTGACAGTATTGTCTTTACGTCAACCATATTTCCTCACCCAGTGCCTTTTTTTCGATATTTTGTGCGGACAAAACGACCCTTTTAACGGATGCTTACTCCAGGTAAGTCAGGCCACACCGATTAATCGGCGAAAATATTCGGCTACTGAAGGAGTTTTCTGTCGTGGGATGCCAGAAATTTTGTTTGCCGGAATAAGTTAGAATTACGGCTATTGAGGTGATTTATAGGCAATCAAGGCCTGCTGAACGCCCGATAATCTTATCCTTTTTGTGCGGAGCCGTTTTTAAGAGTAATGCCGTAGAACCGCCAGACGTTCTCGAAGTCTTTATGGGACATTTTCTGCCTGCCCAGCGAGGGGTCTGCAATAGTTATCGTTTTGTCGCCGACCTCCAGCACGGTGACGCAATGGTCGAGCAGAAAGGCGTCTTTAACAACGACCAGCGTTACATCCTGCCCGCGAAGCTCGCTGATGGAATCGAAATGACGTAATCGACATTCAATGCCTTGCGCGGCGTATCGCTGCTGAATCGCTTTGTAAAGGCACCACGGCAAAGTGCCTACAACGGGGCTTGTGTGCGAGAGTATTGCAATTTCTCCTTCCTGTGCGGCAAAGCCGAGCAGGCGCAATGCAGTTACCGCAGCGGCGGGGCCGCAGGTATAGTTTGTAGTTTGGACACAGATATTGTCGGCGGTGATTTTCGTCTTCAGATTAGTCAGGTCATTTCTAATCAGAACGGGGACGAAAAAGGGCAGCACCGAGCCCCAGATTACCACTCCAGCCATCAGAACCAGTAACACGGCCTTTTCAACGCGGTTTTTGAGTCGGCCGAGCAGGGTCATAGAACCCATAGTGACGGCAAGACCCATGATGATAAAGCGAGCACGGCCGCAGGAAATCCAGACGAGAACCGGCAAAAATGTCTTTGAACTGATGTAAGTTGCGACGAGCACCAAAGTGATAAGCGCCAGCGGAACACAGTAACCCCAACCCCAGTGGGGATTTTTAAGACGCGAGAATATTCGGCCGGCCGCCGCTGCGAATACGACGATTAAAATTACACCTGTTGTTTCAAGCCATCCGCCCATTATTTTTCTGCCCCTGCCTGGGCGACTGCAACCGACAGTCGCCTTTAAGCGCAACTGCGAAGGGCCGGCTTTTATTTAATGTTTTGGCAACCCTCCTTGCGCCTCGATTATAAGTATATCAGATTGAAGTAGTTAAATCAAGAGAATTTCGTCCGGCCTCAGTTGCAGCAGGCAGGACGGGTGTCTGCAAAAAACTCGTAAAAATATTTGACAATGCCTGCGGGCCGTGTCATAATGTTAGGTATGCCTAACATTTTATCCATGCAGCAGAATACAGAGGTAAAAACATTACGACTGTCCGAAAAAATGCGACATTGAGCGCTTCATTGGAGGATTATCTCGAAGCAATCCTTAACGTTGCGGATGCATCCGGGACGGCCCGCAGCAAGGATATAGCCGCGTCGCTGGGGGTTGCGCGGCCATCGGTAACCGGTGCGTTAAAGGTTCTGGCTAAAAAGGGTCTGGTCCATTACCGTCCTTATGGTTATGTGACGCTTACCCAGTCGGGGCTCGCTCAGGCCGGGCGCGTGGCCGAAAAGCACGAAATTATAAAATCGTTTTTCACGGACATTCTTGGCGTAGACAGGCCTGCCGCGCAGAAAGCCGCCTGCAAGGCCGAGCACCTCCTGGGCCCGGTGATAGTATCCAGAATGCGTGATTTTACGGACTTTGCCAGCAGGCAGGCGCGTCCGGGTGAGAATTTTATGGATATTCTTCAAAGGTTTGCCAGGACCGGAAGGCCGAAGAGGTGAGGTATGGAAGTTAAACCCATCAGACCTTTGTCGCAGGTGGCCGAGGGCCAGATTGTCAGCATCGTAAGTATCGAGGGCGGCAGGGGACTAAGAAGCCGACTCACCACGATGGGACTGCTGCCGAAAACCCAAATTCAGGTCGTGCACAACGGGAGGTCCGGCCCCTTTGTCATAAGCGTAAAAAATTCAAGAATGGCCATCGGCAGGGGGGTCGCCGACAAAATTATGGTGACGTGAATGTGCAGGAATCTTTTTTTTGACTGATAAGTTAGGTCTGCCTAACATTTATGGAATATTCTGAAATGACGGACAGCCATATTAAAAAAATAACTGTTGCAATTGCCGGCAACCCGAACAGCGGCAAGACAAGCATATTCAATATGCTCACCGGCACCCGTCAGCACGTTGCCAATTATCCGGGCACCACCGTCGAGATAGAAGAAGGATTGTGCACTCATAAGGGCTTCCGCATTACCTTCGTTGACCTTCCCGGCACATACGGCCTGACCACATATTCGGCCGAAGAGCTTGTCGCACGCAACTTCCTGATTGACCGTAAACCAGACGTTGTCATTGACGTCGTTGACAGTTCAAACGTGGAACGTAATCTCTATCTGGCCGTCCAGCTTATCGAAATCGGCACCCCGCTTGTTCTGGCCTTCAATATGAGCGATATCGCTAAGCAGCGGGGAATTGTCTTCGATACCGACCAGCTCTCGCGTATCCTCGAAATCCCGATTGTTCACACGGTTGCCAGCAAATCGCAGGGCAGGGCAGCTTTGCTGGACGCGATTATCTCAGTGGCGAGCACAACGCCCAGTTCGTCGGCTCATCGAATAAGCTACGGCGACGAAATCGAAAGTGGGCTAAACAAAATAGAGCCGCTAATATGTTCGCTGTATCCGGAACTTTCCGCCAAATACGGCTCTCGCTGGCTTGCATTAAAGCTGTTCGAACAGGATAGTGAAATACTTTCAAAAATTCAAAGCCGGTCGATTCACGGTTCCGTTGACGATGAAATTGCCCGGCTCAAAACCATATTCGGCGAAGACCCAGAAGTAATTATCGCCGACAAACGCTATGGCTTCATTTCGGGCGCCTGTCTGGAAACTGTAAAGGCCACCGTCGAGCTTCGCCACACCACAAGCGATTTTGCTGATATCGTATTAACGCATCGCGTCCTCGGCCTTCCCATTTTTTTACTGCTTATGTATCTGGTTTTTTACCTGACCTTCGCCATTGCCGCTTATCCGATGGTGTGGCTCGAACAGTTTTTCGGCTGGCTGGGCGGGTCACTGGCGTCTGTCTGGTCGCCCGATGTTTTCAGCTGGCTCCGCTCGCTGGCAATCGAAGGCGTCATCCCGGGCGTCGGTGGCGTCCTCGTGTTCCTCCCTAACATCCTCATTCTATTTCTGGCCATCGCGGTTCTCGAGGACTCCGGCTATATGGCGCGCGCCGCCTTTATTATGGACCGGCTGATGCACAAGATCGGTCTGCACGGCAAGAGTTTTATTCCTATGCTCATCGGTTTCGGCTGCTCGGTGCCGGCAATTATGGCCACGCGTATCCTCGAAAATAAGCGCAGCCGTTTCACCACTATTATGGTTTTGCCTCTTATGAGCTGCGGGGCGCGGCTCACGATTTACGGCCTTCTTATTCCCGCCTTTTTCCCTCAGCACTGGCGGGGGCCGGTTCTGTGGCTGATTTATCTTACAGGCATTGTTCTTGCCGTAGTTGCGGCAAAAATTCTCCGTCTAACCATCTTGCGCGGAGAATCAACGCCTTTTGTTATGGAGCTTCCGCCTTATCGCGTCCCCACCCTCAAATCGATTTTCATTCACACCTGGTTTCGCGGCTCGCTCTATCTTAAAAAAGCCGGCACCATTATCCTCGCATTCTCAATAATACTCTGGGCCGCTATGAATTATCCCAAAGCCCCAAAACAGTCGCTGGCTGAAATGCCCCCCGGCGAGGCGCAACAAGTCGGGCTAAGTTACTCTGTTATCGGTCGGCTGGGAAGGGCAATCGAGCCAGCAATAAAGCCGCTCGGCTTCGACTGGAAAATCGGTACCGCGCTTATTGGCGCAACCGCCGCAAAGGAGCTGTTCGTCGCGCAATTAGGCATCATATATGCCGTCTCCTCCCACGGCGATTCCGCGACTGCCCAGACACTTCGTTCACATTTGCAGGCCGATTACTCGCCGCTCGTAGGTTTGTGCATAATGCTTTTTTGCCTGATTAGCTCCCCCTGCGTGGCCACCGTCGCCGTCACTCGTTCTGAAACCGGGTCCTGGAAATGGGCTGCCTTTCAGTTCCTCTCCCTAACTGCCCTGGCGTATGTCGTAACGCTGATTGTCTTCCAGGTTGGCTCGCTTATCATCCGCATTTAATCCTTTATAAATAAAAAAAAGGCCGTGAGCATCAGCCCACGGCCTCAAGATAAAAATCGTCTCTGAATTATTTGCAATCGAGGGTTTGCATCAGGACCTCAATTTTGTTCGCCAGTTCGGAAACCGCCGGCCCTTTTAAGGTGTCAGGCGGGTTTTTCTGGCCATCACAGTTCCTATGGATTTGCCTTAGTATATTGCACGCCTGATGATACTTTTCCCGTTCGATAAGGAAGCCGGCTGTTTTTATCATATACCTCATTAGTTTCACCTGAAAATCGTTATGGTTCATCCATCCGCCGCACCCGTGCCATGTGCCCTGTATTGTCTCCTGTTCAACGGCCTCATCGAAGAAGGCCAGAATGTCGGCTATCTGCTGCGAGGGAGAAGGCGGAATCAATACCCCTGTAGCGCTTAGCTGCACTTCCACTACCGGCTCGTCGGCGTCATTGCTGTAAATCTTCAGGACAGCCGAGTTTTGCCCGAGGATTGTCGGAGTATATGAGATTTCGAGCTGTTTTGCCTCATTGGGCTGGACAACGGCTGACGAAGGCGGAAGCAACACGATGGCAAAATCCGTATCAATACCGGCGCCAGTTATAGTTAGCTCGCCGCAGCCGGTGTTCGAGATTGACACGGCAAACGTCTCCGACGTTCCTAACGCAACCTCTCCGAAGTCGTGGGCCGTGGGCGTTACTTCAATATCAAATTGCGAAGTATCACAGGGCTGGTCGTCGTTTCTCCTCTGATAAAGAGTGTCTTTTACAAAGCAGCCCATCTCGCCTTCGCCGCAGCGAAGGGGCCAGTGTCCCGGCGGGTTCGACCATCCCACGGGGTCAGGGTTGTCAAACATAGGGGGACCCCAGTTATGGCTGGCGACCCAGGCGGTATTGCCGATTCCGAGACCTTCGATAAAATCCATTAAGGGTTGACCATACTCGGTAATCGTGCCGTTAAGCAGGTTGTCGGAGGTAGTGGTAAAGCCCCATTCGGTCATCATAACCGGATAGACGGCAGCAACGGTCATTATCTCATCCATATAACTTCTTGAGAAGACGTTAAAACTATCCGACCACCACCAATCGAGGAAATGGCCGGGATAGATATGTGAAACGTAGACGATATTAGTTCCATCTATCGGGTTATCGACTATCGGTTTGATAATCTGCGAATAGTTCGAGCCGGCCACAAGGATGAGATTTTTCGGTGCGTATGTCCGCACGATATCGACCCAGGTTTGCATATCCTGCCGGACGCTAAGCCAGTCAGCGGTATCATTGTCATTAAAAATCCAGTCACCATAAAGGTCATTCATCGGTTCATTGAAAAGCTCAAAAAGGACGTGGCTGTCGTTGGCGAATTTCGGGGCGATATACGTCCAGAAATCGCTGGTTGTATCGACGTGGTCGTATGTGTTGGCAACGTAGTGCCAGTCGATGATTACATAGATGTCTTTCGTTTTACAGTAATCGACAATCGGCCTGAGAAGCCCGTAATAGACGCGGGCATCGGCGGGAGGGGGGCCAAATCGTTTTGGCCAGCCGCCCGATGCGTCAGCCGGCACAATCGGGACCCTGACGACCTTTGGATACCAGCCCGGCGAGCTTCCCTGCGGGTCGGCTTTGTCCGCCAGCCGGTCAATCATTTCCAATGCGCCGCCTTGCCACACGTCCAGATGACCCAAATCAATCAGTGAAACGCCCCTCAGGACAACAACGTTTCCCATAGGGTCTTTGATTCGATTGCCTTCCGTATGCAGCCAGGGGGTGGAAGCATAAACCGGCGCTATGAAGCAGAGCAGTGCACATACAATAACAGCTTTAATAAATCCTATCTTTTTCATCACTCTGACCTCCAATAAATTTAGACCACTATTTTGATATTGTTTCAATAACTCTTCCTGATTAACGCTCCCTCGTGCGAATGGGGTGAAAAACCACAATTTTTTCGTTTTTTCAGCAACACTTTTTCCGCCCTTCAATTCCATCAGAATATCATAATATTTCCCCATATTTCCCCAACGGCAACAATAATTTTTCGCAAATTTTGCCGTAAAAAGTCAAGGCAAATTTAGTGCGGATTTCGGATTTGTTGGCTTATTGGGCCGGATAATACATCGGGTCTGTTTGGAGCCAGTGGTCGGCCAATTTTGCCAGGTCGGCAAAATCGATAATGCCGTTTGGTGATAAGAGCCAGTCAATTTCCACCCCTTCCAAGAGCCACTGTTCGGCGAGTGTTGACAGGTCGTTATAATCTACTATGTAATCAACTTGTGGCAAATCGCCGGTCATAATCGGGTGAAGCTCGAAGGCGAGGCCGTAATCGGCTGTCTCGCCATTGGTCGAGTCGTTATCTATCACAATCGTATAATCACCCGGCTCGGTAACAAGCAAATCGCATTTCTCCAGGTTATCATTAGGGTCGAGATTGAAAAGTGTCTGGCTGAAAATCGCATTCGGTTCATAGGGCGAATAAACAATCATATCGAGGTCAGCCAAATATGTGTGCAGTTCATCCGGTTCGAGAATCTGGTTTCTTGGCCATTTGTCCACCCATTCGATTTTTCGCTGCCAGGTCAGAGTTGCTATCAGTCGGCACGGCATCGCAATGCTGATTGTATAAGTATTCGTTGCTCCTTGTGTGAGTTGGCCGAACGCCCATCCCTTGTTCTGTGTAATGTTCACGTCCGGCTCGACTTCGTTTGTATTCAGCGTTTGATATGCCCGAAGCGCGTCCAGCCGGCCATAACCGCGCTGGTTTTGCCAGGCATTGTTGGAGTCCGCGGGATTTGTAAAATTACCGGCTTTGTCATTGATGTTGGGCATAACCGAATTGACGAGCACGGCCTTTATTACTTCACTGCGGTTGTCGTTTGGTTCCGACGTGTTGTCCGCCAGTCCTAATAACAAAGCCGCTGCCCCCGCCGTATGCGGAACCGACCAGCTCGTTTCCCCCAGTGTAGTTCCGGTTGTCGTCCATGCAGTATCGCTCGATGATGTCGGCACCGTCTGGCTTTGCGAGGGCGCAGTTATATCCGGCTTTCGCCTGCCGTCGTCGGTTGGTCCTGAACCGCTGATACTTCCCACCCTGCGATAGTCAAACTGGTTATTTACGTCGTTAAGGCGCAATCCGCCTGTTGTTATGCCGTTGTATGCGTCCCCGAAGATTGTCACGTCGGTGTTATTGTTACCCGCGGCATTGGCGAATACGACCCCGTTCTGATATGCGTAATAATCATAGAGGAGAGTCCAGTAGCTGTTGCCGTCGTAAGGAATACCTTCGAGTTGAAAGCCGGTAACTATGACCTTGCAGTTATGTGTGGTTGTAAGTTCGGCTAACGCATTACTCAATTCGTACCAATCAATGCTGCAGGCATCGTCCACGATTCTGGCGCAGTATATATCTGCGCCTGGCGCGACACCGATATCGTTCGGAAATGCAGCACCACCTCTGCTTGAAATTATCCCTGCCAAACGCGTATCGTGCCAGTCAATCAAAATGCCTGAGCCGGAGAAGTCATAATTGAACGCGTGAGATACTCCATAGCCGTCTTTGAAGGCCTCGTGCGTGTCTCGAACATTCCTGGCCATAATTAAGCCGATGTTGACTCCCTCGCCGGTTTCGCCAAGTTGGTGCACTGCGGCTGCGTTTGAACCGCCTGCTTGTATCGATTCCTCCAGCCCGTATGCCTGCACCGCCAGCATATTGCAGCAAAATCCTGCAACAAAAATTCTCCACAACAACGCCGAGGGGGCGTATTTGCTCACCACATCGTCCTCCAGATATAATTACACAGTATTATACCAAAATGCCGGAGAAATTTCAAAAAAAACGCCAGGATTTGGGATAGAAGAGAATTGAATTCCCCTGTTAACCGCGGGTATTTGGCTGTCTGAGCCAATCAACGAACTTTTTCAGGCCCTCGCTTATTTCAGTATTTGGCGAATAACCTAAGTCCTTTGCCGCTTTTGTGACATCCGCATACGTCCGAATAACATCTCCCGGCTGCAGGGGCAAATATTCTTTGGCCGCATTTTTACCCAGTGCTTTTTCAATCTCTGCAATCAAATTATTGACCGTTATCGGCCTCGACTCGCCGAGATTGTAGATGTTATAACCGTCGCATCTGTTGATGGCCGATATCGTCCCATCGATTATGTCGTCGATGTAAGTAAAATCACGCATCATACTGCCGTCGCCGTAAACGGGTATGGGCTTACCTTGTTCGATAAGGCGTGCGAATTTGTGTATGGCCAAATCGGGTCTCTGCCGCGGGCCGTAAACCGTGAAGTATCGCAAACACGTTATCGAAATGCCGAACAAATGGTGATAGGTGTGGCAAATCAGCTCTCCTGCCTTCTTAGTCGCAGCGTATGGAGAGATTGGAAAATCGACGTTGTCCTGCTCCGAGAAAGGGACCTTTTCATTGTTGCCGTAAACGCTCGAGCTCGACGCGAACACGAACTTCTTGACGCCATTTTTTCTCGCGGTCTCCAGCATCGCCACTGTCCCGTTTATGTTCACGTCTGTATATAATGCCGGCTGGGCAATCGATGGTCGAACTCCTGTCCTGGCAGCGAGATGCACCACGATATCCGCGCCGTCAGACATCGTTTTGTTCATATCGGCTGGGTCTCGAATGTCCGCCTCGGCCAATCGAAACAGTTTGTTCTGCAAACAGCTCTTAATATTGTCGCGTTTGATTTTGGGGTCGTAAAAATCGTCGAAATTGTCTACTCCGACGACGGCCCAGCCATCGTTAAGCAGCCGTTGGCACAAATGCGAACCAATGAAACCCGCTGCACCAGTAACAATCGCTTTCATAAAGCCAACCTATGCCGCATAAACAATAATCAGTCCGACGCCCAAAACTATTATTGCCAGAAACCTGAAAATTAAATTCGTCTGCTCCAGATACCAGTTGATGATTCCTCTGGCCTTTTCAAGACCGAGCATAAAAATCAATAGCCCCGACATAAGAAATATCACCCCGAAGGTCACAATCAGCCACGTTACCTTACATTCTCTTGCTCCGAGAAAGAAAACTATCGCCAGGACGAACCTTGCCACCGCCGCAAGATACAATCGGCTGCCTTTGGAGAAAAACTGCATAATTTTCCTGATGACGTCAGGCCTTATCAGGTAAACCAGTCCCATGCCGGCGATGAACGTGCCAATTGCTTTTATGACCGTATTCATTTATGCACCTGTTTTTAGTGGTTATACAACAGCAGGGCGACCCACGCTGTAGTATTCTATCCCCGCCTTTTTTAAGATTTCAGGGTCATAGAGGTTTCTGCCGTCGAATATTACCGGCCTTTTAAGCTTTTTTATGATTAGCTCGAAATCAGGATTCCGGAACTCCTGCCACTCCGTCAAAATGACGAGGGCATCGGCCCCATCAAGCGCATCATATCCGTTTGCGAAGATATCTATTTTTCCGCCCAGAACCGCTTTGGCTGTAGTTGCTGCCTCAGGGTCATACGCTTTTATTTTCATTCCTCGCTCAAGCAGCGTATTGACGCAATTTATGGCGGGTGATTCCCGCACGTCGTCGGTTTTCGCCTTGAACGCAAGCCCCCAGACCGCCAAAACCACGTCGGTTCGCTGGCCAAAATAGGCAACAATCCTACTTACGAATCGCTGCTGCGAGGCCGCATTGGCCTGCTCGGCTGCTTTGGCGATTTTCATTTCCACCTTTTCCTTGCCGCCGATATAAATCAACGCGCGAACGTCCTTTGGAAAACAGCTTCCTCCGAAACCGACGCCCGGGAATAAAAATGCCCTGCCGATTCGCGAGTCACTACCTACTCCGTGCCGCACGGATTCCACGTTGGCCCCCACCCTTTCGCACAGCGCGGCAACTTCGTTCATAAACGAGATTCTCGTCGCCAGCATCACGTTGGCCGCGTATTTTGTCATTTCTGCCGAGGCAGGGTCCATAAATATTATCCGGTTGCCTTTTCGCATAAAGGGACGGTAAAGCTGGCTCATTGTCTCCCGCAC
The DNA here is from genome assembly GCA_043811995.1 of Planctomycetota bacterium. Taxonomy (GTDB): domain Bacteria; phylum Planctomycetota; class Phycisphaerae; order Sedimentisphaerales; family Anaerobacaceae; genus Fen-1362. Next base: position 79,539 of record JBDRMP010000024.1, read on the forward strand.
GGATTCTTTTTCCGTGCCGATAATAATCCGGTCGGGACTCATAAAGTCCTCAACCGCAGAACCTTCCTTCAAAAACTCAGGATTGCTTACGTAATCGAATCGCTTGTCTGTTCTTGACTTCATAACCTCTTCTATTTTCCTGTATGTCCCTACGGGCACAGTGCTTTTGGTAGCTATTATGCGGTAGTCCTGCATTAGTTGGGCGATATCGCCTGCGACGGCTAATACGGCTGATATGTCCGCAGAGCCGTCCGCCATCGATGGCGTTCCCACCGCCAGAAATATAATCTGCGAATTATCCACTCCGTGTTTCAAATCCGTCGTAAACACAAGCCGTTTGAGCTTCTCGTTGTGCTGCACTATCTCGGTCAGGCCGGGCTCATAAATCGGTATTATCCCTTTTTTCAGACCCTCAATCTTTTTGCCATCGTTGTCAACGCAAATGACGTCATTACCCGCCTCAGCCAGACATCCCGCTGTTACAAGACCGACATACCCAATCCCGACTACGCAAACCTTCATTTGTCCTGCCTTTCCTGATGCTTAATGAACTTCATTTTCTTCGACGGCCTCTATCATATCGGTGTTTATCTCGACACTGGCCGCCTGGCCCAGCATATCAATCTGCAGCACCAGCCGCATCGCATTTTTCGTTTTTGCGACTATTCCCATCAGCCCCGCCAGTGCCCCGCCTATCACCCGGACGCGCTGGCCAACCTTGATATAATCGTGAGGCGATAAGTCCGCACCGGCTGTGATTGCCTGCTCTATCTGCGACAGCTCTTCGACCAACCTGTGCTGGTCACTGACTTCAATCAGATTTGCCACACGGTTTGTCCGCAGGACTTCGATGCGCTGCCGTTCCGCGCCGCAGAAAAATAAATAACCGCCGAAAAGCGGCAATAAAGACCGTATCGTCCTGCCTCGAATCCGCCGGACCTTCCACATCATCGGCAAAAAATAGCTTACGCCTTTGGACGCCAAATCGTGGGCAAGGGCCTTCTCGTTGCGGCTTCTCGTATGCGCCACCCACCACAGCCCTTCAAAATCACGAAGAAGTTTCCCGTCGGGCCAGGTTATCGGCGGATTGTCGCCAGCTTTCAGCAAGTTTGATTCTCCCGATACTTTTCTCTCGTATATTCAAATTGTTACAATCAGATATTCGCTCTCTGATAAGAAACGCATCGCACCTTCGCAGGCGGCAGGAACTAATATCGTTTCGCCCGTTTTGAACTCGGTTATCTCTCCCTCGCAGGCAATAGTCCCATACCCGCTCAACATTATCAGTGTCTTCATTTGTCCCGGCGAAAGGAGCACCTCGCAGTTTCGCATCTGGTGTCCCTTGTCAATTTTGAAATATTCGCTATCCACAAGCCGACCGACCGTTGTCACGGAAAGATTGTCACCCGACGCGTCGAAATGAATACTTTCCATTGCCTCTTCGATATGAAGAGGCCTTGCCTGGCCGTTTTTGTCCGCCCGGTTCCAGTCAAACGCCCGATAAGTTGTGTCCGACGGCGTTTGTATCTCCGCTATCAGAAGTCCCGCCCCAATTGCGTGTGCTGTGCCCGCAGGCAGATAATGGCACTGGCCCTGTTTTACCTCAACTTTGTTGAGCGTTCGTTCAACCGTTCCCTCTTTTATCGCCCTCTCGAATTTGTCCCTCGTCACATCCGGCTTCAGCCCCTTGTAAATTACCGCTCCAGGTTCGGCCCGGATTATATACCAGCATTCCGTCTTGAAATTTCCCTTGCCCGTTCGCCTGCAGGTTTTCTCGTCCGGATGCACCTGCACACTGAGGACTTCGCCGCAATCGAGAAACTTTATCAAAAGTGGGAACGGCAGGGGAAATTTATGCGAACCTGCTAACTCCTGCGGGTATTTGCGGATTGCCTGTTCTAATGTCTCGCCTGCCAGTTCGCCATTGATGATTTTCGACTTGTCCTCCGGTAAGTCAGCTAACTCCCAGCTTTCCCCAATCCTTTTACCCCTGGGCGTTTCTCTGCCGAACACCTCGCGCAGCATTCTGCCCCCCCATATTCGTTCCTTGTATATCGGCTCAAACTTAAAGGGATAAACCAGCATACCCTTATGTTAATATGGCAGGGGGGTGTTGTCCACTGTTTGCTATTGCGTTATTTCGATAATAGTCCGTGTTGTATTCACTTGTGTTCTCTACACTCCGGACACAAACCTTCCAATCGAACTTGCTGCCGATGAATCACAAAGTCGGCAGGTGTGCTTGTCGCCATCGGCACCGATGCTCCTGTCAAGCAATGTGTCTGGCCGCAGTCGGTGCACACAAAATGCGGATGACATTGACTCTCGCTGCACCTGTCCGCAAGCTCATAATGCTGGCTCCTCTCATCGATGAACGCCCGATGCACCAACCCAGCGTCAACCATACTATCTAAAGTCCGATATACCGTTACTCTGTTCGGACATTCCTTGCCCATTGCCGAAATAATCTCCTCCGTCGTTCGTGGTTTATCACCTCTAAGGAGAACCTCAAGGATTGCCTTTCTCGGCCTTGTTTTCTTCAGTTTGGCTGAATTTAGCAGTCTATCAACCTTTTCTTTTAGCTCTGCTTTCATATAAACTGCACTTTCCAAAAACTGATTTGTTAAGCGGCCAGTTTCATTAACTTATAGAACTGGCGTACGATTTTTCGATTTTTACGGTTATGGCCAAAAGTTTCAAAAAATGTTTGCTTCAAAGTCTCGCGACGCAACGCTGCA
>JBDRMP010000025.1:0-41889 GCA_043811995.1 Planctomycetota bacterium
GACGCATAGCTGGATGAACCGGTTCCGCCGCATCTTGACGCGTTGGGAAAAGAAGCCTGAAAATTATTTGGCTTTGCTTCATCTTGTCTGTGCCGTAATTACGTTTCGTTGTTCCGGGTTATTCGGATAGGCTCTAAGTGCGAAACTAACTCCTGGGGCTATTCGACCAAATTGCAATTGTATACTTTGCATCCTCTGGTCGGCATTAAACTTTTTGAAATCATCAGGATAAATCAGATTAAAGATTTTGACAACGTCTAACCCACACATTACACACGCTGATAAACAAAATTCGAAGATTCCTTCTGTCGTATTGAGTAAGATGAGAGATATTTTACCGCCGGATATGTTCAGATTAGAACTTACAGACCTTTCATTAGGATGAGCACCGTAATCGATGCAGTGTTCATAATCTCTTTTCGTCTCTTGTCCAAGTGATTGATTTGTCTGTTCCAGTCTGCTCATTATAACACCTGGTTTGAACAGATTTAAGGAAACTTTTCTTGACTTATTACTTTTGTGTCGGTCAAGCCAGACCTGTGCCGAAGAACGTTCGCTATGGATATTAAATGCATATAATGCACTTTCAATGCAAGTTCGCAGTTGTACATAGGCCTCAGACAATTGACCACTCGAAGAAAGTCGAACGGTAGCAAAGTAATTGCCGCAAGCTCGTCCCAATAGCAAAGCTATGACAAAACTGCTGTTGTCAGAATATCCTACATTTTCAGAGGCCGATATGAAAATATCGCCGAGATTTTCTAACATCTCAAAATAACCATTACGCTTCAGATAGGTAATACGAGTGTTAATATCCGCGCTAAGGAGGAACTCTGTTAGATAGGTTTTTCCCCATTTGGTCTTATCGAGTGCGGCCCTAATTTCGTCGTCTGCTGGAACATATCCGACTGCGTTTTGGGATGTGGCCATTTTTTTTATCTCAAGTTATCGAATATTTGGCCTTGATGCCACGAAAGGCGAGAGCTCGCGGAGGCGGGTGATGATGGGCGGGATTTTTTCGATTGCAAAATCGACCTCGTCTTCCGTGTTATATCGGCTCAAGCTGAAACGGATTGAGCCGTGGGCGGCGGTGAAAGGGACGCCCATAGCGCGAAGGACGTGGCTGGGTTCGAGCGAGCCGGACGTGCAGGCAGAACCCGAGCTTGCGCAGATGCCGAATTTATCGAGCATCAATAAAATCGCCTCGCCCTCGATAAACTCGAAGCTGATATTGCTCGTATTTGGCAGGCGGTTTTCTGGGTCGCCGTTGACCATACAATCGGGACATTTTTGGAGAATCGTCTTTTCGAGCTTGTCTCGCAGGTACTTGACCTTTTCGTTTTCCTCATCGAAGTTTTGCATAGCCAGCTCGCAGGCCTTGCCGAGGCCGATTATGCCGGGGACATTTTCTGTGCCGGCACGCCGGCCGCCTTCCTGATGCCCGCCAAGCATAAAGGGTGTCAGCCGGGTTCCTTTGCGAACATACAGCACGCCGACCCCCTTCGGGGCGTGGAGCTTATGGCCTGATATGCTCAGCAAATCGATACTGCTTTTCGACAGATTTATCGGCACCTTCCCGACGGCTTGCACGGCGTCGGTGTGAAATACGATGCCTTTGCTCGTCACCATCTCGGCGATTTTTTCAACGGGAAATATTGTCCCCGTCTCATTGTTGGCGAACATTATCGTAACAAGGGCGGTATCGTCGTTGAGCTGTGTTTCCAGATGTTCGATATCGAGCCGGCCATATCTATCAACCGGTATCTCAACAACAGTATAGCCGTGATTCTCAAGGTCGCGACAAACGCTGAGTACCGCGGGGTGTTCGACGCGGGTGGTTATCACTTTTCGCTTATTGGGATAAGCAGCCAGCGTTCCTTTTACGGCGGTGTTATCGCTTTCGGTGCCGCAGCCGGTGAAAATAATTTCGGACGGGTCGCAACCGAGCAGCACAGCGACTTTTTCGCGCGCCTCGCGGATTTTAATCCCGACCTGTCCGCCAAAGGTGTGCATACTCGAAGGATTGCCGTAAAGCTCGCAAAAATACGGTTTGGTTTCTTCGAGGATCTCTTCAGCGACTTTAGTGGTGGCGTTATTGTCGAAGTATATGGTCTTCATTGCCTATCCCCCTGCTCGTCGGCCGAATCTTTCGCCTCTTCGACATAGAGTTCGTCGCTGACAAATTCTCTCAGCCTGGCCTCAACGAGGTCTCTCATTGTGATATTCGCAAGGGCACATTGCGCACACATTCCTCGCAGGGCTACGATGACTTTGTTGCCCTCGATATCGATCAGTTCTATATTTCCACCGTCCGCCCGCAGTGCAGGCCGGATTTGCTCGTTTATTGTCTGCTGAACCAACTGGATTTTCTGAATGTTTGTAAGTTTGCGGCCTTTGGCCGGTATCGCAATCGCGGGCTGTTTGGCCTTTTCGCCCTGGACGCGTTCGATGATTTTCTCTATTTCGCCCCTGCAGCCGCCGCCCGCCTTGCAGTAATTGGTTACCTGCTCGACTGTCGTCAGGTCGTTCTCACGTATGACTCTTGCGATTTCCTTTTCTGTGACGCCGAAGCAGGTGCAGACGACCCTGCCCTCAAGCTCGTGTTTCTTTTTGCCGCCGGTTCGATAATTCTCAATAGCCGCTTCGAGCGCTTCTCTGCCCATAACCGAGCAGTGCATTTTCTGCTCAGGCAGTCCGCCGAGGTAGTCGGCAATTTCTTTATTTGTGACCTTCGACGCCTCCTCAATAGTCATTCCCTTGATAATCTCTGTCAAAACTGAGGATGTTGCAATCGCACTGGCACAACCGAAGGTCTTGAATTGGGCATCTTTGATTCTGCCCTTCTCATCGAGCTTGAACGTCAGTTTCAGCGCATCTCCACACGCCAGCGAACCTACTTCGCCGATGCCGTCGGCATCCGGGATTTCACCGACGTTTCGCGGATTGAAAAAGTGGTCCCTGACTTTATCCGTATATTCCCACATAATCGTTATTTCTGGCTTGCTTTCAAGGCATCTTCAAAGTCAGCTATTATATCATCAATATGCTCAGTGCCAACCGATACGCGGACGTAATCAGGCGTCACGCCCGCGGCGAGCTGCTCGGCTTCACCTAACTGCTGGTGCGTAGTGCTGGCGGGATGTATCACAAGTGTCTTGCTGTCGCCGATATTGGCAAGATGGCTGGCCAGCTTGACGCTGTTGATAAACTTTATTCCCGCTTCTTTACCGCCCTTTATGCCGAAGCCGAGGATGGCGCCCTGACCCGCCGGCATATATTTCTTGGCAAGCTTATAATCCGGATGTGAAGGCAATCCCGGATAATTTACCCAGCTAACCTGTTTATGGCTTTCGAGCCACTGGGCAAGCTTGAGTGCATTCTCGCAGTGTCTGGACATACGCAAATGCAGCGTCTCGATTCCCTGCAGGAACAGAAACGCATTAAACGGCGACATACACGAACCCATATCCCGCAGGAACTGGACCCTTGCCTTGAGGATATATGCGAGATTGCCGAAGTTTTCGACGTATTTGACGCCGTGGTAGCTCGGGTCCGGCTCAGTCAATTCAGGGTATCTGCCGTTTGCCCAGTTGAATTTTCCCGAATCGACAATCGCGCCGCCGATGGACGTACCGTGACCGCCGATGAACTTGGTGCAACTGTGAACGACGACATCGATGCCGTATTCAATCGGCCTGAGCAATATCGGCGTTGTTACTGTGTTGTCGCATATCACCGGCATACCGTTTTTGTGAGCAATATCCGCAATTTTGTCGTATTGCAATATGTCATTTTTGGGGTTGCCGACGCTTTCAATGTAAATAAGGCGGGTATTTTTCTTAATCGCTTTGGCGAAGTTTTCCGGCTGTTTAGGGTCAACGAAAGTAACTTCGATGCCTAATTTACGAAACGTCTGGCTGAAAAGTGTGACCGTTCCGCCATAAAGCGAGTTGGACGATACGATGTGGCCGCCGGCGCCACAAATATTGAAGATGCTGACGTAAATAGCCGATTGTCCTGAGCTTAACGCCAGACCGCCCACGCCTCCTTCGAGAGCGGCGAGGCGTTTTTCGAGCACGTCGGTGGTCGGGTTCATTAGGCGCGTATAAATATTTCCGAATTCCTTAAGTCCAAACAGGTTTGCCGCGTGCTGACTGTCCTTAAAGACATAACTTGACGTCTGGTAAATCGGCACAGCTCTGCTCCGCGTATCTGAATCGACCTGCTGGCCCGCGTGCAGGGCAAGCGTCTCCAAATGATACTTTCTTTCGTCACTCATTTATTAAGCCCTTTCTATTTCCCAGGTAAAATTGCCACCATTCTGTCTAAAGCGTTTTTCGCTCTTGTCTTTATTTCTTCAGGCACGGTTATCCTGTAATGCATATCCTCAAGCGACCAGAGCACCTTCTCCAGAGTGATGCGTTTCATATTCGGGCACACCGCACGTGAGCTGGCCGCAAAAAACTCTTTGTCAGGATTTTCTTTTTTAAGCGTGTGAATAATCCCCGTCTCGGTCACCACGATAAATTTTTTCGCCTCGCTTTGCTTAGCGAATTTGAGCATTTGCCCCGTGCTGAGCAGCTTATCGCTGAGGTGCTTTACCGGCTCGGTGCACTCAGGATGCGCCATTACTATTGCATCCGGATGGGCCGCTCTGGCATTTTTTATATCGTCCTCTGTGATCGCCGCGTGCGTTATGCAATACCCAGGCCACAGAATCATCCTGCGTCCCGTCTTTTCGCTGACAAACTGCCCCAAATGCTGGTCTGGCACAAAGATAATTTCCACGTCCTGCGGCAAGCTCTCGACAATCTCCACCGCGTTGGCGCTTGTGCAGCAATAATCGCTTTCCGCCTTGACCTCCGCGGAGCTGTTCACGTAGCAGACAACCAGTGCATCCGGGTGTTTCTGTTTCAGCTCTCTGAGCTGCCCGGCTGTTATCATATCCGCAAGGGGACAGCCCGCGTTTTTGTCAGGCAAAAGCACTATTTTTTCAGGCGAAAGGATGGCCGCCGTCTCCGCCATAAACCTGACACCGCAGAAAACTATTACGTCCGCGTCGGTCTGGGCCGCTTTTACGCTTAACGCCAGAGAATCGCCCGTAAAATCCGCTATATCCTGGACCTCGCCGGGCTGGTAGTTATGCGCGAGGATTACTGCATTTCGCTCGGCTTTTAGCTCTCTGATTTTTTCCGCCAATTGGTTGCTCATTTACCGCTCTGGTGCTTTTTATAAACAAGTTCGGCGTTTGGGGTCATAACCGTAACGCCCGGCGGCACGGATTCCTTAATCCAGACGTTGCCGCCGACAATCGCGCCTTTGCCGATTGTCACATTGCCCAGTATCGTCGCCTCGGCGTAAATAGTTACGTCGTCCTCAATCGTTGGATGACGCTTGCCGCCTTTTATTATCCCGCCCCGCTCATCCTTCGGAAAACTAAGAGCCCCCAGTGTCGTGCCCTGATAGATTTTGACGTTGTTGCCGATGATACTCGTCTCACCTATCACGACCCCCGTGCCATGGTCTATAAAGAAATTTTTGCCTATCTTCGCGCCGGGGTGAATGTCGATGCCGGTCCTGGCGTGCGCACATTCGGTCATAATGCGGGGGATGAGGGGGACTTCCTTAAGATAAAGCTCGTGTGCTATTCGATATATTGCAATCGCTATGATGCATGGGTAGCTAATGACGATTTCTTCGTATGACTTTGCGGCGGGGTCTCCGTCAAAGGCGGCCTTGACGTCACCTTTAAGCATCTCCCGGACTTTCGGCAAATGCGTCAGAAGATACACCGTCGCGTCCTCCGCCATTTTGCGGCAGCCGCCCGTGCTGCAATTCTCCAGCCGGCAGCGATATTTAAGCGCTCGCTCTATCTGGTTAGACAGCTCTGTGTAAATGTGGCAGAGGATGTCTATCACCACAAAGTTGATATTGGTTTTGGTAATAGCCCTTTTACCGGTGAAACCGGGGAAAAGCACCTCAAAAAGCAAATCGAGGATTTCAAGAATCTTGTCCCGTACCGGCAGATTGGCCATGTCGATGAAATTTATGCCTAAATCACCCTGATAGGTGCCGACGATTTCACCAACCAGCTCTTCCAGCTTTTTGTCCGTCAACTCTCCTCTGGTCATAGAAAAATTCCTTATCCGAAACTCAAAACTAAACACTTAAAACTATCTTCTGTCTTTTTACCTGGTGTTCTCGAACATCTCGGTTGATATGTATCTTTCTCCCGTGTCGGGCAGGATAACGACTATGGTTTTACCTTCGTTTTCAGCCCGTTTTGAGACCTCTATTGACGCCCACGTTGCCGCGCCTGAGCTTATCCCTGCAAATATGCCTTCTTTGGAGGCCAATTGTCGTGCCGTCTCCATAGCATCGAAATTCGAGACCTGAATTATCTCGTCAATTACGTCCCGGTTAAGCACGTCGGGTATGAATCCAGCGCCGATGCCCTGAATCTTGTGCGGGCCGGGTTTGCCGCCCGAAAGCACGGGCGAATCCTTCGGCTCGACGGCGACAATCCTGATTTTTTTATTCTTCTGCTTGAATACCTCGCCGCAGCCCGTTATCGTTCCGCCCGTCCCGACTCCGGCGACAAAAATATCGAACTGGCCGTCGGTGTCCGCCCAGATTTCTCTGGCCGTGGTCTCCCTGTGGACCTGCGGGTTGGCCGGATTTTTGAATTGCTGAGGTATAAAGGCATTCGGGGTTTCCTTCAGAAGCTGTTCAGCTGTTTTGACGGCGCCGGTCATACCCTCTGCCGCCGGCGTAAGGACAAGCTTGGCGCCGAACAGCTCAAGTATCCTGCGCCTCTCTATGCTCATCGACTCGGGCATTGTCAGCACAAGCTGGTAGCCCTTTGCGGCGCAGACAAAGGCAAGACCTATGCCGGTATTGCCGCTTGTCGGCTCGATTATGGTGGTTGTTCCCGGTTTTATTAAACCTTTCTTTTCGGCGTCCTCTATCATCGAAAGAGCAATTCTGTCCTTGACGCTGCCGCAGGGATTGCGTGACTCAAGCTTGGCAATTATTGTCGCCTTGCCGCTACCGAGTTTGTTAATCCGAACAAGCGGCGTAAAGCCAATCGAAGCAATTATGTTCTCAAATATCGCACTCATAGTTAAATTCTCCATATTATTATATTTGATAGTTCGCCGGCCAGCCCTTTTTTGCCTTGTCGAGCGCGTCTTGAAGTGTAATTGATTGCAGGACATTTTTCACGGCACGCTGCACCTCTAACCAGACCTGTCTGGCAATGCAGTCCGCCGCCCTGGTGCAATAGTTCTCATTCGTAACACATTCGACAGTAACAACCGGCCCCTCGAAGATGTCAAATATGTCGCTCAGTTTAATATGGTCCGGTTGATTGGTAAGAACATAACCGCCTTTTGCGCCCCTTTGGCTTCTTACAAGCCCTGCAGATTTCAGTGCGCTCATTAGCTGTTCGAGGTATTTGACGGAGATATCCTGCTTTTCCGCAATAATCCTCGTCTGCAAGGGCCCTTTGCCGAAATTGTCTGCCAACTGCAATACCGCCCGCATTGCATATCGTGTTCTTGTTGAAAGCTTCATATCACTTTCTCCAGTATTCCTACTGTATTGGTGGTATATTATACGTTTCATAACTCCCTTGTTAGCAGGAAAATGGAAAATTTTTAAAAAAATCTAAAAATTCCTTGACAATTTAAAAGAACAATGTTAGTATTCCGATAGCATTGATGAACATAATAATTTGAGGTTTAATATGCCGGTTCACAGAACGTTTTCGACTAAGTGCATTTATGCCCTTCGAGCCATTCTCGAACTGGCTCTGAAAGATGGTTTTGGGGTCGTAAAAAGTCAGCAAATCGCATCTGCACAGGGCATTCCTTTGCGATTTCTGGAAATTATCCTGGCAGAGTTACGGCAGGGCGGTTTTGTCGAGTCCAGACGGGGGAGTGCGGGTGGCTATACCTTAGCGAGGCCGTCTGAGACAATAACAGTCGCACAGGTGATTGAATTCATCGAGGGACGTAAGGCAGCAAGGCACAGCCGTCTATCTACTGATGATGGGGAGAATCCTTTCAGCGGCCTGTGGCAGCAGCTTGACCGTGCCTGCTCGGAGGTCCTGTCTTCGACGAATTTTGCTGAACTTGCCGATGAGGAAGTGAGAAAACGCAACCTTCGCGTCCCGAATTATGTGATATGAGCAAGCAGTTTTTTATTTTGTTACATAGCATAGTAGTCCTGTAGGAAAAGTAGAAAGGTAATTGTAAGATGGAGACCCATTTAAGGAGTATCGCCAAGGCAGTAAGCTGGCGCATCGGCGGCACGGTCGTCACTTTCGCTGTCGTGCTGCTTATAAGCGGGAAAATCAACATCGCGGCAAAAGTTGGCCTGCTCGACACATTTATAAAAATCGGGGCATTCTACTTTCACGAACGAATCTGGCATCGTATCGGCTTCGGAAAACTCAAACGGCCGGAATATGAAATATAAGAACCAATTTTTTAGGAGTGTGTGTAATGCGGACTGTGGTTGAAAAAGAAAGTGTAGCGGAACTGGTTGAGAAGCTCAATTTTGCTGAGAAGGTGGAGCGCTCGCTTGGTCTGATTGAACGGGCATACAAGGAGTTCGGCGACGCCCTCGTCGTGGCCAACAGTTTGGGCAAGGACTCCGTCACGGTCTGGCACCTGGCAAAACGGGTCAGCCCGAAAATCAGGGGTTTCATCGTAACCACCAGATTCAAACCGGCCGAAACAAAACAGTTTATGAAAGAGGAAGTCGCGCGGTATCCGGAATTGCGAGTTTTCAGCAACGAAGAGGAGATTCCCGACCGGCTGTATGAAGCCGACCCGGACCGCTGCTGCGACATTCTCAAGGTGAAGCCGACCCGCCAGGCGATTAAGGAAATGAACGTCAAGTGCTGGGTCACGGGGCTTCGCTGCACTGAAGGAAGAACAAGAACGGATTTCAAAGAAGTGGAAGAACGCGACGTCGGGCTTATCAAGCTCAATCCGATTCTTATCTGGTACGAGCGGGAGGTCTGGCAGTATCTGGCGCTGAACAAGGTCAACGTGAATCCGCTGTATGCGAAGGGCTACCGGTCGCTGGGCTGCTGGCCCTGCACTAAAATAGCGCAGGGCGCAGATGAGCGGGCCGGCAGATGGATTGGTACAAGCAAGTGCGGCGGCGAATGCGGAATACACACAAAACCGCTGGTAAGGGATTATCAGATTTAAACAGGGGAAAACTTTTGGCCCATAAGGATTTGAGATGAAACCGGACACTTTGGCAATACACGGTGGAAACGGAGGCGACGACGCTTTCGGCGCAAGCGCGGTCCCCATATATCAGACCGTTTCATACGCCTACAAATCGGCGCAGGAATTGGCGGACGTTTTTGACGGTAAAGCGCCGGGATATATTTACACTCGCATTGCAAATCCAACGACGGCGGCGCTGGAGTCCCGCCTGACGGAGCTTGAGGGCGGAATCGGATGTATCGCCACATCCAGCGGAATGGCGGCCATCGCGTCGGTCGCAGCGGGATTGCTGCGAAGCGGTGATGAAATTGTCTCGGCATCCGGCATATTCGGGGGAACGTTATCTCTTTTCAAAAACACGCTGGGGCGATTCGGGATAAAAACCCGGCTGGTGCAGGCCGGCAAAACAGGCGAATTTGCAAAAGCGGTCGGTAAAAAAACGCGGCTAGTTTTTGTAGAGACCATTGGCAATCCCCGAATGGATGTTCCCGATATACCGGCTGTCGCCGAGATTGCTCATCGGGCCAACGTTCCACTGATTGTGGACAACACCGTTACTACGCCTTTGCTTGTCAGGCCCGGCCAATTCGGGGCCGATATTGTCGTCCATTCAACGTCCAAATTCATAAATGGACACGGGACCGCAATCGGCGGCGCAATTATCGATACCGGCAGATTCAACTGGGGCAAAGGACCTTTTGAAGAAATTAGAAAAACGGCCCAGAAAGCCGGACAGGCGGCGTTTCTTGTTTACCTGCGTAATCTGGTTTATCGCGACCTCGGCGGCTGTCCTGCACCTTTGAATTCTTTTTTGATGCTGCAGGGTCTGGAAACGCTTCCAGTCAGAATGGTCAGGCACTGCGCAAACGCTGAAAAACTTGCACAATATCTTCGACATAATTCAAAAGTTCACTGGGTAAACTACCCGGGTTTGCCCGATAGTAAATTTCACGACAGGACGGTCAAGCTGTTTGGCGGATTCGGCGGGGCGCTGTTGACGCTGAGTTTGGGCAGCAAACAAAGGGCATTTAGATTCATCGATTCACTAAGGTTGGCAGTAAATCTGGCCAATCTCGGCGACACCAGGACGCTGGTCATACATCCGTCGTCCACGATATTTCACGAGTTCGGCGAAGCTGAAAAGGCGAGAATGGGTGTTGGCGAAGATATGGTGCGGGTCTCGGTGGGAATCGAGGACTTCGAGGATATAAGAAACGATTTTGAACAAGCCATAAACAAGGCGTATGAGGAGAAAAAATGACAATCGCAACAAATGGTCAGCAGGTGCAATGCAGAGACGGCGTGAACGTCACGGAACTTTTGGTTGAACAAAAGGTAAAAATGCCTGATATGGTGTCGGTTGAATTGAACGGCCGGATACTCAATCGCGGCGATTTTCCAACGACTGTTCTCAAAGAAGGCGACAAGGTGGAATTTTTGTATTTTATGGGAGGCGGCAATTGGGACTAACAGAAAAACAAATTGAAAGATACAGCCGGCAGATAATTCTAAAAGAGGTCGGCGGCGTTGGCCAGGAGAAACTGCTCGGCTCAAAGGTCCTAATCATCGGGGCGGGCGGTCTCGGTGCGCCGGCAGCATTGTATCTGGCCGGCGCAGGTGTAGGGACAATCGGTCTGATGGACGCGGATAACGTGGATTTGAGCAATCTGCACAGACAGATAATCCACAACACAGGCGACTTGGGTATTGCAAAAGTCGAGTCCGCAGCGGCAAAAATACGGGCAATCAATCCGGATGTCGAAGTTAAAGCATATTATCAAAGGGCAACGGCTGAGAATATCAGGGATATTGTCAGCAGGTATGATTTTGTGATAGACGGCACCGACAATTTTCCCGCCAAGTTTCTTGTCAACGACGCCTGCTATTTTGAAGGTATTCCTTTTTCGCACGCGGGGATTCTTCGTTTCGATGGTCAGTTGATGACGGTGCTTCCGGGCAGGACGACCTGTTATCGCTGTATATTTCGGTCGCCGCCGCCTGCCGGAGCCGTTCCATCCTGCTCTCAGGCCGGCATTCTCGGTTCATTAGCGGGTGTGATTGGTTCGCTGCAGGCAACCGAGGCGCTTAAATATCTGCTCGGTATCGATGGCTTGCTGACCGATGGTTTCCTGACGTTTAACGCGATAACGATGGAGTTCCGTAAAGTGGCGTTGAGCCGAAAATCCGACTGTCCCCTTTGCGGGGAAAATCCGACAATCTTTGAGCTGAGGGATGAAAAGCAGGCGGTTTGCGATTTGAGGAAAGCCAGATGATGAGCATCGAAATCCCGCGGGAGATTCTCGAACAGATAATCGAACAGGCACGGGCGGAGGCGCTAATTGAGGCCTGTGGTATCCTGGCAGGCAAAGGCAAAAGGGTCGAGCAGCTGTATAAGATGACGAACGTTGACAACAGTTGCGACCACTTTATGATGGAGCCGCGTGAGCAGTTTTCAATAGTCAAAGAAATGCGCTCGGCAGGGCTTACGATGCTTGGCATATATCATAGTCATCCCGCGTCGCCCGCCAGGCCTTCTGAAGAGGACATTCGCCTTGCACTTACGCCCGGCGTGGCTTATGTAATTGTATCACTAAAGTCGAGTCAGCCGACCGCGAAGGCGTTTGTTATAGAAGACGGCAAGGCAGCGGAAATCGCCTTGTCAATTGTGGAGACAAATAATGTCTGAAACGCAGCAGCCCATTATGCTTATTCCTGATAACATCAGACAGGACGCACTCGCTTATCGAGCACAGGTCGAGAAGTTCCTCAGAGGTGAAACATCGCCGATTGCGTTTCGTGCTTATCGCGTCCCGATGGGAATATACGAGCAGAGGACGCCAGGCAGGTATATGGTCAGGATTCGCATCGGTGCGGGGCTGGTCACATCGAGGCAGCTTGAGCGGATAGCTGAATTGAGCAAGAAATACGGCGACGGAGTTGTGCATATAACGACCCGGCAGGATATACAGATTCACTTCATTGATATCAAGGACACCCCCGTCATCCTGGAGGGTCTGCTCGAAGTCGGGTTATCGTCCCGCGGCGGGGGAGGCAACACTGTCCGCAATATAACGGCTTGTGCGCACGGGGGATTGTGCCTGGAAGAAGTTTTTGACGTCTCGCCGTATGCCGTTTCATTAGCGCAATACCTTCTGCAGTTCGGCGGCTCGTTCAATCTGCCTCGTAAATTCAAGGTTGTTTTCTCCGGTTGCAGCGACGACTGTGCTTTTGCTTCTGTGGCGGACATGGGCTTTTTTGCACATATCAAAAACGAGACAAGGGGATTTGCCGTTTTCGCAGGGGGAGGACTTGGGCCAAATCCGCGCACGGCTGTTCGGATTGAAGAGTTTATCAGGGATGAGGAAATTTTCGAGGTGGCTGAAGCGGTCAAGCAGCTTTTCGACAAGCACGGCGACAGAGCAAATAAACACAAGGCGAGGTTGCGATATGTGCTGACTCGCCTCGGCGAGAAGAAATTCGTCGAGTTATACAAAAATGAGCGTGCAGAACTTCGAACCGGAGGTTTGCCGGGCGTAGTCCCTGTAGCACGGCCATCTTGGCCGTGTGTGCACGGGTCAGAGGCCCGTGCTACGAGCGATATAAATTCGCTGGGTATCGATGTTTTGCCGGAGAAAGTCGAAGGTTTTTACACTGTCCGGCTGAAACTCAATCTTGGAAATATACCTGTCGAGGACCTTGTGAAAGTGGCAAAAATTGCGGAGCAATTCGGCCCACGTCTCGTGCGGACCACGCAGTTGCAGGATATACTCATCACTTCAATCCCCGGACAAAACCTGGATAAAGTAGCGGGAGCAGTCGGGCAATTGAGTATCACGGGGGAGGAGAGAAAATATCCGAAGATTGTCGTATGCACAGGGGCATCGACCTGCAAACTCGGGCTTTGCCTTTCGCGTAATCTGGCCGGGGCAATAACTAAAGAACTGGCAAATCGAAATTTGTCAAACCTTGCTCGCGATTTTGTCATTCGAATCAGCGGCTGTCCGAACTCCTGCGGCCATCATCACGTTGCGCACCTTGGCTTTGAGGGCCTCGCCAGGCGGATAGGAGGCCGACTGATGCCGTTTTACAGCGTCCTGGCCGGGGCGCAAATCCGTGAAGACGGCGCCAAATTAGCACAACGTTTTGGCGCGATTCCGGCAAAGAGAATACCTCAGTTCGTAGCCGAAGCGCTGGGAGACGGCCCGGCTGATAAAGAACGGCTGGCGGGGCTGGTTGAAAAATACGGCAAATTGCCTGACGTTGTGCCGGAGGATTACTTTTTTGACTTCGGACAGGATGAGCCGTTCTCGCTTGCCGGCAGGGGGCCCGGCGAGTGCGGCGCGGGGGTGATGGACGTGATAAGAGTCGATATCGACCAGGCGAAGGACGCGATTGCCGAGGCAGGTGAGACGCAGGCAAACAAGAGTGAACAAATATATAAGGCAATTGTCGCCGCAGCGAGGGCGCTGCTTGTTGTTTTCGGCCTCGAACCTAAAAAGGATAGAGAGGTGTTTTCCGCGTTCAAGGAGCATCTTATCAAACCCGGCTGGGTGAAAAGCCAGACGCAAAAAATGCTTGACGATGCGCTGGACTGGCGAATGGGCGAGGAGTCCTCAATTGATAACCTGTTGCCGGAAGTTGAAGAGCTTATAGAGCGGATAGAAGCACTTTTTGTATCGCTCGATTCGAACCTTAAATTCAGGGTCGAGCCGTTTAAGCCGCAGGATAATCCTGCCGCACAAACAACGAGCGTTCACAGTATTGACCTTCGAGGCGTGGCCTGCCCATTGAACTTTGTCAAGGCAAAGCTGGAGCTGGAAAAAATCAACACGGGAGAAACGCTTGAGATACTGCTCGACGAGGGCGAGCCGGCGGCGAACGTGCCCGCGAGCTTTACAGAACAAGGGCAGGATGTTATAGAAATAGAAAAAAGACATAAATTTTATTGCGTCAGAGTGCGCAGAAAAAAATGACGTTCAGAATATGTTAGTTAATGGCTTCGATATCAAGCTGCTTGAGCCGAGTTTTGCGCCGTGGTCGCCGCAAAAGAGTGCGGACAGGCAAATAGCCGTACTTATGAGCGGCGGCGTTGACAGCAGCGTATCCGCAGCCCTGCTCAAGCAGGAGGGCTGGGACGTGCTGGGTGTTACGATGAAGATACCGGTTTGCAGCACGGGCAAACGAAGCTGCTGCGGGGCGGACGCCGCTTTTGTCTGCAACGAATTAAAAATACCGCATTATTTTGTCGATGTTACCGAGCCGTTCCGGCGGCTGATAATAGAGCAATTTCGTCGGGCATACGCGGCGGGCGAAACGCCGAACCCCTGCGCCGACTGCAATGCGCTATTGAAATTTTCCCTTGTATGGGATTTCCTGAAGGCGACGTTTCAAATCAATTATCTTGCGACGGGCCATTACGCTCGAATCATAAAAAAAGCCGACGGCTTCATGCTTGCCCGTGCAAAAGACAAGGCGAAAGACCAGAGTTACTTTCTTTACGGGACGCCAGCGAAAAACCTCCGCAATTTGATTTTCCCCCTCGGCGAACTGACAAAAAAGGAGGTCCGGTCGATTGCCGCCCAAATGAACCTGTGCACCGCCGAAAAGCCGGAGAGTATGGAACTGTGCTTTGCAGGCGAAGGGGACTACAGAACGTTACTGGAGACCGAAAACGCCGACCGACCCGGCGACCTGACGGATATGCAGGGGAAAAAAATCGCCACGCATAAGGGGATTGCAAATTACACCATCGGCCAGAGAAGAGGGTTGAGATTTGCCGGCGGCAAGCCCTTATACGTAGGCAGAATCGACCCGGCGACAAATACCGTCGCCTTGGGAACAAGGGAGGAGTTATGTAGAAAAGTAGTAAGCGCGAGAGATGTCAATGTACTGATTTCTGAACAATTGTCAGTCGGCGTCTGCCTGTTCGGCAAGATCCGTTCTTATAACGACCCGCAACCCTGTATAATTTCACAGTTAACGGACACATTCGAGGTTGAGTTCGACGAGGCGCAATTTGCGCCCTGCCCGGGGCAGAAATTAGTGCTTTACGATAAGGAGGATAACGTCGTTGCCGGCGGCACGATAGTTCAACAGGTCAATCCTGCGGAACGGCCGCTTTGACTGCCCCAGGAAGCTCCATGAGCAATTCTAATACTTCTTTATGGCTATGTAAGTTAAATTTTGCGTGCGAACTGCGCAAACCGACCTTGATTGAATATGCGGTTTCGGGCAGGACCTTGAACATTTCCTCGTCCGTCCAGTCATCGCCCAGCGCAAGAATGAAATCGAAATTATGGCCTGCAAGAAACTGGTTCGCCGCGACACCCTTGGTCACGCCGCCGCATCTTATCTCGACAACTTTGTTACCCTGCAATATCTGCACGTCGAGGTTGGCGGTAAAGTTCATAAGGTCGTCGGTCAATTCTCTTGCGCGAATCGAGGCCAGCTCAGGTTCGGCCCGACGGTAGTGCCATACGACTGAGTATTCTTTTTCCTCCACAAAAGCGTCTGGCAATCTGTCCGCGTAGATTTGGAGTATCGGCATAATCGTGGTTTTCCACTTGCTGTCTAACGGCTTGATTAGCTGCCATTCGTTATTTTTATCTTTGTTCCATACGCCGTGTTCGGCTATCAAAACCGCATCCAGCGCTCCAAGCCAACTCTCCATAGTGGTTTTGTCGCGTCCGCTGATAATCACAAGTTCGGTGTTGGCACCACCTGAAAGCCCCTTGAGCAGATTCAATAAAGTCGATGGTGGCTTCGCGGCCTTCGGGTCACCGGTAAACGGCACGAGCGTCCCGTCATAATCCAGAAGTATGGCCCGCCTGTTTGCCTGGGCAAAATCACGGAGAAGTCGCTGTTTGTCCGCCAGCCCCAGGAATCTGCATCGCAGTTTCCTTTGTTCTTCGACGACGGACGACAACATGTCCAAAAAATCGTTGGCCCATCTTATTACGTCGTATCGCCTCAGGCGGTCCTGCATTATTAGTTTGCGGCGAATCTGTTCCTCTTTTGGCATTTCGAGGGCGGTCTTAAGAGCGTTTGCGATTTCCTCGGCGTTGTATGGGTTTATCACAACGGCTTCGGCAAGCTCTTTCGAAGCCCCCGCCATTTCACTAATAATCAGGACGCCTTCTGCGTCGTTGGCCCTGCAGGCGATATATTCTTTTGCTATAAGGTTCATTCCGTCTCTTAGTGGGGTAATCAACGCTACGTCGCTGGCAGAATAAAGTGCAACCAAGGGGTCAAAGGGAATAAACCTGGACTGATAGAGAATTGGCGTCCAGTCAACAGAACCGAATCTGCCGTTAATTTTGCCGACCAGCTCGTCAATTTGCTTTTTAATCTGCTGATAATGTTCGACGCCTATGCGGGACGGAACCACCACAAGAACCAACACCACTTTTTTCTGCCATTCGGGATTTTCTTCGAGAAACAGCTCGTATCCCTGCAGGCGGTTGATGATGCCTTTGGTATAATCAAGGCGGTCAATGGACAAAACCGTTTTGACGTCCTTTAGCAGCCGCCAGGATTGCTCCTTTTCTTTTTTTACTTCAGGAGAGATAGCCGCCGAGGAAAATTTCTGAAAATCTATTCCCATAGGAAAAGTGTCGACCTTAACCATCCGGTCGGGCAGATAAATATTGCCGAGGTCGTGGTCATAGCCCAGTATTCGAAGGACGCACCGCAGGAAATACTGTGTGTAGTCATGGGTGTGAAAGCCAATGAGGTCTGCTCCGAGAATCCCCTGAAGTATTTCCGACCGCCATTCGGCGGGCAAGGTCCGAAACAGCTCAAAGGACGGGAAGGGAATGTGCAGAAAGAAACCAATCGGTATATCGGGTCTTTTATCCTTCAGGAGCTTGGGAAGCAGCATCAGGTGGTAGTCGTGAATCCATATCACGTCGTCCGGCTGAACCAGCTCAAGAACGGCCTCACAGAAAATCTGGTTGACGGCCTTATAGTGGGCGTAAAAGCTTTCGTCATAGACGGTATATGAGGAAAAGTAATGAAACAGAGGCCAAATCGTTTTGTTGCAGAATCCCTGGTAGAATTTATCCATAGACCTTTCGTCCAGGAAGACAGGATATGCATTAAACTCGGACAGCGATTTTGACCGGATAGTACCTTTCAATTTATCTTCGACGGCAACTCCCGGCCAGCCAACCCAAAGGTAGTCGGATTTTCTGAATTGAGAGCCCTTTAATGAATCAAGGTAAGCGCTGATGCCTGAGACCAGACCTCCGGTGCTTTCCCTGAAAACAAGGTCGCCGTTTTCTTCAACAATCGATACCGGCAATCTATTCGAAACAATAAGCAAGCGCATAAGGCATTTCTCCGAAAAGCCAGCATAATGATATTTTTATCGCTCTGTGGTGTCAAACAAAAAGTCCTGACCAGTCGCCGCGAATGCAGAAAATACTTCGGAAAGTGTCAATTTGTTTGACAGACCGACTAATCAACAGCAAAATAAATTATTATTTTGGACGGGTGAGCAATATATGGCTAAATCAAGGGCTGAGTTGCCTGAATCGTCGCTGGAACATTTGAAGCGACTGACCGATGACACGGGGCTTTTCGAACACGCCAAGTTTACAACCCCCCTTCGTAAAGAGGGGTATACGACTGATGACAACGCCAGGGCCTTGATAGTAACGGTCAAATACTACGCCCGATTCCGCAAAATTGAGGCCCTTCAATTGTTGGACAAATATTTTGCCTTTGTTCTGCATTCGCACAACGATGACGGCACGGTAAGCAATTTTATGGATTTCGACAGGTCTTGGATGACCAGAGGGCCGGCCAACGACGCTTTTGGCCGGGTCCTGTGGGCATTAGGCGCGCTTCTGGCACAAGCTCCTTCTCCTACTTATATACCCATAGCCAAAGAGCATATTGATATATCTGTGCCGCTCATCGAAGGGCAGTCCTTGCGCGGTATGACATATTCAATTCTGGGCCTGGCAGGTTATCTTAAGCGATTTCCCGATGCCGATGACCTTCGAGAACGTATGGGACAAACCGCCGAAATAATGGTGTCGGAATACGAGGAAAACTCCCGGCCGGGCTGGTCCTGGTTCGAGGATATTCTCATATACGATAATGCGATGCTGCCTTACGCGCTTTTTACGGCTGCGAAGGCGCTTGATAATAAGAAATATCTGGACCTTGCAAAGAAAACCTGCGATTTCCTTTTAGCCAATACCTTTACGGAAAACCCCTTTAACGCAAACGAAAAAGGCCATTTCAGTTTCGTCGGCTGTCAGGGCTGGTTCCCGCGCGGAGGCAAAAAGGCACAGTTTGACCAGCAGCCGCTCGAGGCCGCAGGAACAGTCCTGATGCTAAAGGCCGCGTATCAGGCCACCGGTGACAAAAGATATTTGAAGCTGCAACGAACGGCATTCGACTGGTTTCTGGGTAAAAATGATTTAAGAATTCCGCTATATGATAAAAAAAGCAAAGGGTGCAGCGACGGTCTTGGCGTCAGCGGCGTCAGCGCAAATCAGGGCGCCGAAAGCACGATTAGTTTTTTGTTGAGCTTGCTGACTATGAGGCAGGATAAATATCGATGATTGTAGCGAGCTTCAACGTCAATTCGCTGCGAGCGCGACTGCCGATTGTGCTTGACTGGCTCAATGAGAAACAACCCGACGTCCTGTGTCTGCAGGAAACAAAGGTGCAGGACAAGGATTTTCCAGCCGAAGTTTTCGATGAGGCGGGATACAACTATGCCTTTGCAGGCCAGAAGAGCTACAACGGCGTGGCGATTCTGGCAAAGAGCAGAATCGCAGACGTGCAGGCCGGCTTAGACGATGAGCCAAAAGACGAAGCCCGGCTGATAAAGGCCGAAATCGACGGCGTCATAATTGTCAACACATATGTCCCGCAGGGTTATCTGCCCGAATCGGAGAAATTCCAATACAAGCTCGAATGGTTCGAACGATTACACAATTTCTTTGAGAAGAATTTCAAACCAGACGACCATGTTTTGTGGATGGGCGACTTGAATATCGCCCCCGAGGCAATCGACGTTTATGACCCTGAAGGTCTGCTCGGTCACGTCTGTTACCACCCCGACGTTCACAAGGCGTTAAAAAAGGTAACGGACTGGGGATTTATTGACGTTTTCCGGCTTCACTGCAAGGAGCCGGGACAATATACGTTCTGGGATTACCGGCCAATAAACGCGGTAAAACACAACCTCGGCTGGCGATTGGACCATGTTATGGCAACTAAGCCATTAGCCGAAAAATGCACTGCTTGCTATATCGATAAGCAACCTCGGTTACTACCCCGCCCCAGTGACCACACGCCGATTGTAGCTGAATTTTCGCAGTGAAGTCCTACTACAGATAGAACAACTGCTTAGCTGTGACGATATTTTATTACCCAGATCTTCTCGAATGTTATTATTGACGTTTGAACGGTTAAATAAACGGTGCGACCTTAAAAGTGTCATTCCCGCGTAAGCGGGAATCCAGTTTAAATCCTCTGGATTCCGGCTCAAGGCCGGAATGACAATACTTATTATTTTACCTGATATTTTCATATTTCTATTCAATGCTCAATAGCTTAGAACCCATCCCAAAACCTATGCAAAACCGCGTTTTTAATTCTGATAACACCAAATCAAGAGGTTTTGGGATGACTTGTAATTATTTATCAAGTGGTTCAGACGAACCTCATCGCCTTTATCTATACCATGCACAGAACACAATACACTGAGCAGCAGAAAATTGAGCAGGAGACCGCAGCTTCGCATTTTCACCTGCTCCGCTGTTCAAATGCTCAACTGCTCTGTTTAATTCCGCTGGAAGCGGAATTAAACTGGGGTACTAGGATTCGGACCTAGACTAACTGATCCAGAGTCAGTTGTGCTACCATTACACTATACCCCAATAAATACTATTGCTGTAAAGACGAATCTAATTTACAGTTAATCCGACGTTTTGGCAATAAAATTCAGGTCTGTCGGTAGAAGCGTGAAGGAGCCGGTATGCTCAGGAACATATTGCTGTCGTTCATACCCTTGTTCGTGGCGGTTGATGCTATCGGCGTTCTGCCGATATTCGTTTCGCTCACTGAAGGGCTGACAAACAAAGAAAAAACCAAAATCATAATCCAGTCGATGTTTACGGCCTCCCTTTTGGCCATCGGGTTCATATATATTGGTAAGCTCGTTTTTAAGCTGCTCGGCATCGAATTGGGTGATTTTATGGTCGCAGGCGGCGCGGTCCTTTTCTGCATCGCCATCATAGACATAATCAACCCGACCAAAGAGAGGCGTATACCTGCCAAAGACCTCGGGGCGGTGCCTTTAGGCACGCCGTTGATTGTAGGCCCTGCTGTTTTGGCCACGACGCTATTGATGATAACGGAATACGATTTGCTCCCTACGGTTATCTCGGTCATTGCAAACATACTCGTTGCAGGTCTTATCTTCAGCGGGTCCTTCTGGCTGATAAAAGCGCTGGGCGAAGCGGGAACAAAGGCCCTTTCGAAGATAATGAGCTTGCTTCTGGCGGCTATAGCTGTGATGCTGATGAGAAAGGGCATCCTGCTGTTTCTCAAAGGGGGTTAGCAGAGGGGGGCTTGACAAGAAGGGCTTGGCCGGAGATGATAACACACCAAAAATAGAAATTATGGCTGAGCAAAAACTATCCGGGCAACCTCCCCGACCGCATTCGGGACAAACGTGGGAATTCAGTAGCTGCGCGGTAATCGTCGCCCATCCCGACGATGAGACACTGTGGGCAGGAGGTTTAATGCTGCTGCATCCCCAGACCCGCTGGACCGTTATCACGCTTTGCAGAAAAAGCGACCCCGACCGAGCGCCGAAATTTCAACGCGTAATGAAATACCTCGGCGCCAAGGGCATAATGGGCGACCTCGACGACGGCCCCGAACAAAAACCACTTGCGGAGCGTGATATAAGAAAAACAATACTTTCGTTGTTGCCAATGGACCGGTTTGACCTTGTGATTACGCACAGTAAATGGGGCGAATACACCAGGCATCTTCGTCACGAGGAAACAGCAAGGTCCGTATTGGCAATGCACAACACAAAAGAGCTGGTTTGCAAACAGTTATGGATGTTTGCATACGAAGACAACGGGGGCAAATACCTGCCCAAACCAGTCCGAGACGCCGACGTGCAGGTTTGGCTGCCTGCAAAAATATGGCAGGAGAAATACAAAATCATCACCGAAATCTACGGCTTCGGGGCCGATACCTTCGAGACAAAATGCTGCCCGAAACAAGAGGCGTTCTGGCAGCTGGGTGGAAAATGACGGTAATTTAACTAATCCAAATAGAGGAGCAAAAAAATGAAAGTTCTGCTGCTGTATGATTACCCCCCTTCCCCGGCAGGTCTTGCTACCCAGGGGTACCTGCTTCATCGGGGCCTGCAGGAGCTTGGCGTCGATGTTCATTCGGTGAACTTCGAGTCGGCACAGGAAAAGGAATGGTATTATCGCTGGTTCGAGCCGGACATCGTCGTCGGCGTGGGATACTGGGGGCATACGCCTTATCTGGTTCTTCATCCGCAGCGATACGGTGTGCAGCCGGTACCCTGGCTGGTTGCCGATGGCTATCTGGGCGACTATCACGAAATACTCGAAAAGCTGCCTTTGATACTCGTTACCAGCAAGTGGGTCAAAAGCGTCTATGTTCGGGACGGGCTGAGCGGAAAAAATATCGAGGTCCTGCCCGTCGGCTGTGACACCGACGCCTTCATACCTCGCGACAAAACCGACCCGAAGGTCATAGCCGTCAAAGAAGCGATTGGCGTATCGCCCGAACAGATAATGATTCTAACCGTGGGCGGTGATGCCACGTCAAAGGGCGCTCAGGAGGTTATGCAGGCGCTTTCCCTGATTGATACCAAGGCGCCCGACTGGAAATATGTCTGCAAGGTCTGGCCCCAGCCGAGAACCGAGCAGCAAAACCTTATAGATATGCAGATGGCTACCGACCTCGGAATCGAAAAGAATGTCATCTACACGGCAAATGTTACGAGCCGTAATTTTATGCCTTATATTGTGGCGGCCTGCGATATCTACGCTGCTCCTTCCCGGCTGGAGGGTTTTGGGATGGTCCAGGTGGAGGCGGCAGCGTGCGCTAAACCGGTTATCGGCATAAAGGCAATGGGGATGCTGGACACCATGGTACACGGCGAGACCGCCTTTCTGGCACGGATAGCCCAGGAAGTCCGGCTTAGAGAAACAACTCTTAACCAGGAATCGGGCCACGAACCCGGACACAGAGTCGTATTTAAACGCCCGCGGACTGTAGATTATCGTGCAAGCGTGCACGACATCGCCGAATACCTGATGAAACTTATGACCGACGCTGATTTGAGAAAGAAAATGGGCGAGGCCGGCAGGAAGCGCGCGGTTGAAAAATTTGACTACCGCGTAGTTGCAAAACAATTCGTCGAGATAATCTCGCAACGACTGGGAATATCATAAATGAATAACGCCCATACAGCATTAATTGCGCGTGCAAAAGAAGCGGCGGTAAAAGTATTGCTTCACAACGCTCACGGTCCATACAGAGGGTTACCTCGTACGGCCGGCTGGGGCTACCCAGAACCATATACACGCGACCTGATGATTTCATCTCTGGGGATTCTGCTTACGAAGAATAAAAAACTAATCGCGTCTTTGCAAAGGGCGCTCGAGACGGTCGCGAAGAACCAAAGCCGGCTGGGTCACATACCCTCGCTGGTTCATGATGGGGATGACCGCGGCTCAAGCGACTGCACGCCGCTGTTTCTTATGGCTATTGGGCTTTTTCGCCAGGCAACCGGCGAACAACATTTCCTCGAAGAGGCAACAGAAAAAGCGTTGAAATGGATGAAATACCAAACTCCTTCAGACCGTGTTATGGTAACACAACTGCCGACCAGCGACTGGCGCGACGAGCAATGGGTTCTCGGATACGGATTATATGTAAACACCATCGTTTATACATATCTTCAGCTCTTCGGCCAGCACGAACGCGCAGCTCGGCTCAAAGAGCAAATGGGGCGTCTCACGGTCAAAGGCGACAGTCAAAACCGACACGTCCACGAAGGACTTGTGCTCAGACATAAGCCGTATTACGCGATGTGGTCATACAAGATTTACAGAAGCGAGCGGTTTGACCTGCTCGGCAACAGTTTGGCGATTCTGTCAGGTATTGCCTCGCCGTCGAGGGCTGATTCGCTGGTCAGCTGGATTGAAGAGGAGTGCGAATCGCTGAGAAAAAATAACGACTTGGCTGTAAACCTGCCGCCGAATTTCTTTCCTTACGTGTATCCCGGCGACCCCGACTGGCGACCGCGTTACGAGAAATACAATAAGCCCGGAGAATACCACAATGGTGGAATATGGCCCTTTATCTGCGGTTTTTATGTGGCGGCCCTTGTTGCGGCCGGTCGGCACCAGCTCGCAGTGAAAAAACTTCTCGTTTTGACGGAGCTTGTGAAGCCCGCTCGCGCGGCCAACGTCGAGTTCGGCTTCAACGAATGGTTCAAGGCACAGGATGGCAGTCCTCGTGGCGAGGACTGGCAAACATGGTCGGCCGCGATGTACCTGTATGCCGCCTCCTGTGTCGAACAAAAAAGAACCCCCTTCTTCGACCAGGTCCGACAATCAGCCGAAGGCGACGAAGACATAGCATAAGCCGGTTTATTGACAATCATAACCTCACTGGCTAACCTATCCTTATGGCTCGTCCGTTTCAAATATTATGTCTGGCGGCGATGGTGTTGCTCGGAGGATGCACAGACAACCGACAGGAACCACAGCTCGATGGCATTAAAATCGACGAGCTGGCCCCGACCGGTCGAACAGGCCGGGCCGTTCAGCCGCGTGTCCTGCAGACCACCAATATCGACGTTACTACCTTCGAGTTGCCCGCGGAGAATATCGGGCGTCTGGTAGATATCTGGAATATGCTAAGCACCGGGTCCCTGCGATATAACAATTCCGCCGGTTTTGCCGCAAACGGACTGCAGGCAAGCGCAGGCAAATACGACGCCTACCACAAAATAATTGCTTTGCTGAAATCAGCCGACGCCAAAAAATTATCTACTACTTCACTATTGATACCAAACGGCCAGGCGGAAATGCTTAATATCGGCCGACTGACCCGTAAAACAACCATCTCCTACATAGGCCGAAGAGGCGATGTCGAAACCGCCGATGCCGGACCGGGAACACTGGGCCTGCAGGTCTCCGCGAGGCAATTCTCCGGCTCTCAGCCCGTGGCGAATGTTCACGTGGTGCCGCTCATTTCGGCTTCGACCGAGGGCCTGCCGAAGGAACTGGCGGAACGACTCAGGGAAAACGACCTTCGTTTCTACTCGGCGGGCTTTAGAGTGATAATGAAACAGGGCGACATTCTTATGCTCGCTCCCCGTGAATACAACCCCGATGAAACCGCCGCCGCAGGCCGGTTTTTTATTAAACCTGAGCCAAATCCGACCGTCATATTGCTGCTGTTTATATGCACATCCATCTCATAACATTCAGATGCCCAACGCAACAAAGACAATCGTGGCGTTAACCCGCTGCATCGAATACGAGGAACCCGCGATAGCGAAAGCGATTGCCCTTCAATTTTCGCTGCTCGGCGGCCTCGAACGATTTGTTAAACGAGGAGACAATGTCCTGTTAAAACCAAATTTTATCGCACCCCGGCCGCGTCACTGCGCCACACAGACCGACCCGGCAATAATCATCGAGACAGCCAAGCTCCTGAAGGACTTCGGCGCAAAACCCTTCGTGGGTGATTCACCCGCCTGGGGAAACGTCCGCGCCTGTGCCAAAGCGCTCGCACTTGAAGGACCCCTAAAGAAGCTGGATGTCCCCATCAGGCAGTTGAACAAACCCGTCAATCGCCAAATCGCCGGTGTGAATGTCGGTATAAGCTCATTAGCGCTGGAGGCCGACGTTATTATTAATCTGCCTAAATTCAAATCGCATCAGCAATTAGTGGCGACTTTTGCGGTCAAAAATATGTTCGGCTGTGTCAGCGGCAAGTGGAAGGCATACTGGCATTTCGCAAAGGGAGGCAGCGAAAAAAGGTTCTGCAGGATGCTCATCGAAATATATAAGCATCTTGCCCCCGCCCTGACCATTATCGACGCTATAACTGTTATGGACGGCCCCGGGCCGATTAGCGGCAGACCAAGACCGCTGGGCTTTGCTATCGGCGGAACCGACCCGATTGCCTGCGAAATCGTATGCAGCAAACTTATAAATCTCGAACCCGAGCAATTGCCCATCGTAAATACTGCCAAACAAATGGGCTTCGGCTGCACAAATGCTGATAATATTGAAATCGTGGGTGACCCGTTTCCGCAAACCGTCTGCACAGATTTTGTGCTCGCCGAACCAATCCCCATCCGATTCTCGCTTTTGCACGTATGTAAAAGTATCTGCAAGCAAATGATACTGCTGGCCAAATCCTTGAAAAAATCATAAATTTACCACGACGACTTAATAATGAGGTTTAAATGAACAGGCGTTTTTTCCTACGGTTAGTGTGGGCAGTAGCCCTGACCGGCACAGGTTTTTGCCTCCAGTCCTGCACGAGCAGCGAGGATGCAAACCCGGCTTCCGCAGTCGGGACGCCGACTACACAGTGGGCGACAAAGATAAATCTGCCGGGTGTGCCGAATTTATATAAGGTTTCGGACGATTTATATCGCGGGGCGCAACCAAGCGAGGATGGCTTCAAACAATTGGAAAAATCAGGCATCAAAACGGTTGTTAATCTGCGCTCGTCTCATTCCGACCACGATATGCTTACAGGCGCAAACCTCAACTATGAACATATCCCAATGACGGCCTGGCATCCGAAGAACGAGGATGTTGTGAAGTTTTTGAAGATTGCAGCCGACGCGAACCTGACGCCGGTATTCGTCCACTGCAAGCGCGGCGCCGACCGCACGGGGCTGATGTGTGCGATTTACCGCGTTGCCGTGCAGGGCTGGTCCAAAGATGAGGCCATCGAGGAGATGACAAAAGGCGATTACGGATTTTACAGCATTTGGCAAAATATCATTCATTACATTCGCAAGCTGGACGTCGAGAAAATCAGGCAGCAGGCGGGAATAGAGGATTGATTATTGTGCAAAACGCGTCAGTGAACATTTTAGGTATTGAGACAAGCTGTGACGAGACGGCGGCGGCGGTCGTGGCTGACGGCAGAAACGTCAAATCCTCAATTGTTACTTCGCAGGCCAAACTGCACGAAAAATATGGCGGGGTCGTTCCTGAAATCGCCTCACGCGCTCACCTGGAAAACATATACCCCGTGATAACCGAGGCGCTCGACGCAGCCAAAGTCGCCAAAGACAACCTTTCCGCAATCGCCGTTGCCAACCAGCCGGGATTGACTATCGCGCTGATTGTAGGCGTTACTGCGGCAAAGACGTTAAGCATTATCTGGGATAAACCCCTTATAGCTGTCAATCACCTTCACGCACACCTGCAGTCGGCTATGCTGGCAGAATCCTATTTGCAATTGCCGGCTGTTGCGCTGATTGTGTCAGGCGGACATACCTGTCTTTACGACTGCGAATCTCCGCTGGAATTGAAACTTCTTGGTCGTTGTATCGACGATGCTGCGGGTGAGGCGTTCGACAAGGTCGCCACGATTCTGAAACTGCCTTATCCGGGCGGCCCTTCAATCGAAAAAGCATCGCAGATGGGCAACGCCAAAGCAATCGAGTTTCCGCGTTCTCTGCTGGGGCCGGATTCGCTGGACTTCTCGTTCAGCGGCATCAAGACCGCAGTGCTTTACCATTGCAGGGGACGGGATATGAAGGGACAAAACGGCGTCGGTTCGATGAGTCAGCAGCAAATCGCCGACATTGCGGCGTCATTTCAGCGGGCGGTTGTTGACGTCCTTGTGGAAAAGACCCGCCGGGCGGTCGAAAAAGTCAACGCCAGAACGGTCCTGTTGGGCGGCGGTGTGGCGGCGAATAGCGCCCTGCGGGCCGAACTTGCGAAGATGTGCGAATCGTTCGTCCCCGCAAAGAAGCTATTGGTGGCGCCGAAACCTTATTGCACAGACAACGCCGTTATGGTAGCTTCCCTGGCGTATTATAAATACAAGGCGGGTTTGTTTGCAGACCTGACGCTCGAACCAAAAGCAAGCGGTTAAGGAATCGTGATATCCAGCCGGAACAGTTAAAAAAGTTGTTGCAGCAGGTTCAAAAAGGTGACGTCACCATCGATGAAGCCGTCGAAAAGCTTCGTCACTTGCCTTACGAAGACCTCGGCTTTGCCCGCATCGACCACCATCGTCATATTCGCCAGGGATTTCCTGAAGTAATTTACTGCCCCGGCAAAACAATGGAGCAGATAGTCAAAATTTTCTCGGCGCTGGCGGCAAAGGGCAACAACGTGCTGGCAACAAGGGCGGGAGATGACGTTTTTGAAGCGATTATAAAAACCGGTCGGTTTCCCGGCGCCCGATATGAGAAATCAGCCAGGGCAATTGTCCTCGAACAAAAAGACGTGCGGGCATCGAAATCAGTGCTGCCGATAGTAACTGCCGGCACGGCGGATTTGCCCGTCGCTAACGAGGCAAAAGTGACCGCGGAGATTATGGGCCAGAGGACCGAGCTGATTTGCGACGTAGGCGTCGCGGGTCTGCATCGGTTGCTCAGCCATGTTCCCAAGTTGCAGAAAGCCAACGTTATTATCGTTGTGGCGGGAATGGAAGGAGCGCTTGCCAGCGTAGTAGGGGGGCTTGTAAGCTGCCCGGTAATAGCCGTGCCCACGAGCGTTGGCTACGGCGCGAGTTTCGAAGGGCTTTCGGCTCTTTTGACAATGCTCAATAGTTGCTCTTCGGGCGTTACCGTGGTAAATATCGACAACGGTTTCTCCGCGGCCGTAACCGCAACACTCATAAACAAAAAAATCGACGAAAATTCCTAATGTAATAATTGAGCAGAAGGAGAGCCGGATCACTGATAATCTATTGGTTTTAAACTTTCCGTTGGTAACACTATTTCGTTATCGTAAAATCAGCAGATACTTTTTCGGCAACATCGAGAAAATTACCACCGTTCTCATTTTCCCATTGCTGCTCTGAATTATTCCAAACGAATTCGTGTACATTTGGATTATTCAGGCAATCGGTGACGATACAGATTCTATACTTATTTTTTTGGGATTTGCTCTTCCGGTATTCGTTCGGACTCAGGTTTACAGTAATAACCTTACCGGAGGGCAAGGACGTTCCTTTAACCTCTATCAAAATTTCGCGATGTTCTGATGAAGCGATAAGGTCATATCCAGCATTTTCCTTCTCGACCGATTTTACGTCGTATCCTCTATTAACGTAATAATCACTCGAAGCATCTATCGCAGCTTTTTTTATCTTCACTTTTTTTATTTGATATACCTGTGCTTTTTTACCTTTTCTATGGACAACGAATATCCCTCTTTCCGCTCGAGAAATATAATCGAGCAATTGCTCCTTGAATTCCTTTACTTCTCCTGTGTCTGTCTCCAGGAAGGAAACGAAGGTCTGCGACCCAAATCCTTTATGGGTAACAGGAACTTTGAAGACACGCTGAAGAGGTGGCACAAGAAAACAATCAGACTCCTTTGCCGTCACGATCCACTCTGGGCGAATCGTCTCGCCGTTATAGGTGAAAGAACGACCAGGCACTGGTTCCTGAAGTTTGCCATACACTGTTGCGTGTTTGTACCACCCGACTATAACAGATCCTTCGTTAGATCGTGCTCTCCATACAACGAGCACATCTTCGGTCTTATTGTCAGCACTGGGATCAAGACGTTTTATATTAATTGTTCCTGTACGCAATTGTACGAATCCATAAAGAAATCCGCCTTGTGCCCTGAAATTTATAGCCTCATGTCCATAACCATGTTGTCGGACGTATCTCCCGCCATGCTTAGGGATATCATCTTGGTTTACGCCAGCATAATGCTTCATCCAACAAACATTGCATAGAAGGATTTTCATCTTTTGCTGAAGCCGACTAGCATACTTGCCTCGCACGCCCCCTTTGAGTTTGGAAAAGTCATATTCCGGCCTTAAAACATCATTCATTTCACTGTTATTCACTTCCTTCATTTTCACCCTGTAATTTTATTATAACCCCCCTCTTCTGACCATCAAATCTTTTATTGACCGTATCCTGTGTTATTTGTAACATACGAACCTGTATGCACTTAATAAAAACTATACCGAAACTGAAACCGCGGGCGAAGGATTCCCACAAGGGTGATTTCGGCAAGGTTTGCATTATCGCCGGCTCCGTCGGAATGAGCGGTGCTCCGGCACTGGCCGGCAGGGCGGCCCTTCGAGCTGGAGCGGGTCTTGTCCGAGTCGCCACGCCCAAAAGTGTCTTGCCCATCGTCGCCTCAATTGAGCCGTCTTTCACAACCGTGCCGCTGCCGGAGGATACCACCGGCAGAATCGCCGCAAGCGCCGCCAACACAATCCTGAATCTCATACCCGACAACGACTGTCTTGCCTTTGGGCCGGGCGTAGGTGTCACGCAGGGTGTGCGTTCGGTTCTTCAAAGATTGCTGGCGCAGGAGGGCCTTCGACTGATTATTGATGCCGATGGTCTCAACAACCTCAGCAAGATAAACAATTGGCCGCAACAGACCGAGGCAAGCGTTATTTTGACGCCACATCCCGGAGAAATGAAACGGCTCTGGGCGGGACTTTTACGAAACCCATTGCCCCTCGACAGGCGAGACCAGGCGGTGGGACTGGCCAAAACGACAAAGACGACTGTCGTCCTGAAAGGAGCGGGCACGGTCGTTACCGATGGCCAAAAGGTATATGTAAACAAAACTGGAAACCCGGGTATGGCCACAGCCGGTGCGGGCGACGTTTTGACGGGCGTCATTGCCGCCTTGATGGGACAGGGATTAAGCAATTTCGATGCAGCCGTGCTCGGTGTTTACGTGCACGGACTGGCAGGCGACATAGCGGCAAAGAAAACTGGGCAAATAAGCTTAATCGCAACTGATATCATTGAGTCGCTGCCTGAGGCGTTTAAGAAAATCTGAATTAAAATTTATAGGCGGAGTTAGTTATGAACAAAACCGAAGAATACCTCGCAAAGTTCAAAACAGCCATCGGAAAAATGAAGGCCGAAATTCCCGAAACGACACAGGGTTTTGCCGGCTTATTTAGTAAGGTTATGAAGGATGGTGCCCTGACCGCCAGGGAAAAAGAGTTAATCGCCTTAGGCATAGGCGTTGCTATACATTGTGAGCCGTGCATTCGTGGCCACGCGCAAAATTGTCTGGATTCCGGGGCGACCAGACAACAGGTTTTAGAGGCGGCGTCGGTGGCCGTAATGATGGGGGGCGGGCCAGCCTATGTTTACATACCCATAGTTATGGAAACGCTCGACGATTTGCAAAACGAAAGTTCCGATAAAAGTTAAACTTTAAGGCCTTAAAAAGGCGAAATACCTGATATATGAGCCGAGCAGAGTCACAATACATAAAGAGCCGCTCACTAAGACGAGGCCCTGAGTTTTTTTCTGGTATTATTCGTCCGGCGTTATTAGAGTGTGTCTGCTTGTCTTGTCGAACATCGGGGGCTTTAAGCTGAGAGTATGAAAAAACAGGAAAATTCACACGGGACGCCCGACATAGAATTGCTCGCGGGGGATACGACCACACAAAAGGCCGGGCAAACCACCCACTTCAAGAGAGAGCTTGTTCCCCTCGACGAATATGCCTCCCGCCAGGGAATCTCGAGCGACATTGTTGAAAAGCAGGGGCAGCTCGGCGTCATTCAGATAAGAAAATTCAAAGGTCAAAAGTTCGTAGTTGACGTTCCGGAAGACCAGTTAAGCGAATTCGAAAACGATGGCGCAGAGCAATCGGCCGCTATACATGTTCAACCTCGTTCAACGACCGCCTCCAAATTGGTCACTGCCTGTCTTGTTGCATTTAGCATAATTGTCGTGGTGACCGTTTTCTGGCTCTATATGGATACCCGGACCCGGTTCGATGACGTCATTACTGAAAACACGAGTCTTCGAAATAGATATGATAACCTGACGACCTCAAAAGAAAACGCAGATGCCCTGCAGGAAAAAATAGCCGACTCGAAAGCGGAACTGGCCCGCATCCAGGATCGAATCGCATCATCCAGGGCCGAGCTGGAAAAAATTAAGGCGGACCTGAACAAATACAGGCGAAACCTCGATACTATCCAATCGGATTTGGCCGGTGTTCAGGGTCAGATTTCGCTGTCGAGAGTCGAAATAGAAAGCGTTCAAAACGGCCTGAACCAAAACAAAAGCGATTTGGATGGTCTGCATCGCCAGAATGCAGAGCCAAATTCAGCGCCGCAGGCGCAGTAGTTAATTTTTTATATTCAGACGCGTCAGCAGTTTCCAGCCCGCCGGAAAAACAGCCGCTGCAATCGCCACCTTCAAAAAATCCCCCAGAATGAACGGACAAACGCCCGTTAGAAACGCTGTCCTGATGTTGGTCAATGCAGCGAGCCAGACAAAACCAAATGTTAGCAATACGGCATCACCAATAATCATCGCTGCGATGGTGGTTAAAACACGCCTGTCCCAGCCCCTTTCGGCCAGCCAGCCGACAAGATATGCCGCCGGCATAAAACCGACGAGATAACCGCCCGCCGGTCCCAGGAGAGCCGTAAATCCGACACCCGATGCAAATACCGGCAGCCCCAAAGTCCCCTCGACAAGATATACAAACATCGCCAGCCCGCCGCGCCGGGAACCGAGCAACGCGCCTATCATAAGCACGGCAAACGTCTGTCCGGTAATCGGCACCGGACTAAAAGGCAAATAAATTCTTATCTGGGCGCTCAGGCCAACCAGCAGCGACCCGCCAATGACAACGATAACGTCGTAAAGCCGGGCTAAGGTGCGTTCATCGGGTCTGAAAACACCCGCAACCGTGTTCTTAAGCATCATAATCAACTAACCCTTCAAACGGAAACATCGATGGATTATTACCAGCGTCGCCGGAATTATATCCGGCAGAACAAACCGCGTCAAACATCGGTTTTTTGCTTGATTTAGGACTGCGAAAATGTATAATTAATAGACAGGAGAACTATGAGAAATCCGTCTGTTATTCTATGCCTGCTGATGGTAGTCGGCTGCAATACACCGAGCAGCCCTCCGCCGGTTTCTCATTACGACGCAGCAATCGAAAATCTTAGCATCACCGCCGACCAGCTGGAGTCCGTGCAGAAAGAAAAAGATTTCTTTGTCAAATCGCTGGAGGAATTTGAACTGCAAAAGACCGAATACGGTCGTTTCTTAGACACCCGGCAGCTTCACAGTCAGATGCAGGATTTTACAGAGTGGCACCACGATATTTCACAGCGGGAAAGAAACCTCGAAGTCCAACACGTACTAAACGTCCTTGCCGCTCACACCCAGGTCGTAAGACGCAGGACCGCCGAGCCGAACCTGACAGAGACCGTTATCGCGGCCCCAGTGAAACCCTGAACGGCCCAAGCGATTTTTATAGCAAACGAATACTGGGCGGTACAGGACTCGAACCTGTGGCCTCCTGCGTGTAAGGCAGGCGCTCTAACCAACTGAGCTAACCGCCCGGTTCACAGGCAGGATACCCAACCCGGCCGCTTGCGTCAATATCCCAGATGGTTTATACTCTCGCCGTTACATAAGTTTAACCCGGAGATTCGTTATGACGGTGTTCGAGGCGATTGAGAAAAGATACTCCTGCAGGGCATATCTGGACAAGCCCATCGAGCAGGAAAAACTCGACAGGATTTTCGAGGCGGCCCGGCAGGCGCCCTCGGCCAAGAACCTGCAGGACTGGCGATTCGTGGTCGTAACCGATGCGGCTCGCAAGCAACAGGTCGCCGACTGCACAAATCAGGCGAAGGCGTTTGGTCAGGCCGGCGCTATGATAGCCGCCTGCAGCATCTGCAAAGACACAATGCGGTGCGGCCAGCAGATTGCCCCGATTGACGTGGCCATTGCGCTGGAGCATATCGCACTTATGGCTACCGAGATGGGTCTTGCGACTTGCTGGGTCGGCTCGTTTGATACCGAAAAGGTCAGACAAGTTCTGGAGATACCCGGAAATATTGCTATAATTGAATTGATGGCCTTGGGCTATCCCGCCAATGGCAAAAGGCAGACGGCGAGAGAGCCGGTGAAGAATTTCGTCTGCTTTGACAAGTGGCAGTTTTAGTTTAGGGGACGTGGTGTAACGGGAGCACACCGCGGTCGCATCGCGGGAATGAGGGTTCGATTCCCTTCGTCTCCAGTCTTCGTTCGCCGCCTGTCGGCGGAGGATGGCTGCTGCCAATTCGCGGCGACCAGGAAAAAATATGAAAAAAGGATTTTTACTAATCGTTCTTCTGCTGGTTGTCGGCTGTAAGTCGGGGCAAACACAAACAGGACCAACTGCCGGAGATATCAAGCCGCCGTCTATAAAGGGCGTGTTGTTTGCAGGCGGGGACGGCAGTTCCATCGAAAACGCCGTCATCATAAAGGCGACGAATGAGCTCGCTGGTGTCCGCGGGGAATACGACTGGATAAGGAAGAATCATCCCGATTGGAAACTGGAGAAACAGTCGGTGCTCAAAGGAGGCGGCAAGATATACGACAAGATGGACTTTCAAACACCCGACGGTCGGCCCGCGACCCTGTTCTTCGACATTACGGACTTCTTCGGAAAATTATAAGAGGGTCCCTCGAAGCTAAAGCCAAGCTATGTGACTTTCAATCTTGCGAATTTGCGCTTGCCGACCTGGATTGTCATACCGGATTTTGGGGTAATTTGGACATTCGGGTCGGTAATTTTCTGGCCGTCAATAGTAACTGCGGACTGTGCGCACATACGCTTTGCCTCGCCGCCCGTTTCGACAAGCTTACAACCAACGAGAAGTTGCTTTACCGTAATCGGCTCGGCAGACAACTGCACTTCGGGGATTTCGTCGGGCAGTTGCTTTTGGGCAAAGACCTTGTCAAATTGCTCGGCCGCCGAGTCGCCGGCTTTTGCATCATAAAACTGCGAGACAATCGTCTTTGCCAGCAGGACCTTGGCCTCTTTCGGATGGGTCTTTTGTGAATTGGTCAATTCCGCTATTTTGTCGGTGGCTAAGTCGGTAAGCAGGGTAAAATAATTTTCCATCATATCGTCGGAGATACTCATCACTTTGCCGAACATATCGTTTGGCTCATCCGTGACGCCTATATAGTTACCCTTCGATTTGCTCATTTTTTCCTTGCCGTCCAGGCCGACAAGGATGGGGACGGTAATGACAACCTGCTGCGGCTGGTTGTAGGCCTTCTGGATGTCCCGGCCGACAAGATTATTGAAGGTCTGGTCCGTGCCGCCTAATTCGACGTCGCTTTTAATCACGACCGAGTCGTAGCCCTGCATAAGAGGATATATAAACTCGTGCGTATAAACGTCGATACCCTTGTCGAGGCGCAGTTTGAAGCTGTCCCGCTGAAGCATTTGTGCCACGGTCTTTTTCGCCGCAAGCTGGATAAGCTCCATCAAAGTCATTTGTTCAAGCCATTCGGAGTTGTAACGCACCTCTAATTTTCCGTCCGAGGTATCGAGGATTTTGCCCGCCTGCTCGAAATACGTTCTTGCGTTCTGTTCGATTTGTTCACCCGACAGCATCGGCCGGGTGGTATTCACGCCCGTCGGGTCGCCGATTCGGGCGGTGTAGTCGCCGATAATCAGGACGGCCTTGTGGCCCAGGTCCTGAAACTGACGCATCTTGCGCAGCACGACCGTATGGCCCAGGTGAATATCAGGGCTTGTGGGGTCAAGACCGAGCTTGATGCGCAGTTGACGGCCGGCCTTCAGCTTCTCCGCCAATTCGGCTTCGGTAAAAATCTCCACCGTGCCGCGTTTTAGCATCTTTAATTGTTCCTGAATCGGCATCACAAAAATTCCTCAAAGAAATAATTAAATGGAGGCGATTATACGCTCGCAGCGAAGGTTTGACAACGCAGGAGAAAAACGGGGTCAGAAGTCCCTTTTTCTCGACCGTTTGCGTTTAATCTTGAGGAGGTATTTGAGATCTTCAAGGTCCTTGACGCGGCCAGCCGCCTTCTTCATCTTTATCAAGTCATCAAGAGAGGCAAACCACACAAACGTTTCGCCCAGCTTGCCCTTCACCTTATGGGTCCAAACAGACCTAAAGGTAGTTCCTGTAACAAACGGGTGAATGTCTGTTTCCACGAGATACTGACGTATTAAAACCTTCTTCGTGAGAATATCTTCAACACTGATATCTGTCAGGTCGTATCCGAAATCAGAAAGCGCACGCAATGTTTTTTTTGCATTCAGCGGCATAGGTTCTATGAAAATATCGATATCTAAGGTTGTGCGTGAATAACCATAGACAGGAAAGGCGGTTGCTCCAATGATAACAAACCGCACTTTATTTTCTTTTAATAACTTTAGTAGTTTTTCTGCGTCCATTTCTTTTCAGTAAACGGGCCATCTGCCGACTTTTCCGAAACATCATCTCGAACCGCTGTTTGGTGGTAAGAGACAACAAATAATCCAACTCAAACTCGATTTCCTTCTTCTCATCATGTTTTGTCAGCTTCAGAACAGCCATTTTATTATCCCTCTTTCGAGCGAATACAACAGTCATTTCCACCTTATAACATACCAGATACTATTCTATTTCTCAACTTCTGCTATAGATGGTCTGGAAAGTAAAATTCTGTGTGTCTTTTGTAGCTTGCCGAACGTAACGCTTATGACAAAAAAGGTTAAGAATTGAACGGAGAGTAAACATTGCCCCCAACCCATAGCGTAAAAATAGGAAAGGTGTTTAAAATGATACTTTATTTCTTCTGGTGAAAGAGATATTAATTCTTTTTGGTTATCAGGGGAAGTTACGATATTCTGATGAAGAACTGCTTTTGTTAAATATTTATTTCCGAGTTGCCAATATTTACAAGCAAAACACATAGATAGCAATGCGAAGAGCAATAAAAAGGGTATGCCAATTCGGCGTGCTTTAATATAATTTAACATAAGATTCCATTGTTCCTCAGTCAAATCTTCTCGTTTTCTTCCGAGGGAAGCGATGTATTTCTCTGTGGCTTTCAGAACTCTGGGAGATGTCCGCATTATCAACATTTTTCAATCTACCCCAATATAGGTTTCCTTCTTCAAATAATTCTGGACGTAATCTTTGACGGCGTCTTCGAGGGAAGTGATCGAGGCCTTGTAGCCGGCCGTGCGGAGTTTGGAGATGTCGGCTTCGGTGAAATACTGGTACTGGTTACGGACGGAATCGGGCATGTCGATATATTCGATATTGGGCGCTCTACCCATTGCAGCAAAGACGGCCTTTGCCAAATCGTTCCAGGTGCGCGCCGTGCCTGCGCCGAGATTGTATATGCCGGCTGTCTTCGGGTTATCCAAAAAGAAAAGCGTCATATCGACGGCGTCTTTGACGTAAAGGAAATCCCGTTTCTGCTCACCATCCTTGTAATCCGGCCTGTGGGATTTAAAGAGACGCACCTTGCCAGTGGCGTTTATCTGCTCGAAGGCCTTTAAGGCAAAGCTTCGCATCTCGCCTTTATGATATTCATTTGGGCCGAAGACATTAAAGTATTTAAGCCCTACGATTTTTTTAAACAATCCATTCCTTTTTGCCCAGAGGTCAAATATCTGCTTAGAGTAGCCATAAGGATTGAGGGGTTTAAGCGTTTCGAGTTTTGCTTCGTCGTCGCTGAACCCCTGTGAGCCGTCGCCGTAGGTGGCTGCGCTTGAGGTGTAAATAAATCTGATATTCTCATCGGCTGCCCACTGGGCAAGCTGCTTTGTATATTCGTAATTGTTTTCCATTAAGAATGAAACATCGGTTTCGGTGGTCGATGAGCAGGCACCGAGATGAAAGACGGCTTCAACTGAAAACGGCAGCACGTCTTCTGCGACCATATCGAGAAAGTCGTCTTTGTCGATGTAGTCGGCAAAGCGAAGATTGACGAGGTTTTTCCATCGCTGGTCGCAAGCCAGCCGGTCAACTACCAGAATATCATCGACGCCGCGCTTGTTAAGCTCGGCTACTAACGCCGAGCCGATAAAT
Source organism: Planctomycetota bacterium (assembly GCA_043811995.1). GTDB lineage: Bacteria > Planctomycetota > Phycisphaerae > Sedimentisphaerales > Anaerobacaceae > Fen-1362. The sequence goes on from JBDRMP010000025.1 coordinate 37,350, forward strand.
CCCGCCCCGCCGGTCACGATTATCATTTTTCAGGCCCCTTTCCAATCATATATTGCCCTAAAGCTTAAACGGGGACTCGACTTGTGTCAACCCGCACGTAAGTGACTCTTGACTCACGGCCCTTCGCCGCTATACTCTTGCGCAAGTCAAACAACCTATAAGGAGGCAACGAAAATGAAAACGCAGAAAAACTGTTTGTATATGATTATCCTTGTCGCTTGTATGTTCCCGCATTGGCTTCACGCCGCAATGACCAGCTCACTGGAGCTGCGAGGCAGCAAAGAACCTGCTCTTGTTGGTATCGACGTGAATAACCTTGCTGTAAAAGTCGCAGGCGACGTCAACTCCGGTACATACGCTGAATTTCTGCGGGGTATCGAATCCCTCACACGAAGCGATATCCGTACGGCCTGTGCTGGTTTTCCCCTGTCCTCATCGCACCGGCGGCACAGCAACTCCTACGATCAGCCCCTTCTTCGCGTCAGCGTCCACATAGTTGACCTCGACGACAAATCGTCTGTTTGCTTTGTTCGAACCTGTCTGATACGAACCGTCTGTTTGGCCGAGGATTGCTCCGCATTCTTCAAAGCGGTTGTATGGGAAACTCCCCCGTCCGTTGAGACACTTGACCGTTCCACATTGCAGACAGAGCTTGCGAAAATAGTATCCGAGCAGGCAAAATCGTTCACACACAGCTTTATTATGTCTAATCCCAGATTACTGCCTGACGTCGATAAACCTTCAGCGAAACAGTCCCCGCGCACGATATCACGTGATGTGACCGAACAATCCGAACAGACACAATCGACTTTTGTCGCTTCGAAGAACAGCAAGGTATTTCATAAGCCCGGCTGTCCGTTTGCCCAACAAATTCTCCCGAAGAATCTTGTTACTTACAGCAGTAAAAACGAGGCGGTCGCCGCAGGAAAACGGCCCTGCAAAAGTTGTAATCCCTGAAACCGTCTTTAAGACAATGGCTGCTCGAAACCACGCTTCAAACAGGTTTAGACAAACAGGCGCCGCCGTCGTGCAGGGGCTGGGATATCTGCTTTGGCCCGCCGTGTGTGCCGCTTGCGGAAGCCATAATGCGGAGATTGACGGCGCTCTTTGCGAGGACTGCTGGGGAGGTTTTGCCTCAGTATGCTCGCCCGATTATTGCAGGCGTTGCGGCAGGGACGTAAGCCCCTATGCGATTTACAATAACGCCTGTCAAAACTGCCGCGGTGACGAGATTTATTTTGACGGTATCGCCCGCGCAGGTGTTTACGCCGAATCGCTGCGGCAAGCAGTCCTTGCTTTTAAGAACGGACGGACCGAGCTGGATTTGGTGCTCGGCGGGCTTGCCGACTCCGCCTTGCAGGCGAGCGGTTTTTCAAACGAGATAGATGTATTTGTCCCCGTTCCTCTGCACTGGCGCAAGCGTCTGTTTCGCGGCTACAACCAGTCGTTCCTGCTGGCCAAGGGACTAAAACATCCTTCATTGAAAATCAGCACAGACCTTGTCCGGATTCGTTATACAAAGGCCCAGCCAAGTATGCCGACCCCGGCCGCACGCGCGAAAAACGTGGCAGGCGCATTTGCCGTCCGCTTAGACCATCCCTTTGCAGGCCGCAGGGTTTGCCTTGTCGATGACGTGAAAACGACCGGCGCTACGCTCAATGAATGCGTGAAAACACTGAAGGAAGCGGGGGCCTCGAAGGTATTTGCTCTTGTTTTGGCTGTCGCCGGACAAAGTATGAGATAGTGTTGTTGGGGAAGTATTACTTCTGGCAGTAATCGATTAGGCGGGCGATTTCGCTGCGGAGGTCTTTGCGGTGAACAATCATATCGACGAAGCCGTGCTGGAGCATAAACTCAGCGGTCTGGAAACCCTCAGGCAGTTCGACTTTGATTGTCTCTGCGATTGTGCGAGGGCCTGCGAAGCCGATTAGCGCCCTCGGTTCCGCGATAAGGCAGTTGCCCAGCATAGCGAAGCTCGCGGTAACGCCCCCCGTGGTGGGGTCGGTGAGAACCGACAAAAACAGTCCGCCCGCTTTGTCAAACTTGGCTAAGGCGGCGCTTGTTTTGGCCATTTGACCCAGCGATACGACGCCTTCGTGCATTCTCGCGCCGCCGGATGAGCAAATAGCTACAAGAGGCAACGATTCTTCAATTGCCTTTTCTACCGCTGCGCAGAGTTTTTCGCCGACCACATAACCCATCGAGCCCATCAGGAAGTTCGGCTCCATTACGGCCAGCATCACGGGTCTTCCCTTGATAAAGGCCTTGCCTATTCGCATTGCCTCTTTTGTGCCGCTTTTCTGCTCATCGGACTTTAGCCGCTCCTGATAGGTTGTGCCCCTGAAGTTGAAATCAAGCGGGTCGTTACTGGTAAGGTCGGTGAGCATCTCCTCGAACGACCCCTCGTCGGCCAGATACCTGATGCGGGTGGCGGCGTCGATGCGGAAGTGGTAGTCGCACTCGGGGCAGACGTTGAGGTTGCTCTCTACGGCGCTTTTATAGAGCATATGCTCGCAGGCCGGACACCGCGTCCACAGCCCGTCGGGAATCTCCTTTCGCTTGCGAAGCGAAAAGCTGTTCCATTTTGACTTCGCTTCTTTTGCCATAATCTGCATAAATGTTCCTGTCATTGCGAGGAGTCCCGATTTATCGGGACGACGCGGCAATCTCATTTTTTGAGCGTTTTAGATTGCTTCGCTTTGCTCGCAATGACTTTTTGTCAGGTATTCTAAGTGCTATGAATTTTACCAAAAAGGGAATTTGTTTGCCAGAGATATTAACCGCGGGTATTGCGAATGGCCCGCTGTGCGCTTCGTCGAAGGGCGTTTATGGCTGCGATAGGGTCTTTTTTTGAGAATATTGCATTGCCTGCAACGAGCGTATCGGCTCCATAGCCCACGACGACAGGGGCGGTTTTAACGTCGATGCCCCCATCGACCTCGACACGGATGCCCGGGCCGACGATTTGCCGAACGATTCGCACTTTTTTCGCGGCAGCGGCAATGAATTTTTGCCCGCCGAAGCCGGGGTGAACCGTCATCACAAGAATCATATCGCAGAGGTGAGCAACCTTTTCTATTGCTTTGACCGGCGTTTCGGGATTAAGGCACAGGCCCGCCGTGACACCCATATCGTGGAGCATTTTTATCAAATCGGCGGGTTTTTTCTCGACCTCGATGTGAAAAGTAATGTGATTGGCGCCGGCCTTTATGAATAAAGACGCGTATTTTCGCGGGTCGGTAATCATCAGGTGACAGTCGAAGAACAGTTTGCTGTGTTTGCGGAGCTTGGCGACGACGGGCGGGCCGATTGTAATATTGGGGACGAAGTGCCCGTCCATAATATCCAAATGGACCATTTTCACGCCGGCCTTTTCGATGACTGCAAGCTCATCGGCCAATTGCGCAAAATCAGCGCTCAATATCGAAGGATTAACCTCAATGGTTCCGGGTTTTGGCAATCTCATTTTTAATCTTTTAGCAATTCCTTCAAGATATTCCAGATTCTCATATCCTGTGCCTCGTCGCAAAGTTTCGTTGCCCAGCTTTTCAGATACCGTGTGTCGAGTTTCCCTTTATGTCGCAGGACGATATTCTTTGCATCAAGCAGGTCCTTATCCCGTCCCGGAATAATCTTTAACAGAATCATATCTTCAGGCGTTGGAAAGAACGCTTTTATTCCGTACAACTTTCTTACTTGTGCCCTTTCAAATGCCGAGGTCTCCACGTTGGTTGAAGCAATAACAAAGTCGATATGAAAATCTTCGTAGTTTATCTGGAAAACACCTGTTTGCTCGGCGGACTCAAGGCATCTTTTCTTTGAAACCTTAAAGCCGGCTTTCGCTGCCTTGTCTAAAAAGGCGGAAATGTTCTCCCTGCTTATTATTATATCGACATCAACATCTCCAGTTGCTCTCGCCTCGCCAATCGTTCCTGCTGCAATACCTCCGATAATGATATATTTATATTTTCCCCTGTTAAGAAACGTCACAATCTTTTTATAGACGTCTTCCAGCAGAATCATCGTTTTGGTCGCCTATTACGAAGGGATATTTTCAAACAAACAGGTTTGTCCTGTGCGAAATTTTTTCGCCATTCCCATATAAGTTCGGAAGAAAGCATTTTCTCCTCAAGGCGTATCGCCTTCTTCCAGGAAAGTTTACGCAGACGTTGTTTCCTTTCCTGCTCCAACTTCTCAAATCTCTTTTTGTTCAGCAGGCCCCAGTTACCTTTGTCTCTTTTCATTGCTTATATCCGATTGTATCACGACATTAAATTTTGTAGGGCATTGGTTTACCCCGCTGGATTCTTCCGGTGGGATAAGCCCAGTCTTGCGCCCAATCTTTCCCGCATATATAAGTGATCCGTTAGAGTTCATGATGCGTTATTTGCACATCGCCCGACATTGTCCCAATCGTAGTTGGAGGTTTGAATGGCTACTCCAGTTCTCATAGTTTACGCTACCTTTGATTTTCCGTCAATTCTTTCTTCTTCAGCCAACTCTTTCAGCTTCGCTTCAAGTATCCATAACTGCTGATAGC
>JBDRMP010000026.1:0-20487 GCA_043811995.1 Planctomycetota bacterium
TTAAATGTGGATGGTTAACCTGTGCTTCGAGCACGAATAGCAGACTGAGCCGAAAACTGTCCGATGCAGGGAAAGTATGCTTATGAAATAAAACGAAAGAAATAAATCATAACCGTTGACGGCTGACCTCATAGCAGCCCCGGTCTCCGGCCGGGGGTGCAGTCGTGAGGAACGCTTGTTTCTCCTCGCCAATAAACCCTTCGGAAAATTAGGATGCTGGCTAAGGATTTCAGACGAAGATGTTCGAGTTTCGGACTTGCTGTGATGCACTGGCCAGCATATAATGCCTTTATCTTGGCAATTCGGATGCCGAGAGAAAACCGGAACCACGTGCGGCGGCTAGTTTGCTTCCCACGGACCATATGAGTTTTGGGCTGATTTGGACGTGAGGATTGTATGGCGTATCTGACTGCTGAGCAATTCAAAGAGACCCTTGCCAACAACTCCCTTGCAGCCATTGCGCAACATCACGTTTTCCAAGGGTTGCCATATGTATTTCGGGATGAGCCGGCATCCAACGATTTGCTTGTCGGAAACTTGTGCGATGCCTTAGATGTCTACGAGCAGAATGTAATTGTTATTGGAAGTGCAAAAGTTGGCTTTAGCTTGAACCCAAACAACTTTCCGAGGAAATTCTCGGAGACGTCCGACATTGACGTCATTGTGATAAGCGAGGAACTGTTCGACAAAGTGTGGATGATTCTCTTGGAATGGCAGTATCCACGTAGATTATTGAATCTGGGCGGTCTTGAAGGGAGATGGGCGGCAACTAGAAGAAAGGATATTTATTGGGGGTATATGGTGCCAGATGAGATCAGCTATCAAGGATTGTCATTTCCTGAGGCTCTTAAGCCTTTGCGAGATGTTTCAGCACAATGGTTTAACACGTTTCAGAGTTTGTCATTGCATCCAGAATTTGCATCGCGCACTATATCAGGGCGTCTATACCGAACATGGGACCATGCACTTCGATATCACACAGATGGACTACGGCAGATACGTAATAGGATCATCGCAGTTTAGAAAGGAGCATGAAAGATGGAGTTTAACTCTTCAGAACAAACGGTCGGCTGGTTTAAAGATCGATATTTTGAAAATACGCTAACGATTAGGCCTCCATATCAAAGAAAACCGATCTGGAGCGCCAAACAAAAATGCTATCTTGTTGAATCAATCTTGTTGGGGCTTCCTGTGCCTGAGGTCTATATTCAGCAGAGCATTAGTGCCAAAGGCGAAAGTACATATGCGATCGTTGATGGCCAGCAGCGTATTCGAAGTGTTCTGCAATTTATCGGCGCTGAGAATGATCCAATGGAGAGCGAACAGAATAAGTTTCCATTAGACAAACTCAAGAATGACTCACGATGGAGGAATAAGACATTTGATGAGTTGTCAGAGGAAGAGAAAAGACGGTTCTATGGCTATAAACTCGCCGTTAGATACCTCAATACAAATAATGACGACGACGTCAGGGACATGTTCGAGCGACTCAATAAGTACTTAAGCCCCCTAAAGGCCCAAGAGCTTCGGAATGCTACTTATACTGGCCCCTTCATCAAACTGGCCGAGAAACTCGCCGATGATGAATATTGGGCAGAGAATCGCATAGTCACACCTGCGGCAATCAGGAGAATGATGGATGTGGAATTCATGAGTGAACTCCTGATTGGAGTAACTCACGGCCCCCAGGGAGGTAGTGCTAAGGTCATAGATGAATACTACAAGCAGTATGAGGACTATGAAGACCAGTTCCCAGACCAACAAAGGATCGAACAACTATTTGCTCTGACACTTGGGACAGTCCAGAAAATCCTTCCAAAGATTAAAGGGACCCGTTGGGGGAACAAGACTGATTTCTATACGTTCTTTGTGGCATTGGCTAACCTGCTGAGATCGGTTGATCTACCGCAAAGCAAAGTTAAATATGTCCGACGTTCTCTCGATAAATTCGCCAAAGAAATTGATAGGCGCCTTGGCGACGAGGAGGCGAGGGTTAGCAAAAGTGCCGTTGTCTATGTACGCGCAGTTGAGAAGGGTGCTAATGACAAGAAACGTAGAGCAAACCGACATGCTAACCTTATTGGGATCATAAAGAGATATTTCAAGCAAAAGAAGAAGATATCATGACGAAGAAAAAGCGTTTGCGCATCTATAAATTATATCTTGTCGATGCTTTTGAATGGCTAGCAAATCGCAACGAAGCATCCATTCATGCGGTTGTCACTGATCCGCCGTATGGCATAGTGGAATATACCCCTGAGCAGTTGTCGAAACGCAGGAATGGCAATGGTGGCATATGGCGATTGCCTCAGAATTATGATGGCCATAAGAGAAGCCCAATGCCGAGATTCACAGTATTAACTCCTACTGACCATTTAAGAATCCGGGAATTCCACAGTCGCTTGGCGCCTTTGCTCTACAAAGTGTTGGTGCCTGGCGGACATGTAGTGGTCTCATCCCAGAATCTCCTGTCGCACTTAGTAATTGATGAATTTGTGAGTGCCGGATTTGAGATGAGGGGACAAGTTGCCCGAATTGTAAAGACCTTGAGAGGAGGAGACAGGCCTAAAGGCGCCCATAAGAAGTATGCGAACATTTCTGTAAGTCCTCGGTCTTGCTGGGAACCGTGGTTGATCTTTAGGAAACCGTGCCAAGGTTTGGTGCGTGAGAACCTGCGCCGTTGGGGGACGGGCGCCTTGCGCCGAGAATCTGAGCACAAGCCATTCAGTGACCTGATACAGTCAAGCCCCGCTAGAGGACAAGAACGCCGATTGTCACCACACCCTTCTCTCAAACCACAGGCATTCATGCGACAGATTGTTCACGCAGTGCTTCCTTTGAGAACGGGCATTATCCTTGATCCGTTCATGGGATCGGGCTCCACTATCGCCGCCGCCGCCGCCTGTGGCCTGTGCAGCATCGGCTTGGAAGTGAACGCCCTGTACTTTAAGCTCGCAACCAGGGCTATCCCTACCTTGGCCCAATACACTCCCCATGAGGTTAACGGAAATGGTGCGGGACCGAAAAAGGGGCAGGAAATCGTGGGATACCATTAGGGACATCATACTCTTTGCAAGATAAAAACCACACCTTCCCGCCTTAATGAATCATTATATTGCTAAATGCTGCTCCAAAACAAGCTATTTTTAATTCCGCATCCCAAATTATCAATCATCAATTATCGTTAATCAATCGGAATCGCTGCTCCAAAACAAGCTCTTTATGGCAATAATCTGTGTTAATCATCTTTAAACTAACGTAAGGGAAGCTGTAAGCAATCGGCTTTATAAAAAATGCGATAGCGTTTGTGGGCGCAGGTGAGGCGTTCTGTCAAAGCTCGCTTTAAGAAGAACACTCACCAAGAACACGAAGCCGATTGCTTCTCTGTGGCCTTCGCGCTCTCTGTGGTGAAAAATCCGTGTAATCTGTGTAATCCGTGGTTAAAAAAAATCTTTGCGTCTTTGGGTCTTTGTGGTAAAAAGCTCTATAACTTTTTATCGAAGGAGTTTATTGCCTATGAAAAAGACCATATTTGTAATTGCAATCCTGTCCTTGGCGCTGATTCTCGGCTGTCAGGGACCGACGTCGAAATTCAACTATCCCCCGGCCAGAAGGGATTCGGTCGTCGATAACTACTTCGGCGTATCCGTGCCCGACCCCTACCGATGGCTCGAAGACCCCGACTCCAACGAAACTCTTTCGTGGGTCAATAAGGAAAACGCCATCACCGCCCGCTTCCTCGATACCACCGCACGTGAAAAAATAAAAAAGCGCCTTACCAACCTGCTCAATTACCCTCGCTATTCCGCACCGACCAAAAGGGCAAATCGTTACTTCTTCTCGAAAAACGACGGCCTGCAAAACCAGGCCGTCCTCTACTTCCAGAACTCGCTCACAGACGAGCCCAAAGTCCTAATCAACCCCAATGTGCTCAGTCCCGACGGCACAATCTCGCTCGGCTCAATCTCTTATAGTTATGACGGCAAACTGTTCGCCTATGGCCTGTCGCAAAGCGGCTCCGATATGCAGCTCGTCAAATTAAAAAATATCGACACGCTCGCCGACTACGAAGATGTCCTCAACTATTGCCGCTGGCCGAGTATCGCAATCAAGCACGACAATTCCGGCTTTTTCTATAATCGCTTTCCCGAACCCGGCGCCGTCGCAAAAGAAGACCGTTTCAATTACGAACGGGTATATTTTCACCGACTCGGCACGCCGCAGGCCGACGACCCCCTCATTCACCAGGACCCGCAAAATAAAGAGCTTGGCTTCGACCCATTCATCAGCGAAGATGGCAAATATCTCTTCCTGCACGTCTCACACGGCACAGACCCCAACAACCGAATCTACTACCGCCCCGTTGACCTGTCCGGCGTAGCGCAAGCGAAGTCGGATAGCGACGCGCCTTTCGTCAAGCTGTTAAACGACGCCGACGCCGGCTATGAGTTCATCACAAACGACGGCCCCGTCTTTTATTTCAAGACCGATTTGAACGCCCCTCACGGCCGAATCATCGCCATCGACGCCGACAACCCCGCGCGCCAAAACTGGCGCGAAATTATCCCGGAATCCTCCGACATCCTCGATTTCGCCGGCTGCGTCAATAATCACCTCGTCATAGCGTATCTAACTGACGTCCATCACCAGCTCAAAATTTTCACACTGGCCGGCTCATTCGTCCGCGAAATACCCCTGCCAACCCTCGGCACCGTCTCAGGCCTTTCCGGCAATCAGTTCGATACCGAGATGTTCTTAACCTTCACCTCGTTCCTCTTCCCGCCCACAATCTACCGCTACGACATCAAAACCGACCAGTTGGCCGTCTTTAGAAAGCCCGAAATCGACTTCGACCCCTCCCCATACGAAACCCATCAGTTCTTTTATACCTCCAAAGACGGCACACGCGTCCCGCTCTTCGTCGTCCACAAAAAAGGCCTCAAACTCGACGGCGGCAACCCCACCCTGCTTTACGCCTATGGCGGCTTTGCCATCAGCACCACCCCCTATTTCTCCGTCGGCCGGATTATCTGGCTCGAACACGGCGGCGTTTACGCCGTCGCAAATATCCGCGGCGGCGGGGAATATGGTGAAAACTGGCATAGGGCAGCGATGAAAGAGAAAAGACAGACCGGGTTCGATGATTTTATCGCCGCGGCGGAGTTTTTAATCGAGCGGAAATACACCAATACCAAAAAACTGGCTATTCTGGGCGGGAGTAACGGGGGGCTTCTGACTGCCGTGTGTATGACTCAGCGGCCGGAGCTCTACGGGGCGGTCGTATCGGCTGTCCCCGCGACCGATATGCTGCGATTCAATAAGTTCACCATCGGCCGATACTGGATACCCGAATACGGCAGCCCGGACGACCCGGAACAGTTCAAATACCTCTACGCCTACTCGCCGCTGCACAACGTAAAAACGGGCGTGAGTTACCCGCCGGTACTGGTTACCACGGCCGATACCGACGACCGCGTCGTCCCTATGCACTCCAAGAAATTCGTCGTAACGCTGCAATATGACTCCGCGGGTGATAATCCTATCCTGCTCCGCGTCGAAACCAAGGCGGGGCACGGCCACGGGATGCCCATCACAAAAGTCATCGACGAAGTCGCCGATATCTACGCCTTTTTGTTCAAGGCGCTAAATATCCCTTACAACTAAAGCATCGGGGAAACAATGAATACAGTTCTGTACCTAATCGCCGGGCCGATGTTTATTGTTTCGTTCGGCTCGTATTTATATCTTTCGCGGAAGCTCAAGAAAGAATACGACCCCGATTTGGACGATTACTATTATGAGGTCGAGGACCGGCACCCGGGCCTGATGAAATATAACAAATGGTCGAAAATCACCTTCGCCCTCGCCGCCCTAAGTGCGTTATTGCTTTTCATTGCGGCTGTGGTCTGACAGCTGGCGTAATTCGTCGCTCGTCCGCCGAAGGCGAGACCTCGCCAGAAGGCGGGTGACTCGTGTCGTAAAGGATATATAAAATGTTTGCCAATTTTTGATTTTCTATAACACCTTGATATAACAGCACTTATAGAATAAACATTTTCGCAGAGTTGTCAGATAATACATTCATTGGTTGTAGCCCGGTTGTATATGCTAAAACAATTTCAAGCCTTTAAAACCTGTTTGTATAAATCATTTGTCCTAAAGAAACCGAGAGTACAGGTCCTTACTGCTTGGATAGACTATCTATCAGACCAGAACTGAGAAAATACCCTGACCTCAAGAAATTTGAAGTAAATGCTCACTAATCTGTTTTAGGTGCCGAATATTAACCACACTGTAACGATTGGTGTCGGCAATGGGCTCAAGAGATTAGCCAGTATTCAGCAAAGATAACATAGTTGATGAAATCAACAATTCTCGACCCATCAAGGTTAGCATCCGCCACATCAGCTATTCATGTGGGTTTCTGCTCCGCACTAACTCAATCAGGAAAAAAGGGTTGTAGGCCCTGCACCCACAACCCAATTATCAAAAATGGATAATACTTAATAGCTGCAATCCTCCAGCCAGTGTTGAGCCACCTGAGCCAGGTCAAGATAATCAACAATACCATCCCAGTTAGTGTCACCTTCAGCCTCAGATTCCAGCCAGTTAAATGCCAACTTTGCAAAGTCATTGAAGTTGACTGGATTAATGCCGTCGATATTTGCCCGATAACATTCACACAAATCACCAATTCCATCCCCGTCCAAATCACTCTGGTCTGTATTGCTGGTCTCCGGGCAGTTATCCATCGAGTCGCATATGTCGTCGCCGTATGTCAGATACCCAAAATCGGGGTCGAGGTGCATTTTGTTTTCTTTTAATTCTGAAGGAAACTTAAGGTCTCGCCAAAGGTCGAGATTGTAACCTGATGCGAACTGAGTTAGGTATGGTATCAACTGCTCATAGCTTCGCTCGCAACCACGGCGTTGAGGTCTCATTTCTGGTATAGGCACATATAAAAACCGTTGTGTAACCTCATCTGCGGGTGAGTTCCAGTGCCCGTATTCCTGGTCAATCCCTACTCTCACAAGTATCGCTCTCAAAAAATTCTCCTCTAAAAATCGTTAACGTTATGAATGCTATTACGTGTGTTTTGGTTAGTCAACAGGTATCTCTTATCCTTGACAACTATCCTATTGTCGCTTAACCTTGCTTTGTCAGGGTATCCGTATCACCTGAAAGGTTCGTAACTTATGTCAGAAAGCATAGTAACGCGATTTGCACCGTCGCCGACGGGGTATCTGCATATTGGGGGGGCGAGGACAGCGCTATTTAACTGGCTGCTGGCCCGGAAAACAGGCGGTAAATTCATACTGCGCATCGAGGATACCGACCTCAAGCGCAATACTCCAACGGCCACGCAGCAGGTAATCAGCGACCTTCGCTGGCTGGGTATAAACTGGGACGAAGGGCCGGAAGTCGAAGGGCCAAACGGGCCATATTTTCAATCGCAGCGAAGAGAACTTTACGATAAATATGTAAGGCAGCTTTTAGAACAGGGCAGGGCATACTACTGCTTTGAATCAACAGAAGAACTTGATAAACTTCGCAAACAGGCCGAAGCACAAAAGAAGGGATTCGTATATCAAAGACCAGCGGCATTGCCAACCCAAACCGACGTCGAAAAAGCAAAAGCAGAGGGCAGGTCGGTTACAATTCGTTTCGCAATGCCCGAAGGCCAAATCGTTATCGACGACCTTGTTCGAGGCGAGGTCAGCTTCAACGCAGCGGAATTAGGCGATTTTATCATCATCAAAAGCGACGGCTTTCCGACGTATAACTTCGCCTGCGTAATCGACGACCATCTTATGGGGATAACTCATGTAATAAGGGGACAGGAGCATTTAATGAATACTCCCGGCCAGCAGGCGCTATGGCAGGCGCTTGATTTCGGGGAATTGCCAAAATATGCTCATATGTCCGTCACCATCAGCGAATCGGGCGGCAAATTATCGAAACGCGAAAGGCCGAAGACACTCCGCAAGGCAATCAAGGCGCAACCCGATATCAACCTCGAAAAACTGGCCACCGCGGGCAATATCACAGCCGAAGAGCTGAATGAATTTCTTAAAGGCAAAAGCACGCCCGATGTGCCTGCGGTTGAGGCGATGGCGAAATACTTAGGCGTAGAGCTGCCTGAAATAAACGTCGTTGATTTCTTCAAAAGCGGCTACACCCCGGAAGCAATGGTCAACTTTATTGCACTTCTCGGCTGGAGCACCGGCGACCAAAAAGAAATTATGCCCTTGGATGAGCTAATCGCAGTTTTCGATATCACGCGCCTGACTAAATCCAACAGTTTATTTGACAGGGGCAAACTCATCGCCTTCAACACAGAGCACTTGAAAATGCTGCCAAAGGAAAAATGTCTCGACCATTTCAAGGCGTATTTGAAAATCATTGATTCTCCCATAGCAAAAGCCAGTGACGAAATACTTCTGCGCCTTATCAAAATCTGCGAAGGCGCGAGGACACTGGCCGATATCGAGCACAAATGCAGGTTCTTGTTTGTCCCAAACGAGCAGATTACATACGACCAAAAAGCCGTTCAAAAAGTACTTTTGAAAGACAATGGCCTTTCAATGCTCAAAATCGTCCGCGACAAACTTGCTGCGATGACCGATTTTACAGAACAGGGTATTGAGGAAATGCTTCGGTCATTGGCCGAAGAGCACAAGGTCGGCTTGGGCAAGGTCGCCCAGCCGTTGCGCGTCGCCATCACCGGCTCTAACATAAGCCCGCCTATTTTCGACTCTGTTCAATTATTGGGCAAAGAAAAGACACTAACAAGAATTGATAACACGCTGAAAAAATTCGGACAACCATATAGCAAGCAAGGAACTTTTAATTACTAACTCGCAAAAAATGACAATACACGAAGAAATTCGCAGATGTCAAATAACCCCCGATACAATAATTGCAGGGCGGGGCCCCCGATTAAAACATTCGAGGGCAAGCTTGCCCCTCCGATTTTCTGTCATTCCGGTTTTGAGCCGGAATCCAGGGTATATAAGCTGGATTCCCGCTTGCGCGGGAATGACAAAAAGAAAGGTTTAGGATGTCGCTGTTAGTAACGGGTTCGATAGGGATAGATACGGTAAAGACGCCGTTCGGTGTGAGTAAGGATTGCCTCGGCGGGTCGGCTGTTTATTTCAGTATGGCGGCGAGCTTCTTTACGCACGTGCGGTTATTAGGTGCTATCGGGGCCGATTGTCCTTTCAATTTGAAGAAGATTTTCAAAAAAAGACGCGTTGACTTGACGGGGCTTGAGGTGCGGGAAAAAAGCAAGACCTTCCGCTGGGCGGGGTCATACCAAGGCCCGATGAATGAGGCCATAACGGATTACGTCGAGCTGAACATTTTAGCCGAAGAGCCGCCCAAAGTGCCCGATGAATATAAAGACAGTAAATTCGTCTTTTTAGCCAACACCGCCCCAATCCTGCAAATCCAGTTGCTTGAACAGCTTGATAAGCCAAAATTCGTCGCGGCTGATACGATGAACATGTGGATAAAAAACAACCTCGCTGATTTGAAACGGCTCTTGAAAAAAATCGACTGCCTCATTCTCAATGAAACTGAGGCAAGAATGTTAGCAGACGAGCATAATCTCATAACCGCGGCGGCAAAAATCGAGAAACTCGGGCCCTCCGTAGTGGTTATCAAGAAGGGCGAATCCGGCTCAATAATAAGACAGACCCGTCTTCGCTCCGCTACGCCGTGGCAAGCAAACGGCGAATTATTTGTTTTACCCGCATATCCCGCCACAATCGTTAAAGACCCGACAGGCGCGGGCGACAGCTTCGCGGGCGGATTTATGGGCTATTTAGCAGGCCAAAACAAGACCGATTTCGCAACTTTGAAAAAGGCAGTCGCATACGGCACAGTCGTCGCATCTTTCACAATCGCCGATTTTTCGTTGAAAGGTCTGACGAAAATAACCAAGCGAAATATCGATAATCGGCTCAATGTTCTTCGCAAACTGACAAAGTTTTAATCGGGGCACAATATGCGCTGCTTTATAGCCATTGATATTGACAAAAAAATACGGGATTCAATCGCTGATTTGCAAAAACAGTTAAAAGCAAAGGTTGATATTAAAAAAGGCGACGTAAAATGGGTCGAGCCGGACAACATCCACATCACTATGAAATTTTTGGGCGAGATAAAAGATGAGCAGGTGGTCAAGGTCTGCGAGATCTCAAAACAGGTCGCGGAGGCATATAAGAATTTCACTCTCGATATCGAAACCGTCGGCTCGTTCCCCCATTTGGGGTCCCTAACGGGAGGCGGCAGGAGCGCCAAGGTCGTCTGGGTCGGCGTCGGCAAAGGCGCCGAGGAGTTATTGGCCTTGCAACAATACCTCGAGGACCAGCTATTGCAGGCGGGCTATCCAAAAGAAAACCGGGAATTTGCCGCCCACCTGACGCTTTGCCGGGTTCGAAATCACAAAGCGGGCGTTAAACTGGCCGAGGCCTGCAAGACGTTTAAGGATTATAAGCTCGGCTCAATATCCGCCGACGCCGTATGCGTTTACCAAAGCCAGTTGACACCAGCCGGCCCAATCTATACTCTATTGGCAAGCTACAAACTGGCGTAAAAATGAAAATGCAAAATGATGCTCGATATTCGATTCTCGATACTTGTTCGAGCATCATGCATCGAGCATCAAGTATCGAGAAGTGAGGAGAGCAACATTATGCCAAAGACAAGAACAACCCAGAAGGGCAATGGTGCGGTTGAACCGCTTCGGCCGGAAGCGTCCGGTGCAGAATCCGCACTTCAGAGGGTCATAGCGCAAATCGAAAAGCAATACGGCAAAGGCGCAATTATGCAGATGGATGAGCATCTCTACGCTAAAATCCAGGGTATCCCCACTGGCGCTCTGTCGCTCGATATCGCACTCGGCGGCCGAGGCGTGCCGCGAGGCAGAATCGCCGAGCTGTTCGGCCCCGAATCATCCGGCAAAACAACGCTGGCCCTGCACATCATCGCCAACGCGCAAAAGGCAGGCGGCGTAGCGGCGTTCATCGATGCCGAACACGCACTCGATACCACCTGGGCGAAACGCTTAGGCGTTGACGTAAGCTCACTGCTCATCAGCCAGCCCGACACGGGCGAACAGGCCCTCGAGATCACCGAAATGCTGATTGCCTCCAATTCCATCGACGTCCTCGTTATCGATTCGGTCGCCGCTCTCACCCCAAAAGCCGAAATCGAAGGCGAAATGGGCGACAGCCACATGGGCCTGCAGGCGCGCCTGATGAGCCAGGCAATGAGGAAGCTCACCAGCGTCATCGCCAAAAGTAAAACCGCTCTCATTTTCATAAACCAGATTCGTATGAAAATAGGCGTAATGTTCGGAAACCCCGAGACCACAACGGGCGGCAACGCGCTGAAATTCTACAGCTCCGTTCGAATCGACCTGCGACGAATTACAACCCTCAAGGACGCAGGCGGCTCCGTCGGCAGCAGGGTCAGGGCAAGGGTCGTCAAAAATAAAATCGCCCCACCATTCCGCGAATCCGAATTCGACGTTATGTTCGACCACGGCATCAGCTACGAAGGCGACCTTATCGACCTCGGCGTCGCCTGTAATGCAATCGAAAAATCCGGTGCCTTTCTCAGTTTCGGTGAAATCCGACTCGGCCAGGGCAGAGAAAAG
Source organism: Planctomycetota bacterium (assembly GCA_043811995.1). GTDB lineage: Bacteria > Planctomycetota > Phycisphaerae > Sedimentisphaerales > Anaerobacaceae > Fen-1362. The sequence goes on from JBDRMP010000026.1 coordinate 11,666, forward strand.
GCCCGACAATTCCTCGTTGACAACAAGGACATCTGCGAGCAGATTAAACACAAAATCTTAGTCGCAAAAGGACTGGTGGAAGAAAAAACAACGTAATTACCCCTGCTGTCGTTATGACCCTGAGCGCAAAACAAATAAGAGCCGGCTTCATCGACTTCTTCAAAGGTAAAGACCACGCGTTTGTTCCTAGCTCGCCAATCGTTCCCGTCGGCGACCAGACGCTGCTTTTCGCCAACGCAGGAATGAACCAGTTTAAGGATATATTCCTCGGCCTCGCCGCTCCCCAGTGTCGTCGCGCGGCCAACAGCCAGAAATGCCTCCGTGTCAGCGGCAAGCACAACGACCTCGAAGAAGTCGGCCACGACAGCTATCACCACACCTTCTTCGAAATGTTGGGCAACTGGTCATTCGACGATTACTTCAAGCATGAGGCAATCGAATGGGCCTGGCAGCTTCTCACCGACGTCTGGCACATTGACCCTAAAAAATTATATGCCACCGTCTTTGCCGGTGCCGCCGCCGATAATCTGCCGGAAGATAGTGAAGCCGCTAAACTCTGGACAAAGGTAACGGCGCTTCCCGCCGACCGGGTCCTGAAGTTCGGCAAAAAGGACAACTTCTGGGAAATGGGCGAGACGGGCCCCTGCGGCCCCTGCAGCGAAATCCATATTGACCTCGGCCCCGACCGCTGTGACAAAAAAGACGTCCCCGGCCACAAATGCGCCGTGAATGCCGGCTGCGCAAGATTCATTGAACTGTGGAACCTTGTCTTTATCCAGTATAATCGGGCGGCAGACGGCAAACTTAGCGCGCTATCCGCAAAATACGTCGATACCGGCGCAGGCCTCGAAAGAATCACGGCGGTCCTGCAGGGCAAGAAAAGCAACTACGACACAGATCTGTTCTCGCCGATTATCGAAAAGCTAACCGAGATGACCGGCAAAAAATTTACTTCGCAATTGAACAACAAAACCGATAATGCCTTTCGTGTTATCGCCGACCATATTCGCGCCCTTGTGCTGGCAATAACCGACGGAGCTACGCCCTCCAACGAAGGCCGGGGCTACGTCATTCGCAGAATCCTGCGCCGGGCCTCGCGTTTCGGCAGAGAGCTTATGCTCCACGAGCCGTTCCTTTATAAACTCGTTCCAGCCGTGGGCGATTGTCTCGGCGAGGCGTTCCCTGAAATAAAAGCAAGGGCCGAGTTCGTCTCCACCGTAATCGAATCTGAAGAGGCGAGCTTCGGCAGAACTTTGGACAGAGGCCTTGAAATATTCAATGATGCCGCCGACAAAGCACAAGCTTCTAAAAACAAAACGATTACCGGCGAAGACGCCTTCCAACTTTACGACACCTACGGTTTCCCCATCGACCTCACCCAGCTTATGGCGCAGGAACGCGGTCTTAAAGTCGATACCGCCGGCTTCGACGAGCTGATGGAGCAGCAGCGAACTCGCGCAAGGGCCGCCCAAAAAGTCGATTATCTAACCAACCTGCTTGGCTCGGTGTACTTATCACCGACAGACGATTCACTGAAATACAAAACAAATAGATGTGAGTCTATTGTTACCAATATCATTGACTTAGAAGATAAGTCCAACATTGTGGTTGGCAGTATTAGTGCGCATTCTACTAAAGAGTACGGTCTGGTTCTTAAGGAGACGTGCTTCTATGCCGAAATGGGCGGCCAAGTTGGTGACTGCGGCATTATAAAGTCAGATAGCGGAGATTTCATTGTCGAGACAACGGAGAGATTAGGTGAAACAGTTATTCATTGGGGAAAGGTTGCAATAGGTATTTTCACAACCGGTGCAAAGGTTACTGCTTCTGTTGACAAGAATAGGGAGAATACGAAGAAGAATCATACAGCTACCCACCTCTTACAGTGGGCGCTTCGACAAGTACTAGGAGATGCAGTCACACAACAGGGAAGCTTAGTTTGTGCTGATTACTTGCGATTCGATTTTACTCATTCCAAGGCATTGACAGATGAAGAAAAAAAGAGGGTCGAATACTTAGTTCGCGAAAAAATCACTGAGGATCTGCCGGTAACCTGTGCTGTTTTACCAAAACTACAGGCTGACAAGTTAGGCGCGATGGCGCTATTCGGCGAAAAATATGGTCAGGAAGTCCGCGTCGTCGCCGTCGGAGCAGAAGAACAAACAAACCTCAATGAGGCCTTCAGCAAGGAATTCTGCGGCGGCACGCACGTTGGCAGGACAGGCGTCATTGGCGGATTCAAAATCACAAAAGAGGAAAGTATCTCCGCGGGCGTCCGCCGAATCACTGCGCTGACGGGCCTGGGACTCGAAAAATACCTCGAACAAAGAAGCGGCATTGTCGATGAGCTTGCGAGTTTACTAAAGATTTCCCCGGATGGTGTTGTCGAAAGGGTAACTAAACTGCTGGCGGAGAATAAGAAACTCGCCAAGCAGCTCAAATCAGCTCCCCGTCAGGGCGCATCCGATTCGGCAGCCGAGGCAAAACATCTTTTAGACAAGTGCGAAAAAACAGGCGACGTTTCTATAATCACAGGCAAGCTTTCGCCCACGACCGTCGAGCAGGCCCGCGTCGCAATAGATATGCTCAAGAAGAAAGCAAAATCCGCCGTAATTGTCCTCGGTTTCGCCGAAGGAGAAAAGGCGACGCTGCTGGCAGGCGTCACCGACGACCTCACGGCCAAAATAGGTGCAGCGGACCTGCTCAAACAAATATCACCAATAATTGACGGCGGCGGCGGCGGAAGACCCAATATGGCGCAGGCGGGCGGCAAAAAACCCGAAAAACTCGACGCCGCCCTCGCCAAAGTCATTGAGATTATAAAAACAAAATTGTAAAATCCGGCTTGGCACACGAAAGGTCGGCAAATGGAACCAAACACGCCAAACCAAAGGCCGTCCGAATCAGTAATCCGGTTTAACTGCACCTTCTGCCGTCAGCAGATTCGCGTTCCGTCGATACACGCCGGCAAAAAAGTAAAATGCCCGAAATGCAAAAACGTCGTCATCATTCCGCAAACATCACCCACGTCGCATCCATCGCAGGAAAATGAGCCGATTCGCCTAAAACGTGACGGTGAACCGTCCCCTGGGCCGGTTCAACCGATTCATACCCCGCCTCAGCAGTGGCATCGCATCGGCCCGGAACCGTCAGCCAATATCGCCGAGGATGTCGATACATTCAAGCAGTCACCCGAACAAGAACCCGCCACAATCCTTAACGTCTTCACCTTCCCGTTCAGTTTAGCGGGCGTTCTTCATTTTATCCTCTTCTGGTTTGGGCCTTTTCTGCTCGGACTGGCTGGACGAATATTAGCCGGCGCCTGCTGCTATGGCCAGGTGTTGGTCATTGGCTTATATTTCGCACTGCTCGGTTATTTCTTTTATTACCTCTCCAGCTGCATCGTAGCCGCCGCAAAAGACGAACGTTTTGCACCGGACGTGTCTTTCGAAAATACCCCCGGCTTCTTTGACCTGTTGGGCCGCGCTCTTCTGGTCTTCGGCTGCACCCTTGCCTGCTTTGGCCCGATGATTCTATACGTGTTCTTCGCCTATATCTGGCCGGCTATTCGGAACCGGTCGAGAGATGAATTGTTCGCTTTGCGAACTGACCCGTGGTATTGGATACTCTACGGTCTGGGTGTTTTCTTCTTGCCGATGTTTCTGCTCGCCGCGGCCCTGTTCGATTCAATCGCCGCATTGAACCCCCTCCTGATAATCGCTTCCGTTGCCGGCACATTCCTGTCGTATTGCGGCCTTGCCCTGTTATTTTGCGTCATTGGTCTGCTGATGAACTTCGTCGGCCAATTGCAGCCGGGAGGGCTTTCCCTGCTGGCCTGGGGTTTTGATGTTTACCTGATGTTCATCGCCGCGTATATACTCGGCCGATTCTTCCGTAGATATGAAAACAACCTTAAGTGGGAAGTGAAACTTTAACGCTCCTGCCTGATTCTGACACTTTTTGCGTGTGCATCCAGCCCCTCTGCCTGGGCTAATCGAATTATATCCTCCGCACTCTCGGCTAATTTCTTCTTGTCGTATTCGATAATGCTCGTGGACTTTATGAAATCATTTGCGCTTAAAGCGCTGAAAAATCTTGCACTTGTTCCCGTCGGCAATGTATGACTCGGCCCCGCCCAGTAATCCCCAACCGCTACCGGCGAATATTCCCCGATAAATATCGCTCCTGCATTTTTGATTCTTTTGGCAATCTGCCTGCTCTGTTTTCCGCATTGTATTTGCAGATGTTCTGCGGCAAAAAGATTAGCATAATTTACGATGTCCGCCATATTTTCAAAGACCACAATAGCACTGAATCTCAGCAGACAATCGATAGTCTCCTTCGCTCTGCCTAACTTTTCCACTTGCTGCCCGAGTTCAGTTAACACTTCCAGAGCCAGTTTTTCGGACTCCGTGAATAAAACTGCCGAACCCGGATTGTGCTCTGCTTGGCTCAACATATCCGCTGCTACCCAGGCAGGATTGGCCGATTTGTTGGCTATTATTAGAACTTCGCTTGGCCCTGCTATAGAATCGATGCCGACAAGGCCGAGAACCTTCTTCTTTGCCATTTGAACCCATTGATTCCCCGGACCGACTATCTTGTCAACGTTGCGTATCGTTTTCGTTCCCTGAGCCATCGCCATTACGGCCTGTGCCCCGCCTATCCTGTAAACCTCTTTAATATTCAATTCCCGGCAGGTAGCCAGTATCACGGGATGAATACTGCCCTTATATCTTGGCGGCGAAACAACCACAATCTCCTTAACCTCTGCTACCTGCGCCGGAACAGCCGTCATTATCACTGTCGAAGGTAATGGAGCAGATGCCCCCGGCACACATACTCCTACTCGTTTTATCGGCGTATATCTTATTCCAGTCGATTTGAAACTCTTGTCTTTGCCAACGAAAATTTTCGATTGATACTCTTTAACGTTCTTAATTGCCAGACGAATCGACTTCAAAAGTTTTCTGTCGATTGCTTTGTGGGCATCGTTTAATTCTGTATCCGGTATCCTGAACTGTTCCGGCGTTAATTTCACGCCATCGAATTTTTCAGTGTATTCAGCTACGGCCTCATCTCCCCGCCGGCTTACTTCGTCAAGAATGGCGTCTAATTGCTTTTCTTTCTCGATGTCAAAATGGGTTGCTCTGAAAACGGCATTCCGGCTTTCGATGATTCGTTCTACAAAATCCGGCTGGTCGTATTTAATCAGAATTTTATCGATTTCACTTGCCATTATTTTTTCTCTGTGTTCTCAGCGGTGAAAAATCTCTACCTTCCGAAGTTTCCGTAATTATACGCCCGCGTCGCTTTTTGCAAAAGCAGGTACTGTTGGCCTTTGTATATTGTCAAAATTCCCGCCACGCTGAACCTTACCGAGTTTAACTCGCCTCGTGACTGCACGATTGCCTCTTCCAGCGCCTGGTCAGGCAGTAATTCTATTCTAAATTTCTCAAGACCCTGCCCCAGTCCGTCCGTCTCGAATTCGTAATGCCCATCCTTCTCAACCACGCGCCCGACACGATTGGCAAAAATCCTGTCCTGCTTCAACTGCAGTCCCGCGGGCGGTTCTTGCGCCGGCAAAACCTCCGACGTCTGAAGCTGGGCCGCTATCTCATCGGGAATACTCAATACGTCGTTCGGCGCGTTTATAGACGTCGCTTTTTTCGCACTATCGGCTTTCTCTGACTGGCCGGCCGGCCTGTCAATCTTGCGAAGCCCCAGGAAATATACCGGGAGAATGAAGTTGCTGCCCTTGAATTTCGTCACCTTGCCCCACAGCCGATAGCTTGCCTCAATACGTGTCTTCGCGTCTTCAGTCATTTTATCGAGCGTCGCTGAGTAAAGCAGCTCAAGCGACTGTCCCGCATTCAATTGTGCCGTGCCGTCGCTTATCCCCGATTCGAATTCAAACAGCCACTTGCCGCCCTCGCCCTCGACGAGCCGGCCATCCACTCCTGCAAGGACGTAATCGTCCCTAAGCAGCTTTTCCTCATTCTGGTTCTGTGCAAAAGCAACCGATACACAAAAACCCGCTATCGCCGTCACTGCTAATATGTATCTTATCATTTCTGCTGTATCCTTAGCAAAGTCAACTGCGGCTTTTCAACATCTCAACAACCTTTTCAGGCCCGTCCGCAAACAGCAAATGCCGCCGGCTGTCTGCGTCGTTACTTGCCACCAGTTCTACAAGCCCGCTCCAGTATTCGCCTAACAGTATAATTGGTTTGTCCTCGCCTAAAAAGGCCTTATTTCTCAGCTCCCAGACGAGAGCAAGCTCCAGCAGCGTTCCCGTCCCGCCGGGCAAAACTATGTAAGCATTTCCAATCTCTATCAGCTTTTCAAGCCGTTCATTTAATGACTTTGTAACGATTTCACGACCGACAAATTTATTCGCCTGTCCTCTTTCGAACGCCGAGCACGTCACACCGACAACCTCGCCGCCCGCAATGCTTGCCCCTTTTGCCGACGCCTCCATTGTCCCGCCATAGCCCCCGTTGGCTATCGCAAACCCCGCCCCGGCCAAAGCCCTGCCGAGCCGCTCAGCCAATACGTAGTTCTTATCGCCGGCCCTCGCCCTGCCCGTCCCGAACACGCTTACTATCTTTATCATCTTTATCCGCCGCAGGCGGAGGCCTTACCAAGCGTATATTTCAGCAATCCCCCCGCAAGCAGAATCTCCCTGTCCCTGCCCGACAGGTTTAATTTCCCGACAAACTCATACCTGCCGTTGACTTCAACGACTTTTACCTCGTTGTTGTCCCTTATCGCGTCTCGAAGCCCGTCGATTCTCAGCTTGTCGGCCTCGCTGATTTTTTCGTAATCGCTCGCCGCCAGCTCTATCGGCACAATGCAGAAATTTATCAGGTTCGCCTTGTGAATCCGCTCGATTGTTTTGGCAATTACGGCCCTCACTCCCAGATACATCGGGCATAGCGCCGCGTGCTCCCTCGACGACCCCTGGCCGTAGCTCTGGCCTGCGACGATTATGCCGGCAATGCCGCTGCTTTTTACCTTCATCGCTCGCTCGGCGAAAGTCGGCTTGCCCTTCTCGTTGAAGCTGTTGAAAACGAACCTCGAATACTCAGGCACGTTGCTGCGATATTTCAAAAACGCCCCCGCGGGCATTATGTGGTCGGTTGTGATTTTGTCCCCGCACTTGAGCAGCACCTTGCCCTTCAAGTCGTCCGGCAACTGGCTCGGGCTTTCCGGCACAACGATTGTCGAGCCGCGAATAACCTCTGCCTTGGCCGAATCTTTCTCACTTAGAGGCGCTTCTATCATATTGTCATTGACGATGAATTCATCGGGCAGCTCTATCTGCGGATACTTTATGCCAAACAGCTCCGGCAATCGGCGCGGGTCGGTTATTTTGCCCGTCATGGCCGAGGCAACAGCCGTCTCAGGACTTACCAGATACACCTGGTCGTCTCTTGTCCCGCTTCGCCCGCTGAAATTACGGTTAAACGTCCGTAAGCTCGCTACGCCTTCCGCGGGTGCAAATCCAAGCCCTATACAAGGCCCGCACGCGCTTTCGAGTACCCTCGCTCCTGCCGAGATAATGTCAGCCAGCGCACCGTTGGCCGCCAACATATTCAAAACCTCCCTGCTGCCCGGCGCCACCGCGAACTCCACCGTTGGATGAATGTGCTTGCCCTTCAAAACTTTCGCCGTCATCATCAAATCGCTGAAGCTCGAATTGGTGCAGCTTCCTATCGCTATCTGGCCAACCTCCATCCCTGCGATTTCCGTGACGGTTTTAACATTATCTGGCGAAGACGGGCAGGACGCCATCGGCTCAAGCTCCGACAGATTTATCTCAATCAGCCGGTCGTATATCGCCCCGGCGTCCGCACTCATTGTCCTGAAATCCTTCTCCCGTTTCTGCGCACGAAGGAACTTCCGCGTCTGTTCGTCGCTGGGGAATATGCTCGTCGTTACGCCCAGTTCCGCACCCATATTCGTAATCGTCGCCCGCTGTGGAACCGTCAGCGTCTCAACAGCAGGCCCGAAATACTCCACTGCCCAGCCGACGTTGCCCTTCGTCGTCAGTATCCCTAACAAACTCAAAATAACGTCCTTCGCCGCCACCCAGTCCGGCAGCTTCCCCGTCAGCTTCACGCCAATAACCTTCGGACAGGTTATGTAGAAAGGCCCGCCCGCCATCGCCACCGCCACGTCAAGCCCGCCGGCGCCCATCGCCAGCGTTCCCATCCCGCCCGCCGTCGGCGTATGGGAATCGCTGCCTAATAGCGTCACGCCCGATTTCGCAAACCGTTCAAGGTGGACCTGATGACAAATTCCATTGCCGGCACGAGAATGATATGCCCCGCTTTTGATGGCTATCGTCTGCAGATACAAATGGTCGTTGTGGTTCTCTGGCCCGAACTGCGACATATTGTGGTCGATGTAGCTCACCGACAAATCGGTCTTCACCCTGTTAACGCCCATCGACTCAAACAACAGAAAAGCCGTCGTCCCCGTTGCGTCCTGTGTCAGCGTCTGGTCGATTTTTATCCCTATCTCTTCACCCGCGATGAGCCGTCCCTCGACAAGGTGATTTGCCAATATCTTGTAAACAAGCGTCTCAGACAACTTTTCACTCCATTTATTATTAGGTATATATTGCCCCGCCAATCTAACATAAACTCCCTCCAAATTCAAACTTCCCAAAATAAAGATAGCGTCAAGTATTATGTGTAAGTTTAATTTTATGCCAGCGAAGGAATTGGCCAAAGACAGCCCTTTCGATGGCTGAATCGTCATAGAAGCAGCCCATAGGTCGTAAACGCTGTCTCAATGTTTTAATCAGTCGTTCC
>JBDRMP010000027.1:0-22111 GCA_043811995.1 Planctomycetota bacterium
CCAATGCGGTGGTCGTGGCTTGCCAGCTGTTCGGAAGAATCCATTCATTAAACATTGGCTCTCCTTTCCAAATGTTTCTTTTGCCAAGAAAAACATCGGAAGGATGAGCCATTTTTTATTATCAAATTGTTTTCAAAGAGCCAAAATAAACCTAATTTTCTTGGAAAGTGCAGGCTTAATAAATCCGACACATAAATGTTGTCGGCATAAGCAATGACTCCGGTCAACAAGACCAGCATGGCCGTGGCGAACAACACGGTTCTGAGTTGGTAATGGTTAGTTTTCATCTTCTTCCCCTTTAAAAAATGGTGTTTTTTTGAAATGTTCCCTAAAATGCGCACCGTGCGCAGATGTTAACCTGATGGAAAAATGAATAACAACAACCCTTCTCATTCTTACTCTCCAGCCTTCAACCTTTGCTCCCAGACAAAGGCCTTTACCCATTTTACTCCCTTTTCAGAGATAGTCAAGTCTAAAAAAGCTTTTTTTAAAGTTTTTTTTGGATAAATGAATTAATAACGTTTTGCAAATCCGCAAAACTGCTCGTCAATCGGTTTGGGTAAGATGAACAAAAGTGTTGTGCCTACGAACGTGTTTTTTGAAAGACAAATTCATTGCAGCCGGTAGGTACTGGGGCAGAAATACAGCGTAAACATTTGAAGCCAAGGTTTTCGACATATTTGGTTATCTCATCTTTCGTTGCGTATTCATAAGGGTATCCCCCAACCCAGTCAATCACGTCGAAGTAAAAATCCATGCCGCGTTTGCTTTTGGCAGGGTTTTTACCGGTTACTATATATTTGGCGACGTAGATAATTGGGAAAAATGTATATACTAACAGCTTTTTGATTATCTGGGGAGATTTGTTATACAGCCATTTAATCAGGAGCCATATTTTGCTTGTCCAGTGGCGATTATAGATGGATATGATAAAGTGACCGTTCGGTTTGACTAGGTCGGAGGTAATTTTTATCGCTTCCCACATATTGCCGGTATGATGAAGGACCCCCCAGGAATGAACGATGTCGTAGAGGTTCCCATGAAGGAAATCTGCTTTTTTCAAATCGCTTATAATCTTGGGGTCGAGTATGGACCCTGTAATTATAGGAATTGAACAATCTTTAATCTTGGGGAATTTCTGCTTGTTAAAATCAAGCACCTCGACGGAAATCGGATTAATTTCGCATCCTGCCGTTATTGCCCCAAGTTCAGTGGATATAAGAAGGGTCAAACCCTGCCCAAAACCAATATCGAGCAGTGTAGCCCCCCGAATGTTAATTCCCGCCATAAGAGTTTGAAAATCGTTTCGGGCCTGCTGAATTTTTTCAGGTGACAATGCTTTCGCAGAAAATTCTTTCCAGTTTGATCCAAAATCGAATTGCATTTCTGTTTCCCCTTAACGGTTTTACTGCCTTAAAATAAACGACTCACCCGCCTTTTTACCCGTTTACACCGCCATGATGTAAGCCAACAATTCCATGATGTAACCTTACAATGACATAATGTAACCTCGCAACGCCCCGATGTAAAGCCGCAAATCACCCATAATGAAAAGTCTATCTGGATGAAAATACCCACATAGTACCTCCCTCGGGACAAGAAAGCTCATATTCTTCATCTTCGAATGAATCGTAAATTGGTGAGGAGCTATATTCATCATACAAAGATATAACATCATCCCAGTAGAAATCGGCCCGCCGCCTGCTTAAAACCGACCGGCCGCTTGAACGAAAGCAGGTCGCTGCCTATCTTGAAAAGGTCAGGAAAGTCCCCGTTAGGCACGGCCGTATGCCCGAAATACAGAATCGAGTGGTACACTCCGAATGCCAGAAGAATTACGCCGGTTATTATCTCAACTCGTTTGTCTTCGACGGCTGGTGAGAGTTGAGAATTGAGAATTTCTTTTCTTTTCTTCATTCTGCGTTCACCATTCTCAATTCGTCCCGACTGCGGCAGGGCCCACTGAAGGTTTCAGCTTGAAAATAACCTCGTCTCCGAACATCTGAACTATGTCGTAATTTTCCCTTATGAACTTTCTGAACTTGCCCATAACCTCGAATCTTCTCGCCTCGTTGTCCCCAAACCTTTCACGAGTAAGTTGTGCCCATTGTTTTTCAAATTCAGCAACTGTTTGCGGGTCGTTGGGCAAAAATTCCGTTTTCGCAAAGCCCATAAATCCCCTCGGCACGATGGGCCAAAGCTCGAACTTGAACCGGTCCAGCGGCAAATGCTGCTTTCGGCTGTCCACAATATATTTGGGCATCTCTTTGTGAAAGGAGCTTAACAGATCGTCGATGACCTGCTCAAGCTGCTCAGGCGGCTTGGTGTGCATTTCGCTTTCAAAAGCGACTGGAGAGGGGCTGAACCTCTTCGCCGAAAGGTATATACCCGGAACCCAGCCCCAGACGTAAATTTTGTCCGTTGGCTTGCTGTTATTGCGTATATATTCGCCTGCGACTTCCCATGCTCCCCTGTAGCCCTGTGTCCGGCGTAAATCAATTTCACGCCATCGCTGTGCGTAGCCGTTCCGTTTTTCCGGGTATTTGATGCCGGTGTAGGGGCTTCTCGGCAAACCGAAAAATATATGCCACGACATAATCGCCATCAGGACAAAACCTGCGATACCGGTTACTACCCACTTGGTTTTGAATACGGCTGTCGCGAGCTTGTCTCGCCAGATGGCTATAAGATAACTGCCGGTAATCGCGCCGGAGGCGGTCAGCGGCAGGTAATACTGCTCGTATGAAGCCGGGCTTATCCAGACAAAGGCCATATCGAGAATCCACCAGATAGCAAACAGCAGCACGAAACGGTCGTAATCGGCCTTTACAGACGAGTTTTTGCGATACAGATTCAGAACCATTTTCCCGATTCTTACTACTATTGCCCCAAGTGCCAGCGTTACCGGCAGGCACAAGGCAAGATAATATCTCAGCACCTTCGGATACTGCTGCGAAAAGGGGATTGTCTCTCTCAGCGACGATACGTATGTGCCCGCCTGTGCCGCCGTTTCAGGTTTAGGCAGAAGTCCTTTTATCGTCGCCGACACCCACCAATAAGGCGTGTATGTATTCACGTCCCACCCGAGTATCCATATATACAGCGGAGCCATTGCCGTCACCGCTCCCCCAAGCAATAACGCAATATCAATGCCCGTCTGTTTCCACGTCCTGTGCTTGAAGAATGGCTGAAGTATTACGAATAATCCGATTGCTCCTATTGCCGAAGAACCCGTCTCCTTGAAAAGCGGCGCCCAGCTGACAATCGCGCCTGCCAAAAAACTATACCACCACCCGCCGCCCAGTTGTCTGAGCACAAACAACCCTATCGCCGCTGCCATACACGCAATCATATACTGCTCTTTTACGTTGCCGAACTTGGCGACCAACGGCGAGGATATATAAATCGAAGCGACTATCACCGCCACGGCGGCCGGCAGCCGGCCCATCAGCTTTCTAAGGGCCATATATACCACTACCAACGCCCCCGCCTGACAAATCGTCTGAATCAGCTTTGGCCCGAATTCGCTGAACCCGAACAGCCAAACCCCCAAAATGTTGACTAACAATGTGCCCAAAGCTGCACTTGACCTTTCTTCAATCCCGATTCTTGCGCCATCGAGGATGTGCTGGGCGGAGTAAACGTTGGCGGCGCTGTCGAATGGGTCGGGGTAGCTGAACTCAAAATGCCGCCCCAGCGCAAAGGGGATACCCGCCAGAATCACAACCAGGATGGTCGCCGCCAGCTCTTTGCCGTTTCCGCGTGTGGCTGCGACCTGCTTTTTGTTTTTTGATGTAGGCCTGCCCTTTGTGGAAGCCATTTTCACTGACTTTCTCCGGCGGACTTGTCCGATGTGTCGGACGATTCGAGGATTTCCCGAATCACGTATGTAGGCCGGTTCTGCGACTCGTGATATGTCCGCACCAGCATCTCAGCCAGAAGACCCATCAGGATGAATTGTATCGTGGACATAATGAGCACCGCTGTTAAAGTAAGCAGCGGATTTCTGTTCATAGGCAGATGTAATGCGGAAATGAATTTTTGATACAGCACGGACAGTCCCGTCACCATTGCTCCCAGCACGCTTGCAAACCCAAGTCCTCCGAAAATATAAATTGGTTTGGTCGAATACGAACCGAGGAATTTGACTGTAATCAGGTCGAGCAGCACCTTCCATGTCCGCCCCAGTCCGTATTTGGCGACGCCGGCCGTTCGGGGCCTGTGATTGACCACCATTTCGCAAATACTGGCGCCTGACCAGCTTGCCAGAGCCGGAATAAACCGGTGCATCTCGCCATACAGTCGAATCTCCGCAAGAACCTCACGCCGATATGCCTTAAGCGTGCAGCCGAAATCGTGCAGATTTACCCCCGTAATCTTCGATATAAGCCAGTTTGCTGCTCTCGACGGAATCAGCCGGGTAATGGCGTGGTCGTGTCTTTTTTCCCGCCACCCGCTGACAACGTCATAGCCCTCGTGCAGTTTTTCCACCATTTTCGGTATATCTGCCGGGTCGTTCTGCAGGTCGGCGTCGATGGCGACTATTATCGCCCCCTGCGAGTGGGCAAACCCGGCCGATAATGCGGCCGTCTGACCGAAGTTTTTCCGAAACCGGATGACCTTGACCCTGCCGTCGGCTTTATGCAGCTCGGTCAATATCCTGTAGCTGTCGTCCGTGGAGCCGTCATCCACGAAAATCAGCTCATAATTATGGGCTCTGTCCAGCGCCTCGGTTAACTGGTCATATAATGGTCTTATATTATCCTGCTCGTTCAATAACGGCACTACTACCGATACATCAGGGCATTGTCGGCTCATAAATTCACTCCGAACAAGTTTATTTCATACCTGTATATTATGTTAATGGTTTTTGAATCCGCTGTAAAGCAATGCTGGGCTGGAGGCATCGGTATCTTTCGCTTTTTTCGGCTGTCCGTTAATAGTCCTGCTTCAACGCCGGATATTGAGGGCTATAAGGTACTTGCGAAACGGCTGATTTTTTGGTATTATTAACTGTTCGATTTACTTAAAATCGTCGATTTATGTTTGGTGTTGTGAATCAAGTAAATTTGGGAGATTTAACGATGAAGTCCGGACGAACGATTCTAATCATTGGTATCATTGGTTGCGTGGCGTTTTTACAGGGCTGGCTGGCCTCACAAACGCTTGGCGTTGAGCCGAATTCCGCCGCACCGGCGACTAATCCTGCCCCGAGTACGGTCGAGGGGCAATCGCCCGCACCGGCAGAACCCAATGGGCCGCCACCGAAGATATCCTTTGAGCAGCCCGTTCACGATTTCGGCCTGATTGGGCCGGGCTCAACACAGACCTGCGAGTTCAATTTCAAAAACGAAGGAGTCGGCACACTAATTATCAAAGACGTCAGCAAGACCTGCGGGTGCACGGTCTTTACGCTCGAAAAGAAAGAATACGTCCCCGGCGAGAAAGGAACGCTCGATGTGCAGTATCACGCCGACAAGGGCTCAGGCGTAAGGACCAGACATCTTTACGTCTTCTCCAATGACCCGGATAATCCGAGGATTGAGCTGACTATAAAGGCGTCCATTACCCAGAAGGTTGCCTTCGAGCCGGATCGGCTGGAGTATAAACTTAAAGGCGATAACGCCGGTGTCGCAGAGCTTACCATCCGCTCCGTCGATGAGCAGCCGTTTTCGATTACTAAATTTGACGCCACAAACGATGCAGTTACGGCAAACTTCGACCCGAGTCAGAAAGGAGCAAAATTCGTCCTTAAGACCAGAATAGACCCGCAAAAAATGGGCGCCAGCAACAATGGCCGTATTGAAATCGCCGTATCCCATCCGGAGTGCCCTTCGATTACCGTGCCCTTCGGTCTCCTGGCGAGGTTCCGCGTTGACCCGCCCGCCATAAATCTGCTCAACGCTGAGCCGGGTGAGAAAATCCAGAGGGAACTATGGGTGCTCGATAACTACGATGAGGATTTCGAAATTGCCTCAGTAACTTCGGGGCAGGACATCGTTAAAGTTGTAAGCCGGGAAAAACTCGGACGCCGTTACAAGCTTAATCTGGAGATAATTCCGCCTGCGACCCAAAAAACTGCAAGAATGTTCACGGATACCCTCTCGTTGACTACGAAAGACGGCGAGAAAATCAATGTTACCTGCCGAGGGTTCTTCCGGCGACGATAAAAGCATATAAGCCAATGATGGGAAAAACGGCCTGCCGTGAGCTTGCCTGCCCTCGAACGCTGTTGTCGGGGGTCGAATCCGTCTGTATTTACCTGCTGTTGGCGGCAACAGCGTTGGCGGCCAGTCCGTCGCAGGCGCCTGTTCAACCCGCCCAAGGCGAACCGGCCGCACAAAAGGTTATCACTATTTTTTTCACCGGCAACGAGCTGGGTGAGCTCCAGCCCTGCGGCTGTTCAGGCGGACAACTCGGAGGTTTCGACAGGCGCGACGCTGTCCTCGACAGTGTCGAGCCCAAAAACCGGTTCATTTTTGATACCGGTTTCCTGGTGCCCGAATTGACCGAGCAGAACCTCATCAAGTTTAACATCATCGTCCAGGCCCTTAGCCAGCTCGGCTACGACATGGTCAATCTCACTGAACAGGATATCCTCATTGCCCGCAAGGCGGGTTTGCTCGACGTGCTCGGCTCCGCGTTTAACGTGATAACCGCCGACGGCCCCGAAGATGCGATGCTGCCGGCAAAGTTCACCAGGAGATTTACGCTTGACGGAAATTCCGTAGATATCACTGTTGCCGTTATTGATACGGAAGAGCAAATCGAACGATTGTCCGATTTATTTGCAGCTTCCGCCGACGAGCCGTCTTCGACGGTCAACGTTCTGATTTTCAACCGGCTCGACTCGAAAAAAGTCACAGCCGTTTCGGAGACAAACCTCGCCGATTTGCTGATAATTCCTCCGCAATCCGACGAGCCGACGCTCATAAGCGACTCTAATGCCAGGCCTCTGGTGGTATCGGCGGGTCGATTAGGCAAGTATGTCGGTAAAATCCGGGTCGCATTGCCCGGCCCTGTATTATCTTTCTCCTCTATACCCATCACTGAAGACCTGCCGCAGAACCAGGTGCTTGTGGACTTCTATAAGGACTATCAACGGCTTTTGAAAGAGGCCAATCTCCTCGAAAAATACCCACGGTTCATCCTGCCCGACAATCTCCAGTACGTAGGGTCGAAATCCTGCAAGCTCTGCCACGACTACGAGTATGAAAAGTGGCTGACAAGCTCACAGGTATTCATACACGGTTTGCCGAAGCAGCCCTCTCCGGATAGCCGCCACGCCGATGCCTTTGCGACGCTCGAAAAGGTCGGCTCGGATTATGACCCTGAGTGTGTTATCTGCCACGTCGTCGGCATGCAGTTTCAAAGCGGCTTTATATCGCCCGAAAAAACCTCCGACCTAAAGGACGTCGGCTGCGAAAACTGCCACGGCCCCGGCTCCGACCATCTCAGCTCCCTCGGCGCCGTCGAAACTTCAGGCCCTATGTCCACCTGCACCGATTGCCACAACACCGAACACAGCGCTGAATATGCGGGCAATGAAAAGCAGTATTTTGAAAAAATCATCCACTGGCGAGAGCCGGTCTCGTTTGTCAGAGTCAAAGAACCAAACCATGCCCCGTAACCCGTTGCCTGCAATGAGAGCTGCGGCGGGAACCACCCTTGCCCTCGGATGTCTAATAAACAAGTGAAATATGATTAAAACGTTGCGAATAACGAGTATCGTAGCTGCGATGGCGGCGGTGGTGCTGCTTATCCTGCCGGCAGTTTTCGGCGTGCGCAGCGACCCCAAAATCGAGGAATTCCTCAAGTCGCCCGGGGCAGTCAATAATTTTCTCGCCGCCAAAGGTCAGCGTCCGGCCAGAGATGAGAGCAAGACCTCGCCGCTGGTAAAACAAGCGGCGCTTTTTCACATTTATCTTGATCCGCCTCCTCCCCCGCCTTCGCCCAGGGCGACGCCGTCTGCAGCACGTCCCGCGGCCCAGCCGGCTCCGCCTGTGCCAGTTACGCCGAAATTTAAGTTGGTCGGGACCAGCTTTTATGCCGCCCGTCCGGAACTGTCGCTTGCCCTCATAGATGAGCCGGGAAAAGGGTTTAACTGGATAAGGCAGGGCAGCACCGTCGGTCATCTGACTATTGATAAGATAAAAGACGGCTCAATTACCATACGGGACGGCCAGGGCGCCTCTGAAATGACCGTTACCGTTAGCCAGCCGTGGCGCAAATTGCTCAAAAATCCGCCTCCCGAAACCCAGCCCGCAATGGCCTCCCAGCAGGTCCCGGTTCAATCCGCTCCTCCGGCAGAGATGGAGGTAAGCCCAGAACAAGTTTATGAGCCCTCGCCGCTTGAAAAAGAAAAATCTGCCCAGATAGACCGGCTTATGGCCGAAATGGGCGATAACAGGATTACCGACGATGAGGCGGCAAAACTCGATGAACTGACAAAACTCATCGAAGAACTTGGTGAAATAAGGGCTGCGGAGCTGGCCGACGCTAATTCACCTCCCGAAGCTAATCGATAGCCGGGGAAAAAGGGTTCAGGAGTCATTTTGGGGTTCTATTTTGATAAAAATTGCTGTTTTATAGGACTGCCCCCTAAAAACTTGTAAACAATCAAAAACCCTCATTTGATGCCCAAAACGGCATCTCACATGGGAACTTTTTGGCCGTTTCTTTGTCTTATTTAAATATGGATATTCTACGGCTATGTCAAAACTTACGCCTGCTATACGCAAGGCGGCAAAGCTCAGGACTGCTATGAGATTTAATTCGGTCGTCTTATTGATATTCACCATTTTGTTTGGCTGTTCGACCCTGTTAGCTGATGAGCAGAGCTGGACCGGCAGCCCCAGTCCTCAACCCGACAAGTACAGGGTTTTTCTGCTTAGATTTATCTCGGCCCATGATGGCCTTCAATTCCTCGATGATGCCAATATCAAAACTGCATCCGTGCTCAACGATAATAAGACGTTGCTGGTTACCGCCCAGCCGGATGTCCTTATCAAGGCGGCGGCCCTGCTGAACCTCGTTGATTCGAGCGAAAAATATGCCGTCAGGGCGCTGCTGCCTGCTTCGGAGGCAAACAGAATGCCCGCGACGGGTATTATTCAGGAGAAAATCGCAAATGGCATAAAACCGGTGTCCATAGGGACCTTTATGAATCCGCCCGGTAATGCCGGATATACTAAAGTGATTATAGATATACACGGTGACAAGCTTGTAGCTGTCGCTCCTGCTTCGATTATGGACAAACTTATTGCCATTGCAGAGCAGGTAAAACAAGCCGGTCCGTCGCAGGGGCAGGTGAGTAACAAAACAGGCGCGTCAGAGAAGGAAGATATTCTTCTCCAGGCCGAAGAACAGAAGCCGGACAAGCTGTTCAAGGAGCTGCTTGATTCCATCGCCGAGGCGGAGAAGATGCTGGCAGAACAAGACCTGGATACAAACCAGACAGTGCCGGACGCCGAACCGGTTTTGCCGCGGAGCACGCCGGGACCGCAGAAAAAAGAAATAGAAGAAATAACCTCTGTGAACTCTGCGGTGCAAACTCCTCCGGATGAATTGGCGGCAGCCGAGACCAACAAGCCCGAACCGACCAATCCTTACGAGCCGCAGGTCGTTCCTAATGCTGACGAAATGCTCGACCTTGCGCTGCCGGAGAAGCTCGAAATCATCCCCTTCCTTGACCTTGTCGGCAAATACCTGAATCTCAACTACGTTTATGACCCCCAGCAACTGCTGAATAAACCCCAGGTCCATCTGAAGGTCCAGGGGCCCGTCAAGGTAAGTGAACTTTATCCTCTCGCTGAATCGGTCCTCAAATTCTCAAACCTCGCAATGATGCGCAAGGGCAATCTTGTTACTATAGTTTCTTTGGAGAATGCTTTAGATTATGACCCTGTTTTGATATGGGCTGATAGCGGGCAGGTTCGCGCCGGCGACATAGTTGTGACCCGGATTTTCCAGCTTAACTACATAGATACCGCACAGGCCAAGGCCGTGCTCGACGGGATGAAGGTTGGAGCCGTAACCGAGCTGCCGGGGATGGGAACGCTTATTGTGACCGGCTATGCCTACCGGATGAGCCGCGTGGAAGAATTGCTCGAAATCATTGATAAGCCGGGTAAACCCAAGCAGTTCAAGTTTCGGCAGTTAAAATACACTATGGCAATTACCCTTGCCCCGAAGGTAAAGCAGCTTGTCGAGCAATTGGGTGACATCTCGATTACCCTTGCTGCCCCCCAGGCCCCTGCGATGCCGCCGGGCCGCCGCGTACCGGTTCGCCGGCCGACGCCCACGCAACCCGCCCCAACAACCACTCCCTCCAAACCGACTATTTATCTCGATGCCGACGAGAGAACAAACCGTATCCTGATGATAGGCGACGAGGATGAAATAGCCGTTGTAGAGAACCTCATCGATGCTCTCGACGTCGAACAGCAGGACATCCGCTCGATTCGGGTCTACGAGATTCAGCATGTCGGCGCAGAAGAGGTGAGAAAAAAATTAGAGGAGCTGGGCATAGTCGGGGCCGGCCGGGCAACCACCCCGGGCAGGATTACTGCCAGAGCCGCTGCGGCGGCAAGGGCGCAGCCGGGGGCGCCGCCCTCGCCGACACCGATGCTCGCAGGCGCAGAGGCGGCTCTGCCCACCGAGGAGATGCAGGTCGTTATCATCGAATCAACCAACTCCCTGATGGTCAATGCCTCGCCCGAACAGCACGCACTGGTCGCAACCATTATCGCCTACGTCGATAGCGAGACCATTCAGCAGGCCATTCCTTATGTTGTTTACCCGCTCGAAAATCAGAACCCCCAAGACCTTGCCGACGTCCTGACTAAGCTGATTCAGGAAACCGTTCTCGATAAAGAGGGGAAAATCCAGCAGGTTATCCAGCGACAGGAAGACCAGATTGTTATTGTCCCGGACGAAAGCACCTTTTCTCTGATTGTCTTTGCCAGCAAAAAGAACCAGGAATGGATATCGAGCTTAATCAAGTCGCTGGATAGAAGGCGTCCCCAGGTGCTGATAGACGTTATGCTTGTTAGCATCACCGAGGATGACTCGTTCACGTATGATTTACAAATGGTTTCCAAGTTGCCGGAAATGGTGGCTGGTGGAGGAATGCAGAAGCTTCCCGCTCTACTTCAGAATACGACTACTGGTTTTCCCTCGAACGTAGTCCAAGAGTTTACTTCTTACCCGGGGACCACCGGCGGACAAGGTTTTTATGCCGACAAACACATTCAGGCACTGCTGTCACTGATGCAGAAGAAGGGTTACGGCCGTATTCTTTCCAGGCCCAAGATTCTCGTCAATGACAACGAAAAAGGCCACATTGACACGACAACTACCTTATATGTATCAAGGGTCACAAATCAATATCTTCCGAATACAACTACAACACCTACTACCACGAATACTGCAATTACAAGCACTACCTTTGAACAATATCCTTCAGGTATCAAGCTTGACATAACACCGCATATTAGCGAAGGCAATTTGCTTCGTCTCGAAGTGCAAGTGTCGCAGTCAAGTCAGCCAGCACCAGCGGGTGGGCTCGCGCAGGATCAGCCGCCACCCACTAAGAGCGAAAACAATGTTGATACGGTAGTTACGGTACCTGACAATAGCACGATAATTCTTGGCGGCATAATCCAATTGACCCAGAACAAGAATAACTCAAAGGTACCGTTTCTTGGCGACATCCCAATTGTGGGTGGACTGTTTAGGAATATAAGTAACACCAACAACCAGGCGAAGCTTTATGTATTCGTCAAGGCCAATATCCTCAGGCCGGATAACACGGCTGGAGGGTTGGCGGATTTGCAGAAAATGTCAGACAAGAACCGAGGTGCGGTTGAGGAATTTGAGAAGAAATTTCAGGAACACCAGGATTGGCCCGGCATAAAACCCAAGCCGGTGGACCCTGCCCGCGTTCTTGATGCCGAATGACCGCCGCGGGGTGTTTTGTCGGCCCGCCGGAAAGAGTAAAATTTGTACTCGTCAAAGATAAATGAAAGAATTGTTGATACAAACCGCGAGGCGAACCGGAATCCTCGATGCAGACAAGCTGGCCAAATTCCTTGAGGAAGCAGGCGCCGGCCAGCGCATCGATGAGGTGCTTCTGGCCTGCCCTTTTTTTACGGAGGAGCAGGTGCTGCGGCTGTTCGCCTCGGCGATGGGAAGCGAGTTTTTTGCCGAGATACCAGTAAAGCAGGTGCCGTCCGAATTCATCCATTCCGTGCCCGCTACCTACGCACAGCACCATTACCTTATCGGACTTCGCCCCGATAATGACAACGGCGAGCTTACCGTTGTCCTTTCGAAACCGCTCGATATCGCCCCTCTCGATAACGTCTCCAAAATGACGGGCCTGCCCGTTCGCAGCGCCCTGGCCACTCGCGCCGCCATAACCGCCGCCATTGACGTTGCTTACGAGCAGCGAACAACCGTTATTGAAGAGGTCGCCGAGGAGCTGGATAGCCAGAACCTTGACCAGCTCGTAGATGAGGTCGCCGGCTCGGACGACCTTTTGGACGTCGTCAATCGCCCGCCGGTAATCCGGCTCGTTAACGATATGCTTTTTCGTGCGCTTCAGCTAAGGGCCAGCGATATTCACGTCCACCCTTACGAAGCAAAGATTCAGATTCGCTACCGAATCGACGGTATTTTGTATGATACGCTGAGCTTGAACAGAAACGTGCTTCCCCTGATTGTCTCGCGTATCAAGGTTATGGCGGGTATGGACATCGCCGAGCGCAGAATGCCGCAGGATGGGCGCTGCAGCGTTCGCCTCGGCCAGCGAGAAGTTGACCTCCGCATCAGCACAGTCCCCACGAGCTTCGGCGAACGATGCGTTCTGCGTATTTTGGATAAAAGCTCCGGTATTCTTACGCTTAACCAGCTTGGTCTGTGGGAGGAAGACCTCAAAAAATTCGATATCCTGCTTAACCGCACTCACGGCATTATTTTTGTAACAGGCCCCACCGGAAGCGGCAAAAGCACTACGCTCTACGCCTGCCTCAATCGCATCAACTCCGCCGAAAAAAACGTGATGACCATCGAGGACCCCATCGAATATCAGCTCGAAGGCATCAGCCAGATGCAGGTCGCAAGCAAAAAAGGCGTAACCTTCGTCAATGCGCTGCGGCACGTTCTTCGGCAGGACCCGGACGTTATAATGGTCGGCGAGGTCCGCGACGCCGAGACCGCGCGAATGGCGATACAATCCTCCCTGACCGGCCACCTCGTATTCAGCACCCTTCATACCAATGACTCGGCAGGCGCAATCAGCCGGTTGCTCGACCTTGAAGTGGAGCCGTATTTAGTCAGCTCTTCGCTGATTGCCATTATGGCGCAGCGGCTGGTCCGCAGGGTATGTCCCGATTGCAAAAAAACCTACGAGCCGTCGCCGCACGAGCTGCGGGAGCTTGGCCTGGGCGACCAATCCGGCTCGGAAGCCGAATTCCTCGTGGGGGCCGGCTGTGACAAATGCTTCCAGACCGGTTATCGCGGCAGGACAGGAATATACGAGCTTATGCTTGTTAATAATGAAATCCAGAACCTCGTTTACCAAAAGACTTCGGCGGGCGTTATCAAAAAGGCCGCACTCGACGCGGGATTGCAGACGCTCAGAATGGATGGCGCTCGCAAGGTCCTGGCGGGAATCACAACTATCCCCGAGGTGCTCAGGGTAACACAGGCCGACGTTATGTAACGGAATTCGACTATGCCCAGATATACTTACACAGCAATAGCCGCCGACGGTAAAAAGACCAAAGGCACCGTAACCGCCGAAAGCCCATACACAGCCCGCAAGCAGCTTCGCGTCCGCAACATTCATCCGACCTCCATAACCGAGCTAAGCGCCGCCGACGAAGGCAAATCCGCCATCGCCTCGGTCTTTTCGAGGACAAGTAAAAAACAAATAATCGACTTCACCCGGCAAATGGCCACGCTGCTCAAATCGGGCATAAAGCTGACCGAGGCCCTGTCGGTGCTCACGATGCAGGCACCCGACACGAGGTTCAAAAACGTCCTTACAGATATACGCGACCGCGTAGTTACCGGTGAGTCATTAACCGACGCGATGAAGGATTACAGTGATTATTTCGACGTAATTTACGTCAGTATGGTTCGCGTCGGCGAGGTTACCGGCTCGCTCGGCGCGGTCTTCGCGACGGTTGCCGGTTTTATGGGCAAACGCCAGAGGGTGGAATCGAAGATAATCACCGCTATGGTTTACCCGATAATCCTGTTGCTGGCCGCCTTAGGCGTGGTCCTTATCCTGACCACGTTCGTCATCCCCAAAATCGGCGCCCAGCTCGTCGCCGCCAGGCAGGAGCTGCCCTGGATTACAAAACAGCTGATGAACGTCAGCTACGTTATGACAAGCTGGTGGGTGCTTGTGGTTATCGGGACGATAGTCGGAATTGTCTGGGCGCTGCGAAGGTTCTTCAGGACGCGTCGCGGGGCGCTTATGCGGGACAGGTTCCTGCTGTCTCTGCCAATGTTTGGTCCGCTTATCAAGCAGCGGGTGGTTGCACGTTTTGCTTCGACGTTGTCAACGCTTCTCGGGTCCGGCCTGAGTATGGCCGAATCGCTCCGCGTCGTCGCCGAGGTAACAGGAAACGTGTTGATGAAGCACGCCGTAGAGCAGTCCCGTGAGAGGATTTTGGCAGGCGCAGATATCGCCACGCCGCTGCGCGACAGCGGCGTTATCGACCCCTCGATAGCACATATGGTTACAGTCGGCGAAAAAAGCGGCGAGCTGGAGAATATGCTCAAAAACATCAGCGACGGTCTCGAAGAATCCACCGATATCGTCATAGAACGTCTGAGCGCCGCAGTGGAGCCGGTTATTATCGTTATTATCGCAGTAATCGTCGGCGTTATTGCCCTGGCTATTATGCTGCCGATTTTGAAAATTTCACAAATGGCCCTTTAAGAAATACAGGAGTGAATTATGAATAGAAACCAAAATACAAAATATCGGGCGTTTACAATTATCGAGGTGATGGCGGTAATCGTGATTATCGGCATCTTGGCCGGCATCGTCGCCATCAACGTCGTCGGAAGAATCGACAAGGCCCGTGTCATCGCCACCAAGGCCAGCTTGAAGCTGCTCCACGGCGCTGTCATTCAGTTCAAGTTCGATACGGGACGATACCTCAGCGAAGATATGGGCCTGCTCGAACTTATCGAGCCGCCGACCGACGTTACCGGCTGGGCCGAGGGCGGCTACCTCGAAACAACCGAAATACCAAAAGACCGCTGGGGAAACGATTTTATTTACCAATTGTCTCCCGAAAGCGGCAAGCCCTTCGTAATCATCAGCTACGGCGCCGACGGCGAAGAAGGCGGCGAGGGCGATGACAAAGACCTTTACAGCACGGACGCAGAGTAAATGAATGTTTATGAATGATTCTCGATACTCGATGCTTGATGCTTGTGACTTGTGCCTTATGACTCGTGACTTGTCTGTAACGAGCGACGAGCGACCCCTGCCAACGACATTCAGGGGCAGGCGAGCGACGAGACACGGCTTTACGCTCGCAGAATCGATGGTCGTAATTGTTATCGTCTCACTGATGGTGGCCCTGGCCGCCACAAACCTCAAAGGCGTAATCATCGGCAGTTCCTTCAAAGGCAAAGTCCGGGGACTTATCGCCGCCATTGAGGCCGCTTCAACCGGCGCCGGTCAATCCGGCAAAAGATACGAGGTCATCATCGATATTCCCCGGCAAAGCTACCTCCTTCGTGAAATCACTTCATCCGACCTTTCCGAGGTCCTCGAAGAGGAAATCATCGCGCAGGAGGATTTCGGTGAAAACTGCCGCATTGCCTACGTCCTGTTTGACGACGGCGAATTTACCAGCGAGGACAGGGCCAAGTTTCGCACAAGCCGGGCGGGCTGGCAGTTCGGCGGCGTAATCGTGCTTTTGGACAGCGACCAGCAGCCCTGGTCAATCGTCATCGACCGGCTCAGTAATATCGTCCGTCTCGAACAAGGCGAGGCGCAAATCGTCTGGCCGAGGAGCAGAGATGAACTGCCGTTTTGAACATAAAAATGTAATGCGTCGTGCGTATTGCGTATTGCGCAATTTGTTCGCACGACGCGCGACGCAGGACGCACGACGAACAGGTTTCACGCTTGTGGAAAGTATGGCCGCAGTCGCTTTGCTTGCCTTTATCGGGACAAGCGTCTGGGTGGTGATGGACCGCTGTATGATATCCGCCGCTGATTCCACCCAGCGTATGCGCGCCTTCGAAATAGCACGCGAAAATATGGAAAAGCTCCTCGGCTCCGCCTCTGTTACGGAATCGACCGAATACGGCGTAAGTGAAAAATTCCCGGACATCCGCTGGCGGACCACCGTCGAGAGTTTCTACGAGCCGATTACCTCCCATATATGGGTTCGCGCGGTCTGCTCGGCAGAATATTCCGACTCGGCAGGCGAAAACCAGAGCGTAGAGCTTACTCACTGGCTCACCGACCTGACGAAAGCGCAGTTACAGGAGTTAATGCGGAGGAAGGCGCTGAAAGAACAGATACTCGCCGAGCACATCATCGAAACCGAGGACCTTGCCGCCGAATACGCCGGCGTCAACATCGAAACCGTCCGCCAATGGGTCCTCAACGGTATGCCCGTTACGGAAAACGGCGAATATCTTAAACCCTGGCTCGACCTTTACCTCCAAACGGACGGCAGCCCGACTGAAGAGGAAAACCAATATATACTATACAAGTACCCTGAACTGGCGTCTATCGCCCAGACAACCAACCCCGACCAGCAGGCGGAATCCCAGTCCGAATTGTCTCCGCAAGACGATGCCGCGTCTCCTGATAATCTTGACGCTGAGCTTGAGAAGTTTGAAAAATCGTTAGAACAGTCGCCCGGCTCATAAGTTAATATGAAGAAAATCATAAATGCAAGAAATCGTGCCTTCACGCTCATCGAGATACTTGCCGCCCTGACCATCGGCTCGATGGTGCTGCTGGTGGTGCTGGCTCTCTACAGCAGGGCACAAGCGGGCGCGTCCAATTGCCTCGCGAAGCTTGAAAGCCATCGTCTGCCGCGTGAAATCCTGCAGCGAATCGCCGAAGACCTTGACCGCATCGCCGGCTCGGGGCAGCAAGCCCGAATCGATATTCAGAACAAATTCCAGGATGGCCTGCCCGTCGCAAAAATGGAGATTCTGCGGCTTATCAACGATGCCAAGGGTCAGCCCCAGCCGCTCGAAAAAATCGTCTGGCAAAGCAGTATCGACCCCGATACCGGCCTGCTCACTCTGTACCGCAGTCACTCCGGAATAGCCCTTGAGGACAAGCTGTTGGACGACCAGAAGGAACCCTGGCAGAGAGAGCTATTTGTGCCTGTTTGCACGGGGCTTACTTTCTTCAAAATCGAGGTCCTTCAGGGCGGTGCCTTTCTCGACAGATGGTCGAACGAGAACATGCCACCTGCGGTTACGGTAAAGCTCTCGTTCGTCCAGCCGTATAAAACCTTAAGCGGTACGCTCGATGTTCCCGAAGAGGATAAAATTATCCGCACCCTTGCCGTTGACAGGACTCGTAAGCTGCCGTTTACCCTTGCAGCTTTTGATGTCAACCAGTTGTTCGATGCCAACCAGATGCTCGATGCCAACCAACCAATGGATGACGGGTCGACGCTCGATGAAGAATCGTCTGTTGAAAATGACCAGTCGCCCGGCCTCGACGAGTCGCCAGATGTTACAAAGCCGAATGAAGCCGATGGTATAAAACCGCCGGAACAGGTTAGGCCCCATCGCCCGCCAGATTACCATACTCCGGATAGGAGGAACTAACAGGTGGGTAGATACATCCGTAAATATCGAAATTACCACCCGGATATGAAAATCCCTATGGTTATTCTGCCCGACTTCGATTCGGTCCGCAGCGGCGGCTTTGTGCTTCTGATAACCCTGGTGGTGCTGCTGGTGCTTGCGACACTGGGCTATAACTTCTCCAGCCGGTTAGCCGCTGATCGCCATCGAAACAACTACGTCATCGATTACACCATCGCCAGCTATGCCCGTGACTCGGCGATGAAATATGCGCTGGCCGCTCTGCAGGACCTCAACGACATAAAGTTTATCTCCCGCCCGAATGAGCCGGATTTTTCCGACCTTTTCGCAATGAGTGAGCCGGATTATCGCAAGCTGCTCGAGCAATGGGCCGAAAAGATTGCCAACAATCAGTCCCAGTTCTACGGCAGGACCAATACCCCGGCAGGATTGGACAAAGACCTGAATATTTCCGGCCTCGATGAAAACAGCGACGCCGCTTCAGCGAGTGCCGAGCCCAACATTCTTGACCTCTTAACAATACCCGGGCCTTATGGGCCGCCCTGGCCTTTGGTTGCCGAACCGGTCGAATTCGAAATCGGCCCGGCGACGGTGAAATTCAGGATTGAAGACGAAAACGCAAAATATCCGGCCGGCTGGGCCTTAATCGACGATATAAAGGCCCAGCGCGAGGCGCAGGCAGGTCTCGAAACCTTCTGCGAGTGGATGGGGTACGATTCGGACCGGATAGATTCTTTGAAAAAGCAGCTCAAAGAGGTCGGCTCAATAAAGCCCTTTAAGACGGACTTCAAGCCGATAGTTCGAAGGGAGGAGGTCACGCCCAGGCGACCTGTTGTTCGCAGCAGACGTCGCGTAGTAACTGGGCGGGCAGTTTTCAGGACAGTAACCATTGCGCCGGCCGAACAAATAATCGGACAGGCCAGGGATTTTTCAAAGCTCTTCCACAGCTCTCTAATCGACGTCGAAACGCTCGCCAGGCCCACCATCATAAGCGAAGACAGAAAAGAATCGGCGCTAAAATATATGGGTCTTTGGGGCACAACACAGGTCAATGTCAACTCTGCTCCGAGGCACGTGCTGGAGGCGGCTTTCGCCTTCGGCGGAGACGCCGACAAAATAGCGGACGAAATCATAAAAATAAGACGCGAAAAACCCTTCACGGACCTGGAGGACCTGAAAAAACGGCTCTTCAGGTACTCCGATGCGATAGAAAAATGCAGGCCCTACATTATGGTAACGAGCAATATTTTTGCGATTCACATTACTGCCGTCAGCGGCGCGGCGAAATCGTCGGCCGTTATCATTGTGTACAAAGAGGGCGACAAAATTCAGCGAATAGCCGTTGTTTGCGGATAATATCAGGAGCATAGATAAAGTGCAAAAGACCGGTATTTTGGGAATATATCTGGCCAAAGAACACGCCGCTGTTGTGTGTCTGGCCGTTGAGGGTAGCGACAGGAACCTCGTCGGCTGCTTTGGCGTATCAATCGAAAAGCCCGAACAGGTAACTCCGCAGATGCTTGTGCAGCGCATCGCAGCCGAGTGCGCCGAAAGGGCAATAACCTTCACCGAAACAGCCGTTGCCCTCGATTGCGGGATGTTTATGCAGCACAGCGTCCACAGCGAGTTCTCCGACATCAGAAAAATCACGCAAACGATACGGTTCGATACCGAAGAAGTCCTCGGTGCCGACGCAACCGACGTTGCAATCGCCTTCAAGACAGATTCTACTGACCCGTCCGGCTCGATTCTCAGCGTCTTCACCACGCAAAAGCAGAAGCTCGCCGAATTGCTCTCCGCGCTTGCCGCCGGCAATCTCGACCCCGTCAGCATGGAGCCGGACGTGAATTGCCTGGCAAGGTTCGTCATCACGGCGGTTTCCCTGCCTGCCGATGCTCGGCCGTTGTTCGCGATGCTGTCCCGCCGAAACGGCTATTTTCTTGCCCCGCTTTCTCTGCCCTGGCAGGGCGTATCGCCGATGCCGCCTGCGGCGATGAGGACCTTCCTGCTTAGCTCACAAAACAGAAGCGAACAGCTCGTAAAGCAGGTTTCTATGACCGCCGCCCTGCTCCAGCCGGCGGGACAATTTAACCGCCTCGAGGTCTTCGATACAACCAATTCGGTAAACTGCGGCGATATTGCCGGAAAACTCACCCTTCAAACCGAAAGCATCGACCTGCTCCGTTCGGTGCAGGTTTCCGCCGAGCAGCTCAATAATTGTCCCGACCCCGTCGAGTTCGCTATCGCCTATGGTGCGGCGCTTTCGGCTCTCGACCCGCCCCGCAACGCGAACTGGCGCAGCGATTTTATGCCCTATCAGGGGAAGAAAATGCGCCTGGAAAAGGCGATGAAGCTGTTTGCCGTTGCCGGGGTAGTTCTTATGTTTGCCGTCGGCCTCTACGGTCTGATGCAGGCCCTGCAGTTCAACAAATATCGCGCCTCCCTTCTGGAAAAATTTGCCAAAGAATATTCAACCGCTATGTTCGGCCAGCCGGCGCCGGACAAGTCCAAAGAGGCCGTCAGGCGTCTCAGCACGGCCCTGCGACGCATAAAGGACGCCCAAAAAGGCGGGTTTTCCCTTGTCGGCGAAGAAGCAGTTTCCGGAAAGTTTGCCCTTGTGCTTCAGGCCTTCAACAAATGCGCGGCGGCCACCGGACTTAACGTTGATTCCGTCTCCATAACCGACAGGGCCATTACGATATCCGGCGGCACATCCAGCCGCGAAAATACGCTCAAGGTCTTCGAAGCGTTAAGGCACAGCGGTCTGAATATCCTCCAGCAAAGTTTCAATGCCGACGGCGGACGAGACAGCTTCAACGCAACCGTCGAACCCCAAAAAGGAAAGGTCGGAGAATGAAGGACATATACAAAAATCCGCAGTTCTATTACATTCTTGTCCCCGTTGTAGCTGTCCTTTGGCCGATTGTTATATGGGGTGTTTACCTGCCCGCCGCCCGCGCGAGATTCAGAAATGATGAGGGCCAGTACCATAAGGCACAAGAGGTCATTGACGAGCTTTTGACGGTTGACCCTGAACGGCTGGATTTCACCCAGGAAAAAGGGGCGTCGGCCAACTTCGATTATGCCACTGCCGTTCAGCAGGCGGCCCAGTTCGTCTCCATCCCCGCTGCCGGCTACCGGCTGTCGTCCAGTCCGATTATCACCTCCAAGGGCCAGAAAAGCCAGTCCGCCAACGTCTCGCTCAAGGACGTTGACATAACAAAGGCCGCTCGGTTCCTGTCAACTATTCAACTCCGCTGGTCGAGCATCCAGTGCACCAAGATGACCCTGAAAAAGAAAAAAGGCCTGCCTGACCTCTGGGACGTTGATTTCAACTTCAAGTATTTCTATTGATACGGTCAAATCGAAAATCGATAATCCAAAAAAACAACCGGGGCCTGTCGTTTGACAGGCCCCGGTCTAAATTACCTTTTGCCTTGCTGGCTAAACTATTTCTTCCTGCGAATCAAAGCAAGACCGCCAAGACCGAGCATAGCAATCGTCGCCGGCTCAGGAATCACCTTCACGTCGTCAAGATAGACAGTCGCCGAGGTCGGTGTGCCGCCCCAGTAGTTCATTCCGATGGCGACTGTCGCGTTCCAAACAGTATCGCCGGTCACTTTCATTCCGCTGTAGTCGACGGAGACATGGATTGTTGTATCGGCGTCTCCACCATTCCGCTGTGCTAAATTCTCCGTCTGTATCGATAGGGTTCCGGCGTTTGCGTACTGGATTTGAACGTTGGTCTCTAGCACAGCTGAGACACTAGCTCCCCAGTCGGCATTCAGATAGGTGACATCAAATTCGAGCTTGTCGTTGTCATCAATATCCTGAGCTGTAAACAGGAACGGTCCCGGGGTCCAGGTCTGGACAACCGGGCCCCACTGCCAGCCGCCGCCAGAGTTGTTTAAGAAATCGAGACTTCCGGTGCCCTGGGTAACGCCTATCGTGGCCCCGGGGGTCAGTACACAACTGCCACCCCAACCTGCTCCTTGGCTAGTATCCCAGCCATCCATGGTACTGTCCCAGTTAGCCAACTGTGCAGCACCGTAGCTGGTAGAAGTCAGGCCAAGGACCAAGGCAAAAATAATCAATTTTCTACTCATAATCATACTCCTCCTTCTTCGTTGTCATTGAACTTGTCCCGTCCATAGTTGGAGGTTGAAAAAAGCAATGGCTACTCCGGCCTGATTTTGTGTAAAATTGGGCCAGATAAACAATTATATTTTTTGAAAGGAGTAGCCATGCAGAAGAAATTGTATCAAATTACAGA
>JBDRMP010000028.1:0-13995 GCA_043811995.1 Planctomycetota bacterium
CTTGCATGGTTGAGCAAGTGTCGTGCGATTCTTGTTCGTTATGATAAGAAAGCATGTAATTACCTTGCGTTAGTTAAACTCGCCTGTTTATTGTTCTGGTATCGCCGATGTTGGCGATTATCAGTTTTGAGATAGTTACTAAATACTTTGCGACCTTGCTCTTAGAGCCGCAATTTTCTCAATCTCAAGGCATTTCCAACTACCGAGACCGAGCTGAAACTCATCGCCGTGGCCGCAATAATCGGGCTAAGAAGCAGCCCGAAAAATGGATACAGTATCCCGGCCGCAATTGGAACACCCAGCGAGTTATAGAACAATGCGAAAAACAGGTTCTGCCGGATATTCCGCATTGTCCCCCGGCTCAATAATCTCGCCCTCGCAATCCCACGCAAATCGCCCTTGACCAATGTTATCCCGGCGCTTTTCATCGCAATGTCGGTTCCGCTTCCCATCGCGATGCCGACCTGCGCCGCCGCCAAAGCCGGCGCATCGTTAATCCCGTCGCCTGCCATTGCGACAATCCTGCCCTCATTCTGCAATCGCTTGACCATCTCGTTTTTGCGCTCCGGCAGGACCTCCGCCTCAATCTCATCGAGCCCGAGCTTGCCCGCCACCGCCTCCGCCGTCGCTCTGCTGTCCCCCGTCAGCATCACTATCCGAATCCTTTCCTTTTGCAATAGCTTAATCGCTTCGTGAGTAGATTCCTTAATCGGGTCCGCCACCCCAATCAGTCCCGCGGCTTTTCCATCCACAGCCACAAACATCACTGTCTGACCGTCGCTGCCGAGCTCTTTCGCCCGTTCATCCAGTCCGCTTATATTGATACCAAGTTGCTCCATTAGCTTGCTGTTGCCAAGCGCTATCGACTTGCCCTCGACTTTGCCTGTTATGCCTTTACCCGTTATCGACTTGAAATCTTTGCATTCTGCCGGCCTTATCCCTCGCTTCTCGGCCCCCGCCAGTATCGCCGAGGCGAGAGGATGTTCGCTGCCCCGCTCCAGGCCCGCCGCTAATCGCAGAATCTCGTCCTCGTCGAATTTGCCTCCCGCAACAACCGAAATAAGCTTCGGCTTTCCCTCCGTCAATGTCCCGGTCTTGTCCACTACCAGCGTGTCCACCTTCTCCATTATTTCCAGCGCCTCTGCGTTTTTTATCAGCACGCCTTCTCTCGCTCCGCGCCCGACCCCAACCATTATCGACATCGGCGTCGCCAGTCCCAGTGCGCACGGGCAGGCAATAATAAGGACTGAAACCGCATTGACAATCGCGTACGCAATCGCCGGCTTTGGCCCGAAAATCGCCCACACAATAAACGTTACCGCTGCCATCCCCACGACCACTGGAACAAAATATCCCGATACCTTGTCCGCCAATCGTTGAATCGGCGATCGGCTGCGCTGCGCCTCGCTGACCATTTCAACAATCTGTGCCAAAAGTGTCTCGGCCCCGACCCTTTCGGCTCGCATAATAAATGTCCCCGTCCCGTTCACCGTCCCGCCCGTCACCTTGTCGCCGGTCTTCTTCTCCACGGGAAATGACTCGCCCGTTATCATCGATTCGTCGATGCTTGCCCCGCCTTCGATAATCACGCCATCTACCGGCACTTTCTCGCCGGGCCTGACACGCAGGTGATTTCCTTTTTCAACGTTGTCGAGAGGTATGTCCTCTTCGCTGCCGTCATCCCTGACAATCCTCGCGTTCTTAGGCGCCAGTCCCAATAGCGCCTTTATTGCTCCGCTCGTCCTTCTGCGTGCGCGAAGCTCCAGCACCTGCCCCAGCAATACGAGTACCGTAATTACCGCTGATGCCTCGAAATAAACCCCTACTTGCCCGCCTTCTCCGCGAAACGATTCGGGAAAAATCCCCGGTGCTACAGCCGCGACCACGCTGTAAACGTATGATACTCCGATACCGATGGAAATCAGCGTGAACATATTCAGTCGGCCGGTGACAATCGAAATCCATCCTCGCTGGAAAAAGGGCAGCCCGCACCACAGCACCACCGGACTTGCCAGCAAAAACTCTATCCACGTCAAAACCTCCGGCGACGCGATATGCTTAAGCGGCCTTCCAGGTATATGTCTGCCCATCGCGATGATAAATACCGGTATGGTCAGTATCAGGCCCGTCCAGAACCGCCTGCTCATAGAAACAAGCTCCCCGCTGTCTTCCTCTTCCTCGCCCGTCCCTCCCTTCGGCTCAAGCGCCATCCCGCACTTAGGACACGTACCCTGTCCTTCTTTAACGACCTCCGGATGCATCGGGCAGGTATAAATCTCCTTCCCCGCCGATTTTTTTGTTTTGCCGCTTTCTTTTTTCAGAAATTTTTCTGGGTCCGCTCGAAATTTCTCAAGACACTTATTGCTGCAGAAGAAATACTCCATCCCCTCGTGTTCAATTGCCCCTGCTGCCTTCTCCCGCTTAACGTTCATTCCGCACACCTGGTCTGTATGCGTATCATTCCCCTTGTCCCTCACGATTTCTCGCTCCTTTCTATCCCCGTTTTGTTTTTTATGCTTCTTTTGCTATCTCCCCATTATCTTTTTCGCTGCGGCAACCACTGCCTCGGCTGTTATCCCGAATTTCTCGAAGCAGGTTTTGCCCGGGGCTGAAGCGCCGAAAGTTGACATGCCGACAAATGCGCCATTTTCGCCAAGCCATTTGTGCCAGCCAAATTCGACAGCGGCCTCGACACCGACTCTCACCTTTACATCAGGCGATATCACCGAATCGCGATACTCCTTACTCTGTTTTTCGAACAGCTTCCAGCAGGGCATATTGACAACGCGCACTTTTATCCCTTCGGCTGAAAGCTTCTCATAAGCAGCCAGCGCGACCGAAACCTCCGAACCGGTCGCCAATAACAGAATTTCAGGATTGTCCGCGCCAATCAGCACATAAGCGCCTTTGGCAAGATTTTCCGCTGATGCGCATTTTGTCCTGTCAATGATGGGGACGCTTTGGCGGGTAAGCAATAATGCCACTGGCCCTTCGCGGTATTGCAGGATGAATTTCCATGCCTGCGCCGTCTCATTCGCGTCGGCGGGCCTGATTACAAGCATATTTGGTATCGCCCGCAGCGCCGCGAAATGTTCAACCGGCTGATGCGTAGGCCCATCCTCGCCGATGCCGATACTGTCGTGCGTCCAGACAAAAATCGTCGGATAGCCCGATATCGCCGCGACCCGCACCGCACCTCGCATATAATCGCTGAATACGAGGAACGTCCCGCCGAACGCCCGCAGCAGACCGCTTGTCGAGATACCGTTGAGTATCGCGCCCATCCCGTGCTCGCGGACGCCGAAACGCAGGTACCTGCCGTCGAGTGAATTCTTCTGGAAGTCCTTCACGTCTTTCCATCGCGTATTGTTGGAGGGCGTCAGGTCCGCACTGCCTCCCATTATGAATGGTATTTGCGGCATTAAAGCGTCTAAGGTCTTGCCTGATGCCGAGCGGGTCGCAATCGCGTTGGGCTTGCCGTCTTTTATAAGGTCGAATTTAGGCAGTAACGACTCAATATCAACGGTGATTTTGCCTTCTGCTGCGTTACGGAATTGTTCCGCAAGCTCAGGATGCGCCTCGGCGTATTTCTTGAACAGTCGGTTCCATTTCGCCTCCGCCCGCCTGCCTTTGTCTGTTGCTTTTCTGGTATGCTCGAGGACTCCTTCGGGGACATTGAATGTCTTCTCGGGGTCCCACCCGAACTTCTGCTTGGTTTGCTTTATCTCATCTTCGCCTAATGGTGAGCCATGTGCCCCTGCTGTGTCCTGCTTTGTCGGACAGCCGAACGCGATGTGCGTGCGAAGCTTTATCAGCGTCGGGCGGTCCTTTGCGCGCTTTGCCTTTTTGAGCGCCTTTTCAAACGTAACCATATCGTTGCCGTCGCCAGGCACCTCGATTACGTTCCAGCCGTATGCCTTGTATCGCTTTGCCGCGTCCTCGGTGAATGACAATTCTGTTTTGCCGTCGATTGAGATGTGGTTGTCGTCGTAAATGACAATCAGATTGTCGAGCCCGAGGTGTCCCGCCAAGGAGCTTACCTCAGATGATACCCCTTCTTCAAGGTCGCCGTCGCCGCAGGTAACGTAAATCTTGTAATCGACAACAGGGAAGCCCTCTCGGTTGAAATAATTAGCAAGGTATTTTTGTGCAATCGCCATACCCACGGCGTTTGAGATTCCCTGGCCCAGCGGCCCCGTCGTCGCCTCGATTCCCAAATCGGGATGATACTCCGGATGCCCCGGCGTCTTGCTTCCCCATTGCCTGAAATTTTTCAGGTCCTCCAGAGTCATTTCGTAACCCGTCAGATACAGAAGCGAATACAGCAGCATACAGCCGTGACCGCCCGACAGAACGAACCGGTCGCGGTTCAGCCACTTCGGATTGGCGGGATTGAATTTAAGATGCCGCATCCAAAGAACATATGCCGCCGGTGCCATACCCATCGGCATTCCCGGATGCCCCGCCTTGGCCTTCTGAACCGCGTCCGCCGACAAAAACCTTATTGTATCGATACAAAGTTCATCTAAATCCGTAACGCCCTTGACCCTTACACCTTCGCCCATCGCACATTCCCTGAAATATATCACTCTCAAGTTTCCAGTTGAAAACGAACCCCAAAAGATAATCGAAATCGCCTCTTTTTGCAACGGTTTTGTCGCTGACCAAAACTTGCCCGATTTGACAAATCGTGATGTGTTGGCTATAGTATTAGCTGGCTAATGTGAAAAGGGGCGTATGGCGAACAATCCCGAACAGCAGAGATATGATATTTCGATAATCAGGCCGCAAATGAGGGCCGAAGATGTCCGCTTGCGTCGGGAAGCGATTGACCCCGTTAAGTTGAAAAAAATCAAAAAAGCCCTCCACGACTTTCACACCCTCGAAACTATGGCCGTCAATATCTACAAATTCCAAATCACTAAAGAACCCTCGGAGCTGAATCGCCGGCTCATCGCCGCTATGTGCAACGAGATGACCCACATGCAGGATTTCCAGCTCAAGCTCTTCGAATATGGCTTCAGACCCAGCATTTTCAGAATTGCCTATTGGTTCGTAGGATTTGTCTTCGGCTTCGGTTCTCGCCTCTTGGGCAAAAAGGCGATGCTAAAAACCGGAATCTGGGTTGAAAGCAAGGCCGTCAAACATTATGCTGAATTGCTCCGTAATGTTGAATGGGACGAACAATCCCGAAAGATGATTGAAAAAGACCAGGCCGACGAGGATGGCCACATCAACCGGTGGCGAAACCTCCTCGGCCAAATATAAATGAGAGGATATGATGATGAAATCGATGAAACGTCGTGAGTTTCTGACACACTCAATAGCAGGGGGGGCGGGCCTTTTGCTCGGCTCAAAACTCGCTCTCGCTGCCGAAGCTCTCAAAACGGAACCCAACGTTCCCCAAGCCGCCGCCAAAATGTTCGACCCGTGGGAAATTGTCTCCCTCGGCAACACCGGCTTGAAGGTCTCTCGCGTCGGCTTCGGAACGGGTATGAGTGGCGGCCGCCATTCCTCCAACCAGGTCCGCCTCGGAAAAGAAAAATTCCAGAGCGTCCTGCGAGAAAGCTACGACCGCGGCTGTCGCCTCTTTGACTGCGCCGATATGTATGGCTCGCATCCTTACATTATCCCCGCCCTTAAAGGTATCCCTCGCGAAAATTACACCATTGTCACCAAAATGATGATTTGGGACCCGCCCGAAGAGGAAAAAGAAAAACCCCTCGTCACCATTGACCGCTTCCTAAAAGAATTGGATACCGACTATATCGACCTGCTCTTGCTGCATTGTATGATGCCGCCCGACTGGAACAAAACCCTTCGTCCGTATATGGATGGTATGAGCGAGGCAAAGGCGAAAAAGAAAGTCCGCGCACTTGGCGTCTCCTGTCATTCCCTCGAGGCCCTGCAGACCGCCGCCGATGACCCCTGGGTCGAATCCGTCCACTCAAGAATCAATTCCGAAGGCGTTGATATGGATGGCTCGCCCGATGAGGTCGTCCCGATTTTGCGAAAAATTCACGAAGCCGGCAAAGGTGTCGTGGGTATGAAGCTCATCGGCCAGGGCGATTTCCGAGACGACCGACAAATGCGCGAAAAATCCGCCGACTTCGTCCTGAACCTCGGCTGCGTCAACGCCGTCGTCGTCGGCTTCGAATCCATCGACGAAGTAAAAGATTACGAGAATATTGTTCGCAGTACACATTGTAGAGTTGTTAGCTCGGTCTGACCTTGATTATATAAGCCCTAAACGTTCGGCCTCGGCGTACAGGCCGTAACGCTTCATCTTCTTAAAAAGCGTCGTGCGGTTTATCTGCAGCGCCTTGGCCGTGGCCTGCCGGTTCCACTGATGATGCTCCAGCGCCTGGCGAATGATGTTCTTCTCCGGCTCGGCAACCGCTATCTTTAAGCTTATCGGCTTATATTCCGACCGCCCCGCGGGCTGCTCCTCACGGATTGCAACGGGCAAATCCTCGGCGGTGATAAGCGCGCCTTTACTCAAAAGCACCGCCCGCTCAATAACGTTCTCAAGCTCTCGCACGTTGCCGGGCCAGGGGTATCGTTCCAGATACCCTAATGCCTCGTCGGTAATTGCGAGCTTCTTTTTGTTGTGCTGAATGCAATACGTTCGCAGGAAGTGATTAGCCAATAGGGGAATATCTCCCACCCTTTCCGATACCGCCGGCAGATTGATGCTCACGATATTTATCCGGTAATACAGGTCCTCGCGGAACCTGCCCTGCCTGACCTCCTCGATTAGGTTTTTGTTTGTCGCAAGTATAATCCTCGCATCGACCGTGATTGTCTTATTGCTGCCAACCGGCTCGAACTGCCTGTCTTCGAGCACCCGCAGCAGCTTCACCTGAAGCGCGGGCGATGCGTTTCCTATTTCATCTAAGAAAATCGTCCCCCCGTCCGCCGCTAAGAACTTCCCCTTTTTGTTCGCCACCGCTCCGGTGAACGAACCTTTAATGTGGCCGAAAAGCTCGCTTTCCAGCAGCGTCTCAGGCAGTGC
The DNA here is from genome assembly GCA_043811995.1 of Planctomycetota bacterium. GTDB lineage: Bacteria > Planctomycetota > Phycisphaerae > Sedimentisphaerales > Anaerobacaceae > Fen-1362. The sequence continues at coordinate 7,016 of JBDRMP010000028.1, forward strand.
CCCGCAGCTTACCTCGACGAACGGACCTTTGCGTCTGCCTGAATGGTGGTGAATCGCGCGGGCAATCATCGTCTTGCCCGTCCCCGAAGGCCCCGTCATCAGAATTGTCGTCTTGCTGTCGGCCACGGCCTCCACAAGCTCGAATATCCGGGCCATCTTGTAGTCGTGGCTGAGGATGTTGTCGAGGGTGTATTTCTGCTCTAACTGCCGTCGCAAAATGATGTTTTCGCTCATCAGGGTCTGCTGCTTGATTGCCCTCGCCACCGCGAGGCGCAATTCGTCATCGTTAATCGGTTTAGTGAGGTAGTCGTAGGCCCCCATTTTAATCGCCCTGACCGCGCCTTCGATAGTGCCATAGCCGGTTATTACGACGACGACGGTTTGCGGGTAGTTGGCCCGGATAGTATCCAGTATCTGGAAACCGTCGCCGTCAGGCAGGTTGATTTCGGTAAGGACCAGCGCGTAATCCCGGCTTTCCAGTTCCGCCGAGGCCTGTTTGACGGTTTCAGCGCCTTTGGTTTGAAAACCCTCTTTCGCAAGGAAATCCGTGAGACAATCCCGGATTACCTGGTCGCCATCCACGATGAGAATAGCTTTTTGAGTCATTATTCTTTCCTTGGGCGGGTGTGGGGGTCGTCTCCATACGAATGCCTTGGAATCGGCATCTATCAGCAATAATAAAGAATAGTGTTGCTTTTGTCAAGCGCCGGCGTTGAAAAAAAACAACGCACTGGTATTAGAGATAGCCCCGCGGTGGCTTTCCTTATGGCAAAAGGGTGTAAAACCCATTTCTTTGAGCGAAAAGGCCCGTTTGGCCATACGAGCGAGGATGCACAGGTGAGGATATTCTGCTGCCGACACATAGCGGATTTGCCGAAACACAAAAAAAAATAATAATAATAATAATAATAATTTTAGGCATTTTTGTTGTTGACATTTTGGAAAGTTGGGTTATAATCACAGGATGGTGTAGTCTGTCTTTCAGATGACGGTGTAAGGCGATGAAGGTTTTTGGCGGTGTAAGTTAATCGCCGCGAAGTCGTATTTAGTTGACTTTGGCAGGAAAAAGGAGAATAAGGGTGGCGAAGGGAAAATTGCACACATATCTGTCGGTAATAATCCTGCTTTGTCTGTGTTCAATATCTTTTGCGGGCTTGGACCCCTCGCTCGTTTTTAAGATGACTGCGGATAAAACAGATCTTTTACCCGGCGAGCAAACGACGGTCCACGTCTGGGCCTGGATTTACGATACGGCAGGCGTGCAATTGCTTGATAACGGTCTGGAGGCATGGCAAACGGACCTGTCCGTTGACAACACTGGTGTGATTCAGATTGTTGGCGGCATAAACTTCCTTGCGCCTGACCCGGCTCCAGGTTGGAGCCAGTGGGATGCTGGTTCGGTCAATTCACCGATTACAGGCGAGATTAGGCAGGTCCAAACTATTCAACAAGTCTGGGGTGCGCCGTCATATACAGGTGTGGGTGTCGATAACGATATCGACAATCCCCTCAATTACAGCGAAATCTTTAATTTTACTATCGAGGCGATTTCCAGTATCGCTGATTCCAAGGCGACTTATACGCTGATGGATGATGGCGGCGGTCTGTTCTATGGTTATTTGACGGATGGGACCAGCTTTGATAATGATGACCTCAGTGCCTACGGCGGCGTATATTTTTACGATACCGGCTCTGCCAATGTGTTTACGATTGTCCCCGAGCCGGCCAGTATGGTTTTGTTTGTAACTGCAGCGGCGTTCGCAATGCGACGCCGAAAACGATAACAGTAAGTTGTCTCGGCTGGTTGACTGTTTGTCGCCCCGCTTTGGAGCAGCAGCTTGTGCACCCCGGTTATCTGGTCGAGAACTCTACCCTCGGCTGTCAGGTTGGCAGTCGCCTTCAGCAGGAGCAGGGGAAAGGAATGCTGAGCGAGAGAAAACTCGTCGCAGGGAGGGCGGTGCAAGGTGGCGCCTGCAGGAAATTTGCTATCTGTATTCTGTTGTTGCTTTCGTCTTACGCCTATGCCCAATTGGGCCCGCAGGATGTTGTTATCCTCGTCAACCAGGACAGCCCCACAAGTCGGTATATTGCCAAAATGTATCGGCAGTATTATCCCCAAATCACTGATTCACAGTTGCTTACCCTGTCGGGCCTGCCCGACTCCAGCGGTCCTGTCGCCACACCGGCCGATGAAATCATCACCAGGCAACAGTACAACCAGCTTATCGCCGACCCCCTCCGCACCTATCTCGCCGACTCTAACTTTCCGAATCGTATCACACAGGTCAAGGTAGTAATCACCACAGCCGGTATGCCTTATCGCATCGAAGATACAAATTATAGTGACGCTATTTATCCTGCCGGCTCAAATCCTTCTGTAGTAGCCAGTCATACCTCGGAACTCAATGCGGCATCAGTGGAATCGGAACTTGTTGGCCTTTGGTGCGGCGATTACGGCGGTAATCCCTTTGGACTGAACAATCGCCTGGTTAATCCCTATCATGGTTATTGCTACAGCGGCTTCGACCTGTTTGAACGAGTCGTGCCTGGGACTAAAAATATGGTTTGGAGTATCCCCATTTCCTTTCTTGGGCCGCCACCCAAAATGGAGGGTGAGCCGTCCTTGTTCGGAACCATCAACCGAAGCTTTAACGCCGGAGATATGTATTTGACTGCTCGGCTCGATGGCCCCAGGGAACAGGGACGCAGCGCTATTTTCGCGGTTCGAGCGATGCTGGAAAGAGCCAGACGGGCCTCTACTGCCATTTATGGCGTCAACCCCTTACAAGCGGCGGCAGTATTAGACGATGCTCCGGCAAGTGATCTCGATAATAACCGCGTATTTAATCTGGACACTTCGGCAAACTACTGGGTGTACGACCCCGATGTCCCTCAACCTCCGGATGCACCGGGTCTCTTAAACAAAGACGATTATGTCGCCTGTTTCATTGCTATGACAAACAAAACAGTTAATTACCTCGGTTTAAATACAGGATTGATGGATTCTGCGTATGGCTTGTGCGTTATACTCGACCGCCGCAGCGGGACAAGGACCACCCAGGCGGATTTGGAAGCGCTTCTGGATATATACCCTGAGCGGCAGCAGGGGCAGGGCGCTATACTCGTAGCGACGTTTGGTCGTAACGGCGATGAGGGCAGCGCGAGTAATTATATACTCGAGGGCGGGCCGGGTGGCGGGCCGCTTTTTAACGTCGTAAACGGGGCGGTATTTACTTCCTTGGAGAGCTTCAACGCCGTTACAATGTTTACAGACGTAAATACATCCCCCGTCGCACAGGGCAAACTGGTCGATTTCATCTCCATTGGCGGCACCGCCGCTATAGGCCATTCATTTGAGCCAAGGTCAACCGCTGCCATTGACAATTTATATTTATTCTACAATCTTCTGTCAGACAACGATGAGGACGGCAAAGCTGACCTGACCCTCGTGGAAGCGGCTTTTACAGCAATCCCGTACTTGAGCTGGTCGGAAGTCCTTATTGGCGACCCGCTTATGAGAATCGCATACGGGCCGGGTGGTCAGGCGTGGACGCCCCTTTTGGGCGATGCTAATAACGATGGAAAGATTAATCTCAAGGATGTGCTGGAACTCAAAAAGGCCTTGGATGGCAATTTATACAGTTCCAACCCGGAATACTTCGAGCGATACAACGATCTTTGCGATTTCGACCAGGACGGCAGAATAAATCTCAGAGATGTGTTAAAACTTAAACAAAGTTTGTAAGCAGTAACCGGCTGGATTGAGCGAAAATGGCGGTTTTTAGACCGTAAGACAGGGAAAAATGGGAAAAACAAGAAAATTAAAAAAAAAAATACAATTTTCTCGATTTTCTTGTTGACTTCGCCATTACGTCTGATAAAATTGAGAATTAGTGAAGAGAGTGGGTGGTGAAAAGGAAAAGCATATCTTTCCTTCACCACAAGAGTTGTTGCTAATGTGATTTTAGTTAAACGTCGTAAGGAAAGAAGGAGTAGAAAGATGATGAAGAGAGAATGGATTGGGGGCGTAGGTCTTACCTGTTTAATCGCTGCCTTATTTTTCCCAGTTGTGGCTGTAGGCCAACCGGTAGAGATAGGGTGGGTGGTTAATGGAAGTGGTGAGGAGAGCGGTACTATCACAACCGACTTGGATTGGGACGTCATTATGGCTAATCCCGACACGACATATTCCTGGATCTTGCAGTCGCAGCCGGGCTACACGCCGATTGAGATTGATTTGGGAGGTGGCCACATAGCTTATATTGACGGCATAGAGATTGGCATAAAAGGAGATCCTTTTATCGACTTCGGATTTGCCGCTCGTTCTCTTAACGGTGATACGCATTTTTCGTTCACTTCACAGGTGCTGAATGTTAATCCAGCGATTATTAATGCAGAAGCTTCTGCCTGGGCAACGGCAACACCTGGTTTTGGTACCACGATTCTTTCCGGCGATTTTGGTGGCGATGTTTATCGCGCTGAATACAACGGCGGGACGGTATTCGCAGATTTAATTACCGCTCCTATTAGCACCTATTTTGGTGAAGCAGCTCCATCCGCACCAATAGCCGGCACAGTATCAAGTATGCAGGTGCAGTGGGGTCTTACTGTATCCAGTGGCGGACAGGCGACTGGTAGCAGCCACTTTGAAATAACGGGCGACGTGATACCTGAACCGGCGACAATTGCATTGCTGGGTCTGGGCGGGTTGGCTTTGATTAGAAAACGCAGGGCATAAATCTGAATTTTAATCTGTAAATCGAAAGGCCGTGAGAAAACCTCACGGCCTTTTTTGTAACCCTCTGGTTCCCAAAGTTGCTTTTTTAAGCCCAATCAGATAAAAAAGTCATTTGGTTTGCTTATGGTCCCTGAGCCGGCTGGATTACCCTCCAATCCACTCCCCCCCAAAGACATCTACAGCAAGGCCGGTCATATAGACGCAGTTATCTTTTGTTGACCAGTTAAGTTGGAGTTTTCCGCCGGGCAGTTGGGCGGTCGAGGTGCGTCTGCATCGGCCTGTAATCGCCGCTGCCACGCCGCAGGCACAGGCGCCTGTCCCGCAGGCAAGGGTAATCCCGCTGCCGCGTTCCCAGGTCCGCATCCTGAATCTTGATTTGGTCTCGACCTCAACAAAATGGACGTTGGTTCGTTCGGGGAACAGTTTGTGCCTTTCAATCGCAGGGCCCAGCCGAACAAGCTCGATATCATCGACATCGTCGCAGAAAAATACCGCGTGCGGATTACCCATCGAAACGCACGTCATAGCCAGTCGTTGGCCCAAGACCTCTATCGGGCGCTCGATGACCCTTTCGCCTGCCAGCTTCACGGGTATCTCTTTAGGCCGAAATCTGGGTTCATTCATATTCACGCAGGCGCTCTGGACAGATTTGTCCCGCAGGGACAATCCTATGGTCAAAACGCCTGCTTTTGTCTCAATATTCAATGATGCGGGATATTTTACCCCGTTGCCCATTGAAACCTTCCCGCGGGATTTCGCCAGCTTGTGCTCGTAAACGTATTTTGCGAGGCAGCGGATGCCGTTGCCGCACATCTCGGCTTCGGAGCCGTCGGCGTTGAACATCCGCATCTTAGCGTCGGCTTTTTTCGACGGACAAATCAGTATCAGGCCGTCCGAGCCGACGCCGAAGTGCCTGTCGCTTATTTGGCGTGCTGTTTGCGCAGGATTAGCCACGCGTTCGTGGAAGCAATCGACGAACACGTAGTCATTGCCGATTCCCTGCATTTTCGTGAATCTCATTTGCTGTCTCCTATTGCTAAGCGTCATTGCGAGGCCGCAAGGCCGAAGCAATCTCAATAATTATCATAGTCAAGATTGCCGCGGTCGCTGCGCTCCCTCGCAATGACAATAAGGCAAATAACACGTTACTGTCGAGTGTCATTATACACCGTCCTGGCGCTTTGGCAACCGATTCGTTGTTCGTATCTCGTCGTTCGTTCCGCCTACGATTAGGAAACTCCGGCGGGTAAAATTTCGTATTTCGCCGGAGAAGAAACCCTGCCATTCCCCGACGAAAAAGTCGGGGTAAGTGGCAGGGCTATATATCAAAAGTTCAACCTTGCAAATTCGCCGTGATACTTAACAGCCGCTTTGTCATAAGCTTTTGCGGCGTCAATTTCGCTGTCGAATCTGCCTATAAAGACAGTTTTTCTTTGATGATTGACCTGGGCCTTCCAATTGCGGCGAATTTTGTTATAGGAGACCCCAATGAATTGTGAAGTGGTTTTCGAACGTGTTTTACTCCTGTTACAAACATTTTGTGCGTGTGTCGCGAGGCGAAGATTTTCCCTTCGATTATCGAGGGTATTGCAGTTTCTGTGGTCAACGAGAAGGCCTTTGGGGGCCTTCATAATTTCCCTGTGTAAGCGCAGCATTTTTGTTTTGCCGGGGCCCATTTTGAGGAACCGAGTGGCATAAAATTTTCTTCCGTTTCCATTTATGGTCCATTTGAAATTGCTGTACCGGTAATAATCTTTCGGGTCCAGAATCGTCCATTCTCCTTCGCCGAGATAGATTCTGCGGAATGGCCATCCATACTTGTGCTTACGGTACACCATTACCGGCCAGGCGAAGATAATGTCCAGCAAAATCGGGATTTTTAATTGAATAGATGTCATAATTCTCTCCCCTTTCATTAAATCAAAAAGCAAATATCAAAAAGCAAAAATACATATCAAAAATGCAAATTGTTATGACCCCCAGGCAGGCCTTCCCGGCCAACGCATTGCCGGGACAGGTGGGGCTAACCGATGAGGAAAACCCCCTGCAATGCAGGGGTCTGCTATGAGGTCAGCCGTCAACGGTTATGATTTATTTCTTTCGTTTTATTTCATAAGCATACTTTCCCTGCATCGGACAGTTTTCGGCTCAGTCTGCTATTCGTGCTCGAAGCACAGGTTAACCATCCACATTTAACCATCAGGGCGTTACAATCTAAATATCGTGCTCAAAGCACAAGCCC
>JBDRMP010000029.1:0-10742 GCA_043811995.1 Planctomycetota bacterium
GCGGTTGTGAGCAAAATGAGCAAAACCGCAGCAGGGTGAAAAATCTTTGTTCGGTCGATTGAGAAAAATGTTCCCGGCCGGGTGCCGGGCCGTGCAAATATAGGTTTATTGTTAGGAGAACCGATTATGAGTAACGGAATGTTGCCAAGCTATCTGGCAATGGCCAAACCAAACCCCCCCGACAAGCGTGCCCCGTGGTATGCGAGCACCGCCCCCGCATACGCAGGCATCTTCCTGTGGGTCGTCTTCTATATGACGATTGCCGACGGGACGCTGTCAAAGGCGGGCCTGGGTGTGAGTCTTCTCGGCCTCGTTGTCGCCGCCTTTGTATGTTACTTTTTGTTTTATCTTGTCCCGGGGCTTTTGGGTATGAAGACCGGCTACCCGCTTTACGTTGTCGGCTCTTCGACATACGGCACGGCGGGGGGGTTCCTGATGCCGGGCCTGTTGATGGGGCTTTTGCAGTTCGGCTGGCTCGCCGTCAACATAGCCGTCTCGACTGATTTCATCCTGCAGGCCTTCGGAAAACCGCCGGCTATTGACCCTCTTACCGGTGCGTTCAGCGCGGGCCCGGCCTTTATTGTCGTGGCGATAATCTGGGCCATACTTGCCGTATTTGTGGCCCTCAAGGGCATTCAATATCTCGGCAAGGTCTCGACGTTTCTGCCGATTGTCCCGCTGGTTATGATTCTGATTGTTTTCTTCACCAACGTTGGCTCTGCCGGTGAATTCAAGCCGGCCGAAGGAGGCAACGCCCTGGTGGGATTTCTTACGATGATAACCATTGTCGTTGGCTTCTTCGCCACCGCCGGCGCCGCGGGCGTCGATTTCGGTATGGGCAACCGCAACGAAAAGGACGTTCATCTGGGCGGCTTCGTCGGCATCGCCCTTGCGATTATAGTAGCAGGGGGCCTGCCTCTCATTGCCGTCGCCGGTGCACATGGGGCCAATTCTTTAATGACGAGCTTCAAATTTGACGCTGTTATTAGCGCACAGGGAGGCGCTTTGGCCAAGTCGATGTTCATCCTGTTTGCAATTGCGAGTTTTGCTCCCGCGTGCTTCAGCTCCTTTATTGCCGCAAACAGCATCGGCACAATGTTCCCGAAGGCAAATAAGACGGTCATGGTCTCAATCGGCGCGATTATCGCTGTTATTCTGGCGGTGACGGGCAAGGCGCTGAATCTGGTCGGAGTTTTCAGTATAATCGGCGCGTCGTTCGGACCGATTTGCGGTTCTATGGTCGCCGATTATTTGCTGAGCGGCAGAAAATGGGCCGGGCCTCGCAGAGGTATCAACTTTGCCGGCTATATTGCCTGGGCCGTCGGCTTCATTGTCGCCATCCTGCCGATGATTAATGCCGAAAAGTTTAGCTATATAAGTCCGGCTCCGGTAATCGCGTTTGTAATCGGCTTTGTCCTTTATGCCGTGCTTGCCAAGGTGGGTTTACAGCCGCCGACCGTTGAGATGCAGCAAAACGCATAATAATTGGTCTGATGGTGTCAAATGGGAAATTATCCGGCAGGGGCCTGAAAATCCAGGCCCCTGCCGGTGTGTTTACGCTCGTCGCAGAGGTGGAACCGTGGGTAAAATGGATGGCTTAACTAATCTGCATAGATTTGTTGTTGGGGTCATAATCTTTGCTCTTTTGATACCCATAGGCAGGGTTTTGTCGTCAACCGGACAAGTCGTCCTCTCTGGCGAATTGAAAAAATGGCACAAGGTTACTTTGACGTTTGATGGGCCCGATAGCAGTGAGCAAGCGTCTCCTAATCCGTTTCTTGATTATCGGCTTTCCGTGACTTTTACAAATGCGGAAAAGTCCTGCACTGTGGTGGGTTTTTACGCCGCAGACGGCAACGCTTCAGAAACAAGTGCGAATGCGGGAAACAAATGGCGAGTTCACTTTGTCCCTGACCTGACGGGATTATGGACCTATCGGGTGTCGTTTCGCACGGGGCCGAATGTTGCCTTGTCGCCCGACCCGAACGCCGGTGTCGCCGGACAGCTTGATGGATTAACTGGGACGTTTCAAATAACTCCTACGGACAAAAAACCGCCCGACCATCGCGCAAAAGGTATGCTTCGCTACATTGGAAAACATTATCTGCAGTTCGCCGAGACAGGCGAATATTTCCTGAAGGCAGGAGCGGACAGTCCTGAGAATTTCCTGGGGTTTACCGGCTTTGACGGCACGTTCGACACGTCCGAGCTAAAACGTCCCGGAGAGGCAGCAGGCAAAAAGTTCATTCACGAGTACAAGCCGCACATCAAGGACTGGATGCAGGGCGACCCTGTATGGAAAAATGACAAGGGCAGGGGAATCATCGGGGCTTTGAATTACCTCGCGTCCAAAGGCATTAACAGCGTCTATTTTCTCACTTATAATCTTGATGGTGGTGACGGTGAGGATGTCTGGCCCTGGGCTGAGCCAAACGAGAAGCTGCGGTTTGACTGCAGCAAATTAGACCAGTGGGAAATCGTTTTTTCCCATATGGACAAACTTGGCATTATGCTGCACGTTGTTACCCAGGAAACGGGAAATGACCAGGGCCTGGATGGCGGCGAGCTTGGCATCCGGCGCAAGCTTTATTATCGTGAGCTGATTGCCCGTTTCGCTCATCATCCGGCTCTCGTGTGGAACCTTGGTGAGGAAAATACGAATACTCATAGCCAGCGATGCGACTTTGCGAGATTTATTCGAGAGCTTGACCCATACGACCATCCTGTTGTCGTGCATACCTTTCCGGGACAGTATGAGAAGGTCTATAAGCCATTGCTCGGATTCGAGAATTTTGAGGGGGCGTCGCTTCAGATGGGAGATGTTAACAGGACGCACCTCGAAACCTTAAAGTGGGTTAAATTGTCGGATAGTTCCCGAAAGTGGGCTGTTTGTCTCGATGAAATTGGCCCTGCCGATACAGGTGTAATGCCCGATTCGAATGATTACTGGCATGACAGACCTCGTAAGTATGCTTTATGGGCAAACCTGATGGCTGGTGGTGCCGGCTGCGAATGGTATTTCGGCTACAAATACCCAAACAACGACTTGAGCTGTGAGGACTTCCGAAGCCGTGAGAATATGTGGGATTTGACCCGCTATGCGGTTGAGCTTTTCACTAATTTCCTGCCTTTTTCTGAAATGACGCCCAATGACCGGCTGGTCTCAAATGGATGGTGTCTGGCAAAAGAAGGCGAGATTTATTGCGTCTATCTGCCACAGGGAGGCGGCTCGAAAATACAGTTGAGCGAGGGTAGTTATTCCGTGGAGTGGTTTAATCCGCGAAGAGGGGGTATACTAACGGTCGGGTCAGTTAAAGAGGTCGGTGGACCGGGCGAGATATTTATTGGTAAGCCCCTCGAAGAGCCGGACAAGGATTGGGTTGCGCTTGTTAGAATAAAAAAATAGACGTGAAAAAGGTTAGCGTTTGAGTTATTATAGCGAGCTTTGAAACATCGTATTTTAGAAATGAAATTTGAAAGGAGCTTATAAAAATGGCGGAATGTTTTCCCAACGTGAAAAAAATAAAGTTCGAAGGGCTCGACTCAAAGAATCCTCTTGCTTTTAAGCACTATAATCCGGAGGAGGTTGTCCTCGGGAAAAAAATGGCAGAGCATCTTCGTTTCGCGGTGTGCTACTGGCATACCCTTAAGAATCTGGGTGCGGACCAGTTTGGCGGGAACACCATTATTCGTGCGTACAATGACTCATCCGACCCGATGGAAGTCGCGGATATGACTATGGATGCGGCCTTTGAGTTCTTTACCAAGCTGGGTGTTAACTTTTGGTGCTTCCATGACAGAGATATTGCTCCTGAAGCGGATAACCTCTCTGAGACAAATAAACGCCTCGATATAATGGTTCAGAAGGCAAAGAAGCTGCAGGCAGATACCGGAATGAAACTGCTTTGGGGCACGACAAATGCCTTTTCACACCGTCGGTTTATGGCCGGCGCAGGCACAAATCCGTCGCCGAAAGTTTTTGCCTATGCGGCAAGTCAGATAAAAAAAGCTATGGAGATAACAAAGGAGCTGGGGGGACAGGGATACGTATTCTGGGGCGGGCGTGAAGGTTACGATACGTTGCTCAATACGGATTTGAAAAGAGAGCTGGACCATATGGCCTTGCTTCTGCAGATGGCGGTTGACCATAAGAAGAAGATTGGTTTCAAGGGTCAGCTTTATATTGAGCCGAAACCGAAGGAGCCAACCAAGCATCAATATGACTTTGATGCAGGAAGCTGTTTCGCGTTTTTGCAGAAGTATAATCTGCTCGACCACTTTAAGATGAATGTCGAGGCCAACCATGCAACTCTGGCCGGCCATGATTTCTGCCACGAACTGGCGTTTTGTGTTGCTAATGGCATACTCGGTTCGGTGGATGCCAATCGTGGCGACCTTCTTCTCGGATGGGATACCGACCAGTTTCCGAAGGACATTGCTGAGACGACCCTGGCTATGTATATCATTCTCAAAGGCGGCGGTTTTACGACGGGCGGTCTGAATTTCGATGCGCACGTCAGACGTCAATCAATAGACCCCGTTGACCTTTTCTATGCTCATATTGGTGCGATGGATGCTTTTGCAAGGGGACTCAAAAATGCTGAGAGGTTGATGAAAGATAAAGTTTTAGAGAATGCTGTTAACGAACGTTATAAGGATTGGGCTGGAGAGCTGGGCTCCAGGATTGAGAATCGAAAGATTGGATTTGAGGAACTCGAATCTTATATCCTTGAACATGGTGAGCCGGAATTGCAGAGCGGCCGTCAGGAACTGCTTGAGAACCTATTGAATGATTACATCTGAGCCGGGTTCCTTGGGTTGAGGTCGCAGTCGTCGCTGCTCAGGGATATTTCGACGAGATGTATAAATAGAAGGAAAAGGCGGCGTTAAATTTAACTGATTTTTGTTAAGGAGCAAAACACAAAATGTTGTGCAAAAATGCTTACATAATGCACCGAATTGTTTTGATGGTTTTACTGGCGCTTGCTTTGGTAATTTCATCCTGCAAAAAATCGCCGCAGAGCGCACCGCCTGAACCATCGCAGCAGGCCGCCCAGCTGGACACTAATGCCGCCATTGAGACAAAGCCCGCTGTTCAGCCGGAAATCGAAGCAACCGCTGAAGAAAAGCCCGCCGCGGCCCAGCCCGCCTCCGCAGGACGCCTAACGGCGGGTGATTTGGAGCCGATTCCGCTTGTTCTGCCCAAGCCGATGTTCGTGGGCACGCCGCAAAGCTTTCGTGGCATTACTAATCTCGAAAAACCCTTAGGTAAACCCAGGCCCCCGTTTTATGCCCCAAAAGGGACGACAAATGTCGCTCTCGGCAAGCCCGTGACCAGTTCGGATGAACAGCCCATCATCGGCGAAATCAAGATGATTACCGACGGCGACAAAGAGGCGGCGGACGGCTCTTACGTTGAATTGGGGCCGTTTAAGCAGTATATAACCATCGACCTCAGCGCGCCTCATAATATCTACGCAATTGTCGTCTGGCACTACCACAAGCAGGCCCGTGTCTATAAAGATGTTGTTGTGCAGGTAGCCGACGACCCCGACTTTATCACCAACGTCAGGACGGTTTTCAATAACGACAATGATAATTCCTCGGGTCTTGGGGTGGGCAGCAATATGAACTATGTCGAGACCGCCGAGGGAAAGCTCATCGATGCCAAAGGCGTCGTGGCCCGCTACGTTCGGTGTTACAGCAACGCAAACACCAGCAATGATTTGAACAACTACATTGAGGTTGAGGTTTACGGTTTACCCTGAGCCGTGTCGAAGGGCCTGCCGGCGAAATGAGATGGCAGATAAAATTCTGGTTTTTCTTTTCGGCTGTATTCATCCTTGCGATGGTCTTGCGCACCTTGTATCTGAATGCTCGTCCGATGCACGGTGATGAGGCCGTGCACGCCTATAAATTCGGCCAGTTGCTCGAACACAATGACTATCGTTACGACCCGTACGAGTTTCACGGGCCGACGCTGAACTACTTTACGTTGATTCCCGCCTTGTTTTCCGGCAGGCACACTTACGCTTCTCTTACCGAATCCACGCTGCGGATTGTGCCGGCCTTATTCGGGCTTCTCGTGGTTATTATGCCGATATTGCTTGTCCGCGGCCTGGGCAGGCCCGTCGCATTGATTGCCGCGGCGCTTACCGCGATTTCACCTGCCTTCGTTTTTTACAGCAGATACTACATCCCCGAAATGCTGCTTGTATGCTTTACCTTTGGAGTCATCGCAGCCGGCTATCAATACGCCGGAAGCCGAAAGACAATATGGGCCCTTTTCGCGGGCCTTTTCGCGGGCCTTTGCTATGCGACTAAAGAGACCTGTATCATTGCATTTGGCTCGATGCTGCTTGCTCTTTTGGCGGTTTGGCTGATTCACAACCGGAATTCATCGTCTCCTGCGTATTCGCCGCGAAAGATAAAACCTGCACATCTGGTCGCTGCTGCGTTTGTGGCGATTTGTGTCTCCGCTCTTTTCTTTTCTTCTTTCTTCAAAAATCCGGCCGGGGTGCTGGATTCGTTCAGGGCTTACTCGACGTATCTGGGCCGGGCAGGCACAACTCAGCTCCATATTCATCCCTGGTTCTATTATCTCAAGTTACTCGTATATTCGAAAGCGGTAACAGGCCCCGCCTGGACCGAGGGGTTCGTCGTCGTTTTAGCTGTCGTCGGAATAGTCCTTATTGTTGCCGGGAAAGGCATAAGCAAACTTGACCGCCGACTGCTTGATTTTCTGGTTTTTTATACGGTCATTTCCCTCGCGGTATATTCGGCCATACCATACAAGACGCCGTGGTGCCTGCTTAGTTTTTATTACGGTATGATTCTTTTGGCCGGGGTTGGCGTCGTCGCGATGATAAACTTGTCCGGGCGGATGTTGACCCGCGTGATTATCGTAGCGCTAATCGTTACGTTCGCAACCGACCTCGGCTTACAATCGATTTTGACAGGTTTTGCCAGTGATGTTGATTTCAGCAATCCTTATGTTTATGCCCACCCGGCGCCCGATGTCCTTAAAATTACGCAGCGTATCGAGCAGGTTTCAAATACTGACCAGTCCGGGCGACAGATGACCGTCCTCGTTGTTTGCCCCGATGGCGATTATTGGCCGCTGCCGTGGTATCTGCGCTCATTCCCCAACGTCGGCTGGTATAACGATGTCAATGAAATCAAAACGCCTGCCCCTGTTGTGATTGCAGCGGCTCAGCTTGAATCGGAGCTTATAACGAAGCTGTATGACCTCTCCCCGCCGGGTCAAAAAAACCTTTATGTCCCGTTGTTCGATAACTATATCGAGCTTCGCCCGCAGGTAGAATTGCGTGGCTATATTACAAAAGACCTCTGGGACAAGTGGCAGTCAAATATCTCTGAAAACAGGGCTGCGAGGTAAGCAGCATTATGTCCGAGCCGCAATCAGAAACCAGCCCGCTTGATAAAGACCTCTGTGGAATTGCGAACCTTCGTCGTTTCAGGCACGCCGCAATGGCGGCGACTTTCGACATTTTTATTGTTCACAAGGATGCCCTGTATGCCGAGCAGGCCGCCCAGGATGCGTTCAATGAGCTTGACCACATCGAAAATAATCTCAGTCGGTTTATAGAAAACAGCGACGTTTCCCGCATCAATTCCCTCGGCCCGAATTGTCCCCTGCAGCTCGGCCCCGCTGCCTTCGAGTGCCTTCAAAAGAGTATCGGGATGTATCAAAAGACAAACGGCGCATTCGATGTAACGTTTGATTCTTCGCATAAGGGAAGTAATTTACTGAAGCTGAATGAATCCGAGCACACCGTTGAATTGTTGGCCGATGGCGTCCGGATTGACCTCGGCGCTATCGGCAAAGGTTACGCCGCTGATAAGATGGGTCAGATACTTGGCGACTGGGGTATAGATACCGCCCTGATTTCAGCCGGCCAAAGCACAATCCTGCCCGTCGGCGTGCCGCAGGGCCTGAAGGGCTGGCCTTTGACTTTGTCGGACCCGACCGATTACAACAGGGTTTTGGCAAAAATCCATTTGAAGGGTTTGTCTCTCAGCGCTTCAGGCCTGCAAAAAGGCCCGCATATAATCAACCCTCGTTCAGGAAAGCCGGCCAAAGGAAAACTCGCTGCCTGGGCGACCACAAAAACCGCCTCCACAGGACGCCTAACGGCGGCTGCCGCGGATGCCTTGTCAACCGCTTTTATGGTAATGCCCATTGGCGAGATTCGGGCTTTTTGCAAAGCCAATCCGGATACCTCCGCATTTCTTATTCTGCCTCCCGCAAAGAAGGGCTCCGTCAGCCGTGTCTTGCAATTCGGAAGCTGGAAATGATTTAGGATGCCTGACAAAATAAAGTCATTGCGAGCTAGTTAAAAGTTAAATTAGTTAAATGGGGACAGCTACCGTTTATTTGTTGACATTAGAGGTAATAGGGTTATGCTTTTGTTATGCCAAGAATAGCAAGAGCAGTTGCAGTGGGACATCCGCACCATATTACCCATCGTGGTAATAATCGACAGGATGTATTTTTCGTCGATGATGACAGGCGGACATATCTGGCTATATTAAAAGAGCATTGTAGCAAGTATGCTCTGGATGTTCTCGCATATTGCCTTATGACCAATCACGTCCACATCATTGCCATACCGAACAAGGAGGATTCCTTGGCCAAGGGTATCGGCAGGGCGAATCTTCGCTACACGCAATATATAAACCGGATGCACAAACGCAGCGGCCATTTATGGGAGGGTCGGTTTTATTCATGTGCTCTCGATGAACGGGGTTTTTGGCTTGCGGCAAAATATGTTGAGCTGAATCCGGTGCGTGCGAAGATTTGTCGCGTCCCCTGGCAATACAAGTGGTCGAGCACCGCAACACACGTCGACGAAGGAAAAAGGGCAGAGCTGCTGAATCTGACCATTTGGAATAAAATGATTTCAGCCAAGGAATGGCGTAGCGAATTGGCCGGCGGTATCGATGAGAATCAGATGAGCAGGATTCGTTTGAGCACGCATACTGGCAGGCCTTTGGGAACGGATAGTTTCATTAGTAAACTTGAAAAACTGCTTGGCCGAAGAGTCAGACCCTTGCCTGTCGGCCGACAACGAAAGAAAACGATAAAATGTTAATCTGGAGAACCATAAACAGTAGCTGTCCCCATTTATCCTGGAGTCGTCTCGATGCATCGGGACTGAAGCTGAATGGGTCCGAGCATACGATTGAATTGCTGGCCGATGGCGTCCAAATTGACCTTGGCGCTATTGGAAAAGGTTACGCCGCGGACAAAATTGGTGAGTTGCTTCACAAATGGAGCATAGATACCGCCCTGATTTCAGCAGGCCAGAGCACAATCCTGCCCGTCGGTGTTCCGCGGGGCCTGAAGGGCTGGCCTTTGACTTTGTCCGACCCGACCGATTATAGCCGGGTCTTGGCGAAAATTTATCTGGCTGATTTTGCCGTCAGCGCATCCGGATTGCAAAAAGGCGCACATATAATCAACCCCCGTTCGGGAAAACCGGTAAAAAGAAAACTGGCTGCCTGGGCGACTGCAAAAACCGCCTCCACAGGACGCCTAACGGCGGCTGCCGCCGATGCCTTGTCAACCGCCTTTATGGTAATGTCCGTTGACGATATTCGGACTTTTTGCGCAACCTATGATGATACGTCTGCTTTTATTATTCTGCCTGCCAAAAAGAAGGGTTCCGCCAATCGGGTTAAATGGGGTTAAATGGGGACAGCTACCGTTTATTTCGATACATCAGCGTTACTTGTCCTGTCGGGAAGGAAAAAGAAATAGTGCGTTTTGGGCGATAGGACGAAACAGTATTCTATTATAAATGAGGTTCCGCGAGAGGTTTTATTTGTCTGCCTTCAGTGCGTTTCTTATCTTCAACAGCTCATCGAATATGCGCCGTATGCTTTTTGCTGGCGATAATCGGCTGTCGCGGTCGCAGGTCCAGTAAACGGGAAACTCTTTTATCTTATAGCCCTGTTTCAACGCACGCAGGATTATCTCGATATCGAACATAAAGCCGTTTGTTTCACACGCGTCGTACAAACTGCGGGCGACGTCGCCGCGGTAAATCTTGAAGCCGCACTGTGTGTCCGTCAGTTCCGAAGGGACTTTCATTACTTTCGCGACGAAAAAATGAAAAAGAGCCGAACAGATATGCCGGTAAAGCCCGTGGTCTTTTTCGATATATGTCCCCGCCAGCTTGCGTGAGCCGTGTGCTATGTCGCATTGTCCGCTTGTTATCAGTTCCAGTCCGCGTGAAGTGTTATCGTATGGGACGCAGTTGCCGCTGTCCGCGAACATTACGTAATCGCCCCGTGTCTGCTTTATCCCGCAGCGGACAGCATAGCCCTTGCCGCGGTGGATTTCATTGCGAATTACTTTGACCTCAACCGGACCGCTGCAATTTCTGCCGGCGCTTATGGCCTCCTCGGCTGTTTTGTCTTCACTGCCGTCGTCCACGACTATAATCTCCCCTTCGAATCCTTTACTCTCCAGGAAGCCGCGGGCGGAATTGATGTCGTGTTCGATTTTGCCGCTTTCCTCAAACGCTGGTATAACGATGGATAATCTCATCTGCTTTCCGTCTTATACACAGATTAAGAGCCTATCCGAATAACCCGGAACAACGAAACGTAATTACGGCACAGACAAGATGAAGCAAAGCCAAATAATTTTCAGGCTTCTTTTCCCAACGCGTCAAGATGCGTCGGAACCGGTTCATCCAGCTATGCGTCCGTTC
>JBDRMP010000030.1:0-7883 GCA_043811995.1 Planctomycetota bacterium
CAAACTAACGTCTTTCTCGATTTCTTCGAGTGACGCCTCTTTACCCGGGGCCGGAGTACCGGAAAGTCCCTTGAATGTCTCCCCGCCGGTATCTCCTCCGAGTGACTCCGCGGTGTCGGTCTCGCCCAGAACCTTGATTCCTTCATCTACTATCTGTGTATCGGCGTCGGTTAGATGAATCTCTT
This sequence comes from Planctomycetota bacterium, assembly GCA_043811995.1. GTDB lineage: Bacteria > Planctomycetota > Phycisphaerae > Sedimentisphaerales > Anaerobacaceae > Fen-1362. The sequence goes on from JBDRMP010000030.1 coordinate 186, forward strand.
CGCCGGGTTTTTCAGGCCCCTCGGGCGCGAGCAGAATTTCTTCTGCTTCGGCCTCTGTCTGTGGTGCTGGTGCGGCGGGTTGTTCGAGTTGCGGCTCTTCTACCAGTTCCGGTTCAACGGGTGTTTCGACTTCCGGTGTGGGTGCCGATTCCGCTTCCGGCTCTGCTTCCAGCATCGGTTCAACGGGCGTTTCTACTTCCGGTGTGGGTGCCGATTCCGCTTCCGGCTCTTCTTCAAGTATCGGCTCCGCATCCACTTCGACCTTTTCTTCCGATTTCGGTTCAGCGGATTTTTCGGCTTGCTTGCTGGTCTGCATCACGCCTGTGTCACTCATTAACGCGGTGACTTCATCGACCTTGAACAGCAGATTCGGCCCGTCGCGGAACTCGCGCAGCCGACCTGCCTTGACAAGCTGCCGAACCTCGTCTTCACTCTTACCCAGTTTCTCACTGACCTCTTTGATTGAATAGAACATACCGGCCATAATTATTTAATCTCCAATATCCCGGACAGGTCCTGAATATAGTTATTCCGCATCCCTGCCCCCTTATTATACGTCAATTATACCCATTTTGTTAAGCAAATGCAAGCATTTTCCATCTCCAGCCCGGCTTTTAGTTATAGGACGTATCTATGAAATCCTTCAATTAAACGTGTGTGGGTTTTTTTAGATATGCAACTTCGGCGTGGGTGAGGAGGCGGAATTTGCCGACGCCGAGGCCTCGGTCGGTGATTTTGCCGATGCGGGTGCGTTTAAGCGACTTTACGGGCAAGCCGACGCGGGCAAGCATTCTGCGAATCTCGCGGTTAAGCCCTTCTGAAACCGTTACCTCGACCAATGAGCTTTTATAGCCGCGTTTGAGTATTTTGACTTTTGCCTGAGAGGTTTTGCCTTCGGCCAGCCAGATACCCGATTTGAGTTTTTCGACATGGTTGGTTTCAATACGCCCTTTGATTTCGGCGATATAGGTCTTGGTCAGTCCATATCTCGGATGCGTCAGGCGGTTGGCAAGGGCGGTATCGTTGGTGAGAATAATCAGGCCGACCGTATCGATATCGAGCCGGCCTACACAGAAGATGCGGTGCCTGGTGGGAACAAGGTCGATTACTTTGGTTCTGCCCTGCGGGTCGAAGTTGGTGCAGATAATGCCCCTCGGTTTATTGAGGAGGAAATAGACCTTCTGCTGGGGCCGAATCCGTCTGCCTGCCGCTATGATTGTGTCTTTATCGAGGTCTGCGAAGGCGGGCAGCCGTTCCACGACAGAGCCATTGACGCTGACCAGCCCTTCGAGGATAAGCTCTTCGCATTTTCGCCGGGAGGCAATCCCCGCGGAAGCCAGTATTTTCTGCAATCGTTCTTTTGCCATATTTTCTGCCACAATCCAAAACGGCCGATAACTATGCCCAAATCCTATCACGCCGAGACGATAAACCGGTTTTTTAGTTGACTTTAGGTAACTTTCAGACGATATTATAAGCGTTATAAAGCCCAAAAACCAATATTTTACTATTCAAAGGAGTCGTTAGTATGGCTATCGGCAAAAAATCTTCGGGCGACAGCACCCTTTATGCCCTAATAGCGTTCGTGATTCTATTTATTATCGCGGCCACCGTGGCCGTAATTTTCTACCTCCAGTTCGAGGAGCAGCGTGGCATCGCAGACACGGCCCAGAGACGTCTCGATGAGATTGCCAGCGCCGCGGAGCTGCAAAAGATTGGCGCGCTTGTCGGTGCTGATGAGCGGCCTGAAAAAACCCGGCTCAAAGCGATGCTCGATTACCTCGACCGTGCTGTATCTTTAATCGTTCCCGGCGTGCCCGCCGAGACATCAGCCGAAGTTAAGGTTCAGGAGGCCTCAACAAAAGTCAGGGAAACCGTTGCCGACATTATAAAGCAAAATCCTGAGATGGCAGACGTTGACCCGAATTCTTCAATGCTGCAGATAACCGCCAAGTTGAGCACTGTCTTGGCGAATACCAAAACCTCCGAGGCAGCCGCAAAAGAGGAGCTTGCTACCCTGCAAACAAGGTTCGATGACGCAATGAAGGCCAGCTTGGAAAAAGAAAAGGCCCTGTTGGAAGAGAAAGACAAATTTCAGCAGCAATATGAGACGGCTCGCAAGGGCTATGATGAGTTGAAGGAGCTGTTGGAGAAAAAGACCGACGCACAGGTCAAAGACCTCTACGCCAAGCTCGATGAGGAAAGAACAGGCCATGAGGAGACCAACAAGCAGTTGTTGAGGACGCAGGCGGAACTTCGGACCGCCGAGGAGAGGATTCAGCGCACTTTGAAAGAAGACGTATGGTCCGTTCGGCCGCCGCCGGATGTCGAAGTGAAGGCCTTCGAGCCCGATGGGAAGGTGATTTTGGTCGACAGCCAGTCCAAAATAGTCCACATCAACCTCGGCGACAATGACCATGTTTACAGGGGGCTGACGTTCTCTGTCTATGACAAGAACCAGCCCATCCCGAGAGACGGCAAAGGCAAGGCGGAAATCGAGGTTTACAACGTAAGTGACGGTATTTCAGCGGCGAGAATTGTTCGCTCTGAGCCGAGAAACCCAGTCGTGGTTGAAGACATAGTAGCAAACCTTATCTGGGATTCCAAAACGGCAAATACCTTTGTAATCGCAGGCGATTTCGACCTGAATAAAGACGGTGTTAATGATGCCGACGCCGTCGAAAAAATACGTGGGCTGGTGGAAGGATGGGGCGGAAAGGTCGCTGATACAGTAACCGTCAACACCGATTTTGTGATTCTCGGGACGCCGCCGAATATCCCGCCGAGACCGACTCTCGAACAGATGGAAATATACCCTGACGCGATGGAAAAATACGACAGCGCAGTAGAGCGGCTGACAAATTACAAGCAGGTCCAAAGCCAGGCAGAATCGCTTTGGATACCGATACTGAACGCCGACAGGTTTCTTTACTTTATCGGATACAAGACACAGGCAGGCAAACCCGGGGGCTTTTGATTATCCTTTCTGTTTGTAGCTGGGAATGACGCCGATTGAGGCGACGTATATTTCGCCGGTTAGTGCTTGTGCAGTTTCGAGAACGAATCCTTTCTTTAGAGCGACGAAGGTCACGGTGCAGTTGGCCCTTATCGCAGCTCCGAGCGTTTGACCCGTATCGCAATCAAGCCCCGATGGAATATCAACGGAAAGAATGGGGCAACCGAGCGAGTTTATTGCCTCTATAAGCCGTTTGTATTCGTCACGCAGTTGTCCTGTCAGTCCTGTTCCGAAAATGGCGTCAACAGTCATATCGGCGTCTTGAGCAAAACTTGCCGTTCGGCCTTCGATATCGGATTCGGTATCCACGTCGAGGTTTTCGATTGGCACACCAAGTCCTTCGAGAATATCGAAGTTGATTTTGGCGCCGCCTTTTATCTTGTTACGGTTGCCGCAAATCACTACGACGACGTTAAATTTCCGATTGAGCAGGTGCCTCGCTATGACAAACCCGTCGCCGCCGTTGTTGCCCGTCCCGCAGAAGATGCATACCCGCGGTTTTTCTATTCCGGACAGCTTTTCTGCAATCAGTTCCGCACAACTGCGTCCGGCGTTTTCCATTAATACAACGCCCGGGACGCCAAGCTCGTTTATCGCCCAGTCGTCAAATGCGCGAGTTTCGACCCTCGACATCAATAAATTTTTCCGGCCCGGCTGATACTTTTCCATAATGGTATTGATAATCCATAATCAATCATCAATAATCAATGGGAAAATGAACATACTTTTGACAAATGACGACGGGATTCTCAAGCCGGGGCTGTCGGCCGTTTATAAGGAGCTTGTCAAATTAGGCAGTGTTACGGTCGTTGCTCCTTCGGACAGTCGTTCGGGTGCCAGCCACAGTTTAACTTTCAACCGTCCGCTGGTTTGCAGCAAAGTCGATGTGGACGGTCTTTTTACCGGCTATAGCGTCGAAGGTTCGCCGGCGGACTGCGTAAAGCTGGCGGTTCTTCAACTGTGCGAGGGCCCCATCGACCTGCTGATTGCAGGCATAAACAACGGCGCCAACGCCGGCATCAATATTTATTATTCCGGGACGGTAGCGGCCGCTATGGAAGGGGTGTTGCTCGGTATCCCATCTGTTGCGATGAGCGTTGCCGCCGAGGAAAAAATGGATTACGACACCGCCGCCGGCTATTGCATGCTGGTCCTCAAGAAGCTTATGCCCATAAAGACGGGCGCCGTGATAAACATAAATATCCCTTTGCTTTCACAGGGTCAGCCGAAGGGTATCAAGGTCGTGCCGCAGTCGAACAAGGCGTTCGACGAGTACTATATACCGCAGACGGATGAGAAGGGTCGGATGGTATTTCAGCTCGCGGGCGGGCCTCATCCGTTGGAAGACCCTTCAGCAGATATTGTTGCTTTGATGGAAGGATACATAAGCGTTACGGCCTTGGCGCCGGATATGACCGATTACAAGAAAACCAAAAAGATTCGCAAGGCCCTCGCGGGATTGCGACTGACGTTCGAAAGGCCGGAGAGCAAATGACAAATATATATGAACAACCCTGGCTGCTGCTGATGGTATCGGTTGGTGTTTTGCTGGCGGCGTTTGTCATTCGCGCGGTATTTCCTGAGAAACACAGGTGGCTGTGGCTGTTACCCATACTTCTGGCGGCGTCGGCTTTCGCTATCGATTATTTTGTCCAGACCGATACTGAAAAGGTCGAGGCCCTTATTGCCAAAGCCGTAAAGGCCGTCGAGAAGGAAGATGTTGAGGCGATGACGCCCCTGTTTTCGGATAATTATCGCGACTCGTTCCACGCCTCTAAACAGGCGCTTTTGAGTAACTGCAGGGCTCGGCTGTCAGAACCCATCATTGAGAAAAATGTGCTCAGTATTGTTTCATTGAGAGTAGAGCCGCCGAACGCCGAGGCCGTTTTTACGGTGAGAGTTGTTTTCGACCCGCAGGGGCCAATTTTCGAATACAGGAAGATGATGCTTTTCAAGCTCCACGCCGATTTCCTCAAACAGGGCGGCTCCTGGTTTTTCAGCCGGATTGAAGTCCTCGAAATAGACCTGCAGCCCGCCGACTGGCGACGTATCCAGGGGCTTGGCGGGGAGGTATTTTAAGCAAGCTCTCTACCGCTTCAAAACGTCCTATAATCCGAGCGTCGGGCACATAAAGTGCCGCCCTTTTTTTGCCGATACCATCAAGGCAAGGCAACTTTTGAGATTGGCAGTAAGGATTTAATGATGTTAGGCACGAAGAAAACGACCAAATTAACGTTTAAGCCCGAGCTTTTTACCATTCGCTGGTATCCGAGCAGCCGGAGTTTCGGCAGCGCGAGACGCGCCAGGTTCCAGCCGAACCTTATGCCGCCGCTTATGGTTCGCAAAGCCGAGTGGCGCAGATAAACCCCACCAGCACGCTCTCATCACAGAATGCAAAGCAAAAGGTTTCTAAATTCTAAATTCTCAATTCATAATTCACGTATTGCGTTCTCCACGTTAAAATAGATTCTGTGAATAATCGCAATAACAAATCGTCCTGGTATGTCACAGGGCTGCATTTTGAGTGTCTGCAATGCGGCCGGTGCTGCTCCGGCCCGGCTGAGGGCTATATCTGGGTAAGCAGGCCGGAGATTCGACTCATTGCCCGACACCTGAATATGTCGGTAGGGGAATTAAAAAAACAGTATCTAAAACGAGTGGGGTTGCGGCTGACTATCATCGAAGATGTCCGCACGCGGGACTGTATTTTTCTGCGCAAGGGTCGAGAAGGGAAGGTTTGTATGATTTACCCTGTCAGGCCGAGGCAGTGCCGGAGCTGGCCGTTTTGGCCGGGTAATCTGACCAGTCCCGACAAATGGAATACAGCCGCGCAGAAATGCCCAGGCATAAACCGCGGAAAAATTTACACCCCTGAAAAAGTTCAGGCCAAAAACAGCGAAATATGGTGGAAAGATGTTACTAACATCTAATCATGAAAAAGACACGGATTGACGCGGTTGATTTTAGACACGGATTAACACGGATTTACACTGTTTTTAATTCTTTTCTCTGTGACCTCTGCCTGCCCGGCGTAGCTTTAGCGAAGCGGGGTGGCTTAAAAACTCTGTGGCTAAAGCTCTTTTGGTTACTGGGTTCACATAATAAAGAAGTTATCCGTCAGGTAGAGGAAATCTATAATTGGCTCGATGAGCAGTTGGCCGCCAAATTTACCTGCGATGCCTGCGGCAAATGCTGTGATTTTGAGTCCTACGACCATCGCCTGTATGTAACAACGCCTGAAATGTTGTTCTTTATAGATAAGGTGGGGACTCAGACCTTCAAATATTCTGTTGAACGGTCTAATTGTCATTTCGACCGCAGCGACGCTATGCGTCGCGGAGTGGAGAAATCTATTAAAAAAGATTCCTCGACTTCGCTTCGCTACGCTCGGAATGACATTGAAATGGCAGGGGGGCGTTGTAGTTACCAGGCAAACGGTAAATGCACAGTTTACCCGCATCGTTTCGCCGGCTGTCGAATCTTCTGCTGCAAAGGCGACGCCGATTTTCAAAGCGAACTGACCGAAACCGTCCTTAAAAAATTCAAGGCCATTTGTGAAAAGTTCCAAATCCCTTACCGTTATGAGGACTTACCCACGGCGATAAGGAATTTTTCACCGCCGAATAATAGTTAGCCCTGCCATCTTCGCCGCAGGCGAGTGGCAGGGTTCTACTTGTCGTTTAACCCCCCACCTGTCCCAGCATGCCTTTGGCCGGGAGGCCTGCCTGCCCTTCGTAGTGTTAACGAAGAAGGGTCATTCCCGCGCAAGATTGTCACCCCTGCGGAAGCAGGGGGTGGAATCCAGTGCGTATGCTCAATTATTTCTCTGCTGAATCCAATCGGTTAAGTCCCTGCCTTCTAATTTCCGCGTCGTATTCCCATCCCGAATATAAACATCCTTACCCAAGTGGATTGTTTGATTTTTGTTTACGGGTTCGATATCGACTCTGCATACCATTCCTTTTGTGAGGGTTTCAAACTGGATATTTATTTTGCCTGATGGGAATGGGGCAAGATGGCTTTTAATAAGGTCCCGCAACTTTAACTCGAATCCGTCCTTGTTTTTTCTTTGGACATACTGTAAATCTCGTTCAATCCCTGTTATTTCGCCGTTATCTCTGACGCCTATTAGCAATGTTCCCCCGTCGGTGTTTAGAAATGCGGCAATTGTTTTAAGGCATTCTTTATTCAAGTTAGTATCTTGTTTGTTCTCCCGCACAGAATACTCCAGCATTTCCTTGAATTCGACAGCGCGACCTTCACCTTGTTGGATGAGTTGCGATATTGTTTTCCCGCCGTTTTGTTTTGTATTAGCAAGGGTTGTTTGGGGCCGAATCGATTCATCGATTATTTGAAGAGCATCTATACACCAGTTTTTGTAAGCTATCACGTTATCATAGCCCGGATCTGATGGCAGTTTAAGCGATAAATGCTTTTCTCGTATTCTAACGACACTTTCGCGTATTATGCCAAAAAAGGAAGGTTCATTTTCAAAATTACCCAAGTTATAGATTTGTTCATATCCCTCTTTAAGAAAATCCAAAGACATTGTCCCAATCGTAGTTGGAGGTTTGAATGGCTACTCCAGTTCTCATAGTTTACGCTACCTTTGATTTTCCGTCAATTCTTTCTTCTTCAGCCAACTCTTTCAGCTTCGCTTCAAGTATCCATAACTGCTGATA
>JBDRMP010000031.1:0-9353 GCA_043811995.1 Planctomycetota bacterium
AGCAATCTTGTTACCGTTCGCAGCGACGTATTTACCGCCTATATCCTCGTCCGCATCGGCGCCGACGGCCCGCAAAAACGTGTCGTCGCCATTTTAGACAGAAGCGGGGTTACCAAAACAGGCGGGAAAGTGAAAGTCATCGCCATACAATCAGTCCCCGACCCAAGGTGATTGCCGATTTTCTACGGAGCAGAAAATTGGCAATTGGCAATCACTTTAGCATCATCAGCATCTCTGAGTAAACTTTCTTATTGGCTGCAAGTGTCGGCATCTCTTCGCCCTGGTATTTGTCGCAGTCAATCGGAAATAGTTTGTTCCCTTTCCAGTCGCTGACAATCGCCCCCGCGGATTCGGCTATCACCACTCCCGCCGCAACGTCCCACACCTTTGGCCTGACGAATACCGCCCCAATCAAGCTTCTCTTCGCCAAATACGCAAGCTGAATGCACGAGCTGCCAAGGGTACGGGACATCGCTCGCTCCATCATTTTGATTACCCATCCCGGCACGCCGTTATCGAAAAAACTGTCCGTGCCGATACTCGAAAAATTATTGAAGCCGTCGTCGCTTGTCATAATCCGCCTGTTATTGAGCCGGGCCTCTTCGCCCTTTAGAGCAGTAAACATCGAATCGGTTGCCGGCTCATAAATCACTCCGACCACCGGCTCGCCCTCGTATATCGCCGCTATTGAAACCGCAAACAAAAGCATCCCTTTTGAAAAATTAGTCGTTCCGTCTATCGGGTCGATGGCCCACCATATCCGCCTGCTGCCCCTCGGCGGCTGCTTAAACATCTCGCCATTCTGTCCCTCCTCTGCGATAAAGCCGTCGTCCGGATACGTCTCCTTTATCCTGTCGATTATTATCTGCTGGCATATCACGTCTGCCTGTGTTACTAACTGGTCCGGGCCTTTGACCGATGTCTTGATGTAGCGGATTTCCTCCATCGCCCGCTGTCCCGCTAATCGCGCCGCCACTACCGCCGTCTCCAGCATCCTGCTCAAGTCCGTCTGTTCAAGCGTCATATATGTTTCCTTTCTTGACGTTGTTTGGAAATGACGGTATTTTAACGCCCTTATGGCACTAAGCCAACAACCAAACTTGCCGAAAACCTTTACGCGTGCGACGGCCCGACAGCGGCTCATCGCGGCAATCGTTTTTTTGGCAATCGCCGGCTCATTCACGGCCCTTTGGCTCATCGCCCATTACAATATAAATCTTTACCCTTTCCCCTGCGGCTTCAAACAACGCTACGGGCTTCCCTGCCCCACCTGCGGGTTTACCCACGCCGTCCTTTACTTCGCCCAGGGCCAAATAATCCGTTCTTTTTACGCCCAGCCGGCCGCTGGATTATTCTGCGGGCTCGCAGTTGTAACCGCATTTTTTGCTTTTCTTATTGCGGCTTTTGGGCTATACTCACCGACTTTTGAGCGGTTCATTTTATCGTTGAAATTGCGTTATATAATAGCCGCGTTGGTGCTTGTGCTTGCGGCCGGATGGGCCTTCACGCTCGCAAAGACGCTCGCTGAGCACAGCGGTCATTGAAATGGGTGGGCCGAATGAAATTTAGAGCTTTTAACAGAATGAAAGTCATTGCGAGCGACCTGTCCTCCGTAGCGATAGCGAAGGAGGAAGCGAAGCAATCTCAAGCTTTTGATACTTATAGATTGCCGCGTCGTCCCGATACACGCAGCGTTGCGACGAGCCCGTTTCGGAAATCGGGACTCCTCGCAATGACAAAAAACCGGTTTTTCGCGCCTGTGATAGCGTGTGCTGCGATTTCCTGCCTTTGCCTGCAGGCCGGCTGTCAACCTGGTATAGTTGCGCTTTTAGGCACTCCCACCAGTGCCGAGAGCGAAATCCCCGCTGAGTACGACCTTACTCAGCAAAAGGACCAGAAAATCCTTGTTCTCGTTGACCAGCCCTCTTACCTCAACGCCCACGCAAACCTGAGATATTTCCTGACCGATACAGTGAACAAAATGCTTCAGATGCGGCTGAAAATCCAGCCGGAATTCCTGATTGATTACGACAAGCTGGCCGAGTTTCGCTCGAGCACGCCTGATTTCTCACTGCTCAGTCCGGACAAAATCGGCTCTGCGCTCGGCGCCGATTTGGTGTTGCTGATAGTTGTCAATGATTGTCGTGTCTCGGACATAGGTCAGACCGGCTATCTTAGCGGAGAGCTTAACGCCGAAGCCCAGCTTATCAGGACCTCCAGCGGAGAAAAACTCTGGCCGACGCTCGAACAGGCCAAAGCGGTTAAAGTCGGCTTCGAATCCGAACGACGAGGCCAGGACGCCGCCGCCGTGCGACTGGTCGTCGCCGCAGCACATTGCGTTACACGATATCTTTACAACGCTCCCAAAAACCAGTTCAAAATTTCCGATGAAGTAACCAACATCGGCTGGGAAAATAACTAAATAAAATTCCTAAAACTGTTTCGGAGTGACAAAGCGATGAAAATATTGATAACGGACAAACTTGCCAAAGAAGGTATCGACCTGCTCAAGTCAATGCCCGATGTCGAGGTGGTCGTCAAGACGGACATCAGCGAGGATGAGCTTGCACAAATCATCGGCGAACACGATGGCCTGATTATCCGAAGCGGCACCAAAGTAACCGCCAAGGTCCTTGCAAACCCCGGCAAATTCAGGGCCGTCGCCCGCGCAGGCGTCGGTATCGATAATGTTGACGTAAAGGAGGCGACCCGAAAAGGTATTTTAGTTATGAATACCCCCGGCGGAAACACGCTAAGCGCTGCAGAGCATACAATGGCGCTTATGCTGGATATGAGCCGACACGTCGTTCCCGCCTGCAACTCGCTCAAAGGCGGTGCCTGGGACAGAAAAAAATACCAGGGCTCTCAGCTTAATAACAAGGTCCTCGGCGTAATCGGCCTGGGAAGAATCGGTATGGCAGTGGCTAAAATGGCCGCCAGGGGCTTCGATATGAAAGTCCTCGGTTACGACCCGCTGGCTGTTCCGTCTGAGGCCGAGCAAATCGGTGTCGAAATAACCGACAACCTCGAAAGAATCTTCAAAGAAGCCGACTACATCACCGTCCACGTCCCCAGGAACGAGCAAACGCTCAATATGATTAACACCGAGCAAATAAAAATGATGAAGCCGACCGTCCGCCTGATTAACTGCGCTCGAGGAGGCATCATCAATGAAGATGCCGTTTACGCCGCCCTTGCCGAAAAACGTATCGCCGGAGCAGCCCTCGACGTATTCCCAAAAGAGCCGCCGGAGAATACCCGCTTCAAAGAATTCGATAGCTGCCTCGTCACCCCGCATCTCGGAGCAAGCACCGAAGAGGCCCAAATCGGGGTCGCCGTCGAGGCCGCTCAGATTCTCGTCGATGCCCTGCGAGGCGGCCCCATCAAAAACGCACTAAACGCGCCATCAACTACCGGTGCAGTGCCGCCGCTGGTCGCCAAATACGCCGAGCTTGCACAAAGAGTCGGTGTCCTGCTCAGCACTATAGCGCCTGGGCCTATTAAGCAGGTGAAGGTTGAGTATCGTGGCGCAATAGCAGAGATGCCCGTCCAGACCGTGACTCTGAATTTTGAAATCGGACTGCTCCAGAAACATTTTGAAATGCCCCTCAATATGGTCAATACGCCCCTCCTGGCAAAAGAGCGCGGCATCAGTATCGACGTGACCAAAAATACCGCCCCGAAGGACGTCGCGTCGAGCTTTTCCGCTAAGGTCGTTACCGACAAGGTGACTCGAACCGTCACCGGCTCGGTCTTCGGCGAACGACTCCTGCGTATCATCGAAATCGATGGTTTCAGCGTCGAGATGACTCCGCAGGGCCCCGTCGTCGTTATTTTCAATGATGACCAGCCCGGCGTTATCGGCTCTGTCGGAACCCTTATGGGCAAACACAAAATCAATATCTGCACGATGGGTGTCGGCCAAAAGCTCGACCAGCAGAAAGCCATTCTCGCTGTCTCTCTTGATAAGACCCCGCGTTCCGAAGCCGTCGAAGCCCTCAGCAAGCTCGATTTTGTTAATGAAATCTACGTTTGCCAGCTTGACTGATTGCGCTTGAGGCGAATAAGTAATGGCTGGACAACTGATAATTACAGTTAGCGGGTTACGCGGAATCGTCGGCGAAAACCTCACTGCCGAAGTTGCCGCCGATTACGGTCGCGCATTCGGCTCGTTTCTGCGCTCACGGTCAGCCGCCGACGCGGCGTTGGCCGTCTGCCTCGGCCGGGATTCACGACCCAGCGGACAATCCCTCGCCGCCGCCGTAACCTCAGGCCTGACGGCAACCGGTATCAACGTCATTGACCTCGGTATAGTCACCACGCCTACCGTGGGTGTTATGGTTAAACATCTCAATTGTGCAGGCGGCGTCATTATCACCGCCTCGCACAATCCCGCCCCCTATAACGGTATCAAGCTGCTCTTGGGCAACGCTATGGCCCCGCCTCCCGACGTCGCCGAGCAGATTAAAAAACGATTTCTCAGTAAGGATTTCACCACAACCGGCTCACTCACACCCGGCAAAGTTTCCGTCAATAACGATTCCGACGACGTTCATATCGCCAAAGTTCTTCGCATCGTTGACCGAAAGGCAATCGCTGAAGAACATTTCACAATCGTCCTCGACAGCGTTAATGGGGCAGGAGGCAGGCCGGGCCTCAAACTGCTCACGGAACTCGGTTGCTCGGTCATCCCGATGAACAATGAGCCGACCGGCCTGTTCGCTCATCCCCCGGAACCCACGGCTGAAAATCTTACCTCCCTCTGCGACGCCGTCAAAGATGCTGGTGCCGACATGGGTTTTGCCCAGGACCCCGACGCCGACCGCTTGGCAATAGTCGATGAAACTGGTTCTTTCATCGGCGAAGAATACACGCTTGCGCTCGCCGCAAAACTCATCTTCAGTCAGAAAACCGGCACAGCCGCCGCGAACCTCTCAACCTCCCGTATGATTGACGACATAGCGCAAGCGGCAGGGGGGCGAGTCATCCGAACGCCCGTGGGCGAGGCAAACGTAGCTTCCGCGATGCTGGAAAACAATTGCATCATAGGCGGCGAGGGCAATGGCGGCGTCATCGACCTCCGCGTAGGCCCCATCCGAGATTCGCTTCTGGCTATGGCTTTTGTCTTGCAGCTTCTCGCTCAAACCAGTAAGACCGTCAGCCAGAACGCTGCAGAAATCGGCGGTTACTTTATGACCAAACTTAAAGTCCCCGCAGAAGGCAATACCGCCAAATCTCTCGTTGAGACCGCTAAAAAGCTTTTCCCGGACGCCAGGCTGAACACCACCGACGGTTGCCGTTTCGACCTCCCCGATGCCTGGTTCCATATCCGTCCCAGCAACACCGAACCCATTGTTCGTATTATCGCCGAGGCCAGGGATAAACAAACCGCTCAAAAATATATCGACGCCGTTCTCAATACACAAAACAAACCTGCCGATTAAAGCGCTATATGGACGAAGACAAACAATCCGTTGCCTCACGACAAATTCGGCGTGTAACATACGCCAGCATCGCCGCAAACATCCTGATTCTTGTCCCCATTAAGTTTACCGTTGGTTTTCTTACCGGCTCCTTATCATTAGTCGCCGACGGCGTCAATTCCATCTCGGATATGATTACCGATTTTGCCGTTCTTCTCGGTATTCATCTCGGCGCAAAAAAGCCCGACCGCGACCACCCCTACGGGCACGGCAAGCTCGAAACCCTTATCGCCGCGGCTATCGCACTGGGCCTCTTGGCCATGGGCCTCGGTATGGTCTATTACGCTGCTCACGACATCGCTACGGGCAATATTAAACATCCCGGAAATCTCGTCCTTGTCGCCGCGGTTTTCGCCGTAGTTATCAAGGAAATCATATATCGAATCACTAAAGCCGTCGCCCTCAAATATCATTGTCCGGCCGTTCTGGCCAATGCCTGGCACGACCGCGCCGATGCCCTTAGCTCCGTTGCCGTCATCATCGGCGCAATCGCCCAGAAATTCGGTTTTGACTATGGCGACCAGGTCGCCGCTATCGTCATCGGAATTATGATTTCGCTCGTCGCCGCCGGCATAATAAAAAATTGTCTCGCCGAGCTTACCGAGCAGGCCGTCGACCAGGCGACCATTGACAACATAAAAGACATTATCAAAACCAATGGCCAGGTCCGACAGTGGCATCACCTCCGTACTCGCGCCGTAGGCAGGGAAATCTTTCTCGACCTCCACATCCTCGTTGACCCCACCCTCAGCATCTCCGACGCCCACGATATCTCGGAAAAGCTCGAAATCGACATTCGCAGCCAGCTCAGCCGTCCCGTCAATGTTATCATCCACGTTGAACCCGACATCCCCCAGTTGCGAAAATAATTTCCTTTTTCCCTTTTATGATTGTGCCTTCGAAGTCAGCTTCCAATTGATTTTCTTTTTGCGACAGTATTCGGTAAATCCCCGCTTCGACAATTGTAACCTTGCCTTTGCCTTTATTGACGCTCCCCTCGTAGGTCAAAAATTTCAGCGGATGGTCGAAAATCCTCGTTGCCTCCGGCGCATTGTCCCCCCATTCTTCAGGCGGCGAGTTTACCCTGTATGTCTCCAGAACCCCGCCTTTCTCCAGCATCAAATCCCAGTGCACCTGCCTGCCCTTCGTAGCGCAGCGTAGAAGGGGCTCATTCTGTCTTTCGTGCCTTTGTATCACAAATTTGCCCGTCTTTTTCCCTTTCATCCCGCCCATTATATATCCCTTCGAGCTGACAAATCACATCAAAATAATTTTGCTTTTGACCCGTGCATCCAATACAATTTCCACTCTTCTAAGTGTTATTCTGCTGGGCGTTTCGCCCGCTTGGCGCAGAAAGTTGAGCAGTAGAACAGTTGACCACAGGATTCGATTCTCATCTGCTCACCTGTCTACTGTTCACCTGCTCTGTTGGCCAGAGGCCAACCGGCGGGGTTTGCCCTTCGTAGCGCAGCGAAGAAGGGGCTTGAAAGGTACTTGGATTGCAATGCTTGAAAAATTCTTTAATCCGAAATCGGTTGCGATAATTGGCGCTTCCCGCCAAAAAGGCAAGGTCGGCTATGAAATCTTGCGATCGATGCTCGACGCCGGCTTCCCGGGCAAAATCTTCCCTGTCAATCCCCAGGCCGAAGAAATTGAGGGCCTTAAGTGTTACCCTGATATTAAAGCCATCGGCCAGACACCCGACCTCGTCGTCATAGTCGTGCCCGCAAAAGCCGTCCCTTCTGTTATGCAGCAATGCGCTAACTTAGGCGTAAAAGCCGTCATAATAATTACCGCCGGCTTCAAAGAGGTCGGCGAGCAGGGCAAAAAACTCGAACAGCAGGTAATTCAAATCGCCAAACAATCCGGCATCCGCGTCATAGGCCCCAATTGTCTTGGCCTCATCGTCCCTGCCAATAAGCTCAACGCCAGCTTCGGTGGCGCGCTGCCCGCCGTCGGTGCGGTGGGCTACCTCTCTCAGTCGGGCGCGCTTATGGCTGCCATCCTCGATATGGCCAATGCAAATGACATCGGCTTCAGCACCCTCGTCAGCATTGGTAATAAAGCCGACGTCGACGAGCTGGAAATCATAGAAACACTCGCCGACGACCCCGAAACCAAGGTCATCGCCGGCTATCTCGAAAGCATCTCTGACGGCAATGCCTTTGTCCGTCAGGCCGAGAGAATCTCACAGAAAAAACCAATCCTGCTTATGAAATCGGGTGTCACCGCCGCCGGCGCAAAGGCCGCCTCTTCGCATACCGGCTCTCTCGCCGGCAGTGAAACCGCGTATGAAGCCGTCTTCGAAAGAGCGGGCGTCGTTCGCTGCTTCTCGCTCAAATCACAATTCGACTTCGCTCAGGGTTTCGCCTACCAGCCGCTGCCCGCCGGCTCATCCGTCGCCGTCATTACCAACGCCGGCGGCGCCGGAATTATGGCCGCCGACGCAATCGAAAAATATCAGCTCACCTTCGCCAAACCAACCGAAGCCACAATGAAACGGCTTGCAGAAAAACTCCCTCCCGCCGCGAATATCCATAACCCAATCGACGTCCTCGGCGACGCCTTGCCCGACCGTTATCAGTTCGCCCTCGATGTCGTTCTCGACGACCCCAATGTCAATGCGGTCCTTGTCCTCCTTACTCCGCAGGCAATGACCGACGCCACAGGCACCGCCGAGGCAATCGTCGCCGTCGTGAAGAAAAAGAGCAAAAAACCCGTCTTCGCCGCCTTCCTCGGCGCAAGCAAGGTCGCCGACGCAAACGTCATTTTGCGTAAAAATGATATCCCGCAATACGATTCCCCCGAAGCCGCCATCCTGACTATTAAAGTTATGACTGACTACGTCCGCTGGCTGGCTCGACCAAAACGGGTCATCAAGCTCTTCAGCGTCAACCGCCACAAGGCCGAAAACATCATCGAACGACACCTCCGCCAGGACGTCCGCAACATCGGCGAAGCGGAATCGAAGGAAATTCTCGAGGCCTATGGCTTCGTCACACCAAAAGACGCCGTCGCCACTACCGCCGAGCAGGCCGCAAGCATCGCTACTCAAATCGGCTTTCCCGTCGTCCTCAAAATATGGTCCCCGGATATCATTCATAAATTCGACGTGGGCGGCGTCCGAGTCGGCCTTGAAAACGCTCAGCAGGTTATGGACGCCTTCGACCTTATGCTCTTCCGCATTCCCAAAAAAGTCCCCGAAGCCAAAATCCTCGGCGTCCTCGTCCAGGAAATGTGCTCGACAGGCAAAGAGCTTATCCTCGGTATGCACCGCGACCCCCACTTCGGCCCCCTGATGATGTTCGGCATGGGCGGCACTATGGTCGAGGTTATGCAGGATGTCTCCTTCTATCTTGCCCCCCTCACCGCCGAAGAAGCGAAGCAAATGCTCGTCAGCACAAGAACCTATAAATTGCTAATCGGCGCACGAGGCGAGCAGGGCATCGATATCGGTGCCGTTGCAGAGGGCCTGCAGCGCTTGTCTCAGCTCGTCACCGAATTTCCCGAAATCAGGGAAATGGACATCAATCCCTTTATGGTCGGCCCCCTCGGCACTATCACCGTCGCCGTCGACGCCCGCATCTCCGTCGAAAAAACCTGACACAATCTCTTTATAATGTTTAGCTGTTGTCGGCACGACAACGAAATGATTTGAACGCCCGTCTGCCTGCCCTTCGTAGTGTTAACGTAGAAGGGTCATTGCGAGCGAAGCGAAGCAATCTCATTATAATATTTAGATAATATGAAGGTCATCCTTTCAACGGTTATGATTTGAGCTTTGCACAAAAACAAATCTAACCTTATTGAAAGGAATGACCTATGACAACAGTATCAAACAAACAGAGATGGTTCAACACAATCCGCCTT
>JBDRMP010000032.1:0-10614 GCA_043811995.1 Planctomycetota bacterium
CTTTGGACAGGTCGAGTCGGTAAACATTGTAAAAGATAAGTCCAGCGGTGAATCAAACGGTTTTGGCTTTGTCTTAATGCCTTCAAAAGAAGAGGCACAGAAGGCAATCGATGGAATGAACGGCAAAGAGCTGATGGACAGTGTCATCAGGGTCGCAGAGGCCAGGCCGAAAATAACCCGTCCTCGCCGCACCGGCGGCGGCGGCAGCTATGGCGGAGGCCGGGACGGAAGACAAGGCGGCGGCGGTGGTTATGGCGACCGAGGCGGCAACAGGCAGCGATACTGAGGACCGAAATCACGCTGAATGCAATAATAAACAGCTCCCCGGCTTCTTCCGGAATAATGGACTATTGAGCCGCAGGGCGTAATTTCTGGAATTTTGAACAATTTTTTATTATTTTTGATGCGGGCGGGGGGATTAGTGGTATAATAGGTGCCTTGTAGAGCATATCTTTCCGCCTTTCAAGGATATCCTCCCAAAAACAAATGTGAGAGGCATATTATAGATTGACGGCCAAATAGAAGGCCAAGGAGTATTGTAGTGAGTACAGGAAAAGTAAAATGGTTCAATGGCAGTAAGGGTTTTGGGTTTATAGTTCCCGATGATGGAGGAGCGGATCTGTTCGTGCACCACTCGGAAATTAAGACAACCGGCTACGCTAATCTGGACGAAGGCCAAACGGTCGAGTTCGAGGTCGGCCAGGGGAAAAAAGGGCCCTGTGCGACAAACGTTACACCTAAATAGACACTCAACAATTGACGCCAAAGAAAGGCCTCGCAACGCGGGGCCTTTTTTATTGCGCATCGGACTTCGAATCCTCTCCCCTTCCCCAACTCAAAACCCAATACTCAAAACTAAGAACTAATCATTTCTGCCCTTGCGCTTATAGCATTCTTCCATAATCACAGCAGTTGCGGTTGCACCGAAACGCGTGCAGCCGACTTCTCGCACCTTCAACGCCATATCCAAATCCCGCACGCCCCCTGCCGCCTTGACCTGCACCTTCTTCGAAACGCTTTTTCTCATCAGTTTCAAATCCTCTATTGTCGCCCCTCCGCCTGCAAATCCTGTCGATGTCTTTACCCAGTCCGCCCCTGCTTCCTCGCAGATTTTACAGGCAATTTCCTTTAGCTCATCAGTCAGGTAAAAATTCTCAAGTATGACCTTCACAAGGACTTTGCTCTTGTGCGCGATATCGACTACCGCCTTGATGTCCTTTTTGACATAATCGAAATCCCTGCTTTTGAGTTTGCCGATATTAAGCACCATATCAAGCTCAAGGGCGCCGTCCTTTATCGCCTGCCCGGCCTCGAAGACCTTGGTCTCGGTCTTGTTGCACCCATGCGGAAAGCCGATAACCGTCGTCGGCTTTACGTTTGTCCCTTTCAACTGCTTCACCACCAAAGGCAGCGCCGCAGGCGAACAGCACACCGTCGCCACATCGTATTTTTTTGCAATCTCGCCGCCCCTGATAACCTCATCCTCTGTAAGTTCCGGCTTCAACAGCGAGTGGTCTATCATTTTCGCTATATCCCGACACGTCCATTCCATTTTGATCTCCCTTAAATTAAAACCAAACACCAAATCCGTTTATCAATTATCATTCTTCAATCATCGATTATCAATCAGCAATCAGAAATCTGCAATCACAAAACTCAATCCACCTATTTTCCACAACAGGCACTTACGATGTGCATAAGCTGTTAAATGTATTTTTTTTTTAATCGCAACCTCATTGCTGACAGGCACATCAATAATGTGTAAAAAAATATTAAAGAATTGCCGTTGATTCATCTTGCGTCCTGTCCATAATTGCAAATGTTCTGCTTGCGGTTGCTAAAATCGAACCGCATAAAATTGTGCGGCTTCCAGTGTATGGAGGCACGTGGAATTATAACTAAAGATTGGCTTCTTGGCTGGGGAGTGAAAAAAATGCAAGGTATCGTCAGGGAGGACGCCTGCCGCACGGCAGAGTCCACGATTAGCGCAATAAACGACGCTATCGCGGAAAAAATCGGGCAGCAAAAATTCAAAATATGGTTTAAGAACTCTACTCGACTTACTCTTACGGACGGCCTTTTGAAGGTGGGTGTTGCCAATCCGTTCATATCAACGTGGCTCGAAAGCCACTTTCACGCCGATATTGCCGAGGCGGCCCGTACCGTCGTAGGCGACTGCCAGCTTATGTTCACCATTGACCCCCTTCTTGTTGACCGGCACAGACCAGGCACACTCGAATGGCACGCCCAGCCCGCCCTTGCCCAAAACGCCCAGCCGCCCCTCGCCGCAAAACGGAGAGTCGGCTCCTCCGGACAAAAACTAAAACTTACCTTCGATACCTTTGTGGTCGGCCAATCCAACGAATTGGCCTATAACGCCGCAAAGGCCGTTGTTTGCGATAAGCAGAGTCCTTTCAATCCGCTGTTCATCCACGGAGGGTACGGCCTCGGAAAGACGCACCTGTTGCAAGGGATATGCGATGAGTTGCGTAAAACCAGACCGGCGGCCAATTGGCTGTATATGTCGGCGGAGGACTTTGCGAATCAATTTGTGCTGGCCTTGAAGACACGAAAGCTGGATGCATTTCGGAGTCGCATGCGACAAACGGATTTGTTGGCGATTGACGACATTCACTTCCTGGCCAGCAAGCCATCAACGCAGGAGGAATTCCTGCATACGTTCAATACGCTGGATTTGGCCGGCAGGCAGGTAGTGCTTGCCAGCGACGCACATCCTAAAACGATAGGACAGCTTTCAGAAAAGCTTGTCAATCGCTTTGTGTCGGGAATGGTGGTCAAGATTGAGCAGCCTGATTTTACCACGCGGTGTGAGATTTGCAGGCGATACGCCAAAAGTATAAATAAGCACGTCCCAGAAGATGTAATCAGCCACATAGCCGACAACCTCCGCAGCAATATCCGCGAAATCCAGGGGGCGCTGTTAAAATTAGTCGCCTTTGCGTCGCTTCAAAACGCTAAAATCGACCTGGCGATGGCAGGCGCGGTCTTGGCCGAACATATCGAACGCTGCGACCCGATGGTGCATCTATCGGATATCGAGTCGGCGGTTGCGTCCTTTTTCGGAATAACACCTTCGGCGATTCACTCATCAAAAAAGGACCGAACTATAGCGCTGGCCAGACACTTCAGTATGTATCTGGCCAGAAAGCACACGCGTATGTCAAGTTCGGAGATAGGCCGGCTGATGGGAAATAAGAACCACGCGACGGTACTGCTGGGGTGCAGGAAAATAGAAGAGCAGGTTACAAAAAACACCCAGCTCCACTGGCGAGGGCCGGCCGGCAACAAGGTCTGCCCCGCCAGAGAGATTTTAGAACAATTAGAAAAGAGCATTCGTTAGACCTGAGGACAGAAAAGCTGGTTCCCCTGCTGCTAACCAAAGTGAGCAGGCACTCGGGGACAGGGAAGGAGGAGGGTGATGAGAATAACGAGAAAAGGCGGCGTCAATTCCCTTGGCGTCGCCCTTTCTCATATTTTGTCTGAAAGGAGGAGAATGTTTTAATTTCTTTAGTAATATTACGGGGCTGGTCGCCGAGAGTTCAAAAAATCCGCGAAAAAATTTAAAAAAATTGGAAAATCGGTTCTAAACAGCTACGCTCCGAAAATACCGCAGATAACGGTCATTTTTTAATGTTGAAGTGCCGGTCGGCGAAGGAGAGGAATTGCTGCCAGTCGTAGTCGGTCAGGGCGTGGCCACCTTTTCGGTTGTGATAGCCGATATAGTCACCGACGGGGGTTTCGACGGGAGGCATATCTTCAACACCGAGTCCTTTTTCGCCAAACAATTTATAGACCGGTTCGGCGTATTTTGCGGCGAGGAACGAGCCGTGAGGGTCGCCCCATAAATCCTGTTCGGCAGTGGCGATATAAACGGGGCGCGGGGCCATTAAAGCAACGAGCATATGCCAGTCAACGGGCAGGTCGCTGACGCGGTCGCCGAAATCTGCGAAATTGCGGCAAAACCAGTGAGGAAATTTGTTGTTGATTATTTTGACGGTCTCGCCGAAGCCGCGACGGACGATGACCGCCCCGCCGCAGCCGGATTCGCCGGAAAAAATGATTGCGAAACGTCCATCCTTGGCGCCCGCCCACATTGCAACCTTGCCGAAGCGAGAAAAGCCGGCAACACAGACCTTATTAGCATCTATGTCCGGGTCGGTAACAATATAATCCATAGCCCGGCTTAAACCCCAGGCCCAGGCGCCGATTGCGCCCCATTCGTCCGGGCCGGGCTGGTTCTGGTCAGGTTTGGCGAAGACCTTGCGGATGCTTTTTTCCCACGAACCGTGCCTTATATCCGGCTCAACCTGCGAGGCATTGAAGGTTGCCAGACCATAACCACGGCCCAGAAGCAACTGCTTTTTAGGAGCCCATTCCACAATGGCGACTAACGGCACTGGTTTTTTTGCCGCACCGGCGGGTAAAATAAAATTAACATCCATTTTCGGCCCATCGTCTTTGCCCGTGAAATAGATTGTTACTGTTTTGGTAATGGCGTTGCCATCCATAGCGGAACGGTTTTCAGACGTGACTTTCCAGGTCATATTATCGGGTCTGCCAATCATTGACCGGCCATAAACGTTGGTTTCGAAAAGTTTCAAAATTTCAGGCCTGCGTTTGCTGTTCCAGGCATTGACGTCGTTGACCTTATCGCCATTGAGCATAATCAGCGGGTTGGGCAGGGTGAATTTTAGCACTTTTTCCTCGTCGTATAGTCCCTGCGGCGTGCCCGGCGGCAGCCGAGGCGGCGCACCGAGAACAGAAGAAAAAAAGCAGAGGACGAAAAACGAGCTTCTCAAGAATTGCGAGCGTTTCATAATTTGACTCCTTTATACGAGAATACAATTGTAGCTGACCTGTGCCTGACTGCAAGCCACAACATCCAAATTTGCTGTATTCGTTATTACAGATTATTTGCGATTTTGAATGAGGGAGGGTATAAATATAATGACCGTGGAGCAGTGGCTGAGCGGCTGAAAGCGACGGTCTTGAAAACCGTTTCACCCTTTCGGGTGACGGGGGTTCGAATCCCTCCTGCTCCGATTGGCCTTCGGCCAATAGAGCAGTTGAGCATTTGAACAGTGGAACAGGCGAAAATGCGAAACTGCGGTCAACTGTTCACCTTTCTACTGCTCAAAAAGTGTGAAGCACCGCAAACCCCTGGCCCGAAGACGAATCCCTCCTGCTCCGTTGGGCTGCAAGTCAAGCGTTTGTCTTTTTACGGCTGCAACAAACCCAGCTTCCCCGGCAGCCAGAGAGACAAAGAAGGAACGTAAGTGCAGAGCAGAAGCACGGCAATCATTGCGGTGAAAAAGACAAGCATCTGCCTGATTATCTTTGCGACCGTTGTTTTGCCGATTGCACAACCCAAAAACAGGCAGGTCCCGACCGGCGGCGTGCACAGGCCGATACAAAGGTTCATAATCATAATGATGCCGAGATGAAGGGGCGTAATGCCGATACTTTCGGCAACCGGCAAAAATACGGGCGTAAATATCAGCACGGCCGGCGTCATATCCAGAAAAGTGCCGGCAGTCAGCAGGATTAAATTGACCAAAAGCATCAGTATTATTCCGTTACTCGTCAGGCCGAGAAGTGCGGCGCTGACGTTTTGCGGAATCTGCTCTGCGGCAAGAACCCAGCTCATCGCCATACTCGTTCCTATAAGCAAAAACACAACCGCCGTTGTCTCGCCGGCCCGTAGGAGGATTTTGGGGACGTCTTTGAACCCGACCTCGCGGTAAACAAAGACCGCAAGTATAAACGAATACAGCACGGCCACCGCCGAGGCCTCCGTCGGGGGTAAAGATGCCTTTTAAAATGCCGCCGATAACGACGATTATCAACAGCAGGGCCGGCAGGGCGATAATGAATCGTATTACAAGAAGAAACAGAAGCGACAGGGCGGGACGCTTTTCGGCGATTGGCGTGATTATACAAGCTAACTTTCGCGTAAAGAAACTGGTCCGCATAAAATCGAACTGGTGGCCGTCAAACACGACGGCTTCTCCTTTGCCATAGTTGCGTTTGATAGAGATAATGCCGCTGACAACCATCAGGGCCAGGCCGACAAGTATCCCAGGTATTACTCCCGCCATAAACAAGGCCGCGATTGAGACCGCCCCGCCGGTCGCCAGCGAATAGACAATCATAACATTGCTCGGCGGGATAAGCAGGCCGGTGGTCGCAGCGGTTATGGTGACGGAGGTATTAAAGTCCCTCGCGTAACCTTTCTTGTTCATCAGCGGAATCATAAAGCCGCCGACGCTCGATATCGCCGCCGTCGCCGAGCCGGAGATGGCGCCGAAAAACATACAGGTCAGGATATTCACAAACGCCATTCCGCCCCGCCACCACCCGACAATGAGGTTTGCAAAATCGATGAGACGTCTGGCGATGCCGCCGTGGCCCATAAGCAAGCCCGACAAGACAAAAAATGGTATGGCCAGCAGAGCAAAACTATCGATTCCAGTGGCAAGCTTATGGGCAACCGCCGTGAAAGCGGGAAGGCCGCCCATAGAGGCAATCGCCAGCATCGAGGCAATCCCCATACAGAACGCGACGGGAACATTAAGCGCCAGCAGGATGAGAAACGAAACTGCCAACACAAGAATAGGAAAGTTCATATCAAACTCCGCCGGCGCAGTATAAGTAAAACATTCTAATCTATCTCCTCCAGCAGCTCACGTCTGGTGAAAATCCCTTCGATGGCGTCACGGCCCTTAACGCAGGCAATCAGACGCTCGAAGAAAGCTATCGCGCTATAAAGCACCATAAAGCCGCCGCTGATTGGGACCGCCAGATAAACGTATCCCATCTGCAAACCGAGGGCGGGCGATTTTTGTTCGAGTGAAAGCGTGGTCTGCACAAGGTCGATACCGCCTATCACCATTACAGTCACCGAGAACGCGGCTATACAGAAAAACACGAACATCTCGATGTAAACCTGTGTCACGCGGTCCAGCTTGCCCACAAAATAATCAATCCCGAGGTGCGCCCCCCTGTTCAGAGCCACCGCCGCCCCGAGAAGCGCTACCCAGACAAGCAGAAACGTGGCCAACTCCTCCGTCCACGTGCTCGGGTTTTTTAAAACATAGCGAGTGAATACCTGCCACAGAACGTCAACGACCAGGACTCCCATCACAGTCATCACAAGCAGTTCCAGTGCTCTATCAAGCAGTTTCTTGATGGCTTTCACGATTACTCAATCCCTTGTATTTCATCTATGAGACCGCCAAGCTCGGAATTCCTGTACTCGTCCCACATCGGCTGGACCGATTCCTTAAATGGTTTTTTGTCCGGGTATATGATTTTAACGCCGGCGGCCTTCACTTTTTCCAGAGACGCATCTTCCGCCTCTTTCCACAGCTTGCGATTGTAAACCACGGACTCGTCCACCGCCTCCTGCAAAATCCGCTGAAACTCAGGCGTTAGATTATTCCATACGCGGTTGCTGATGACCAGCACGTCGGGCACGCGAACGTGCTCATCGAGCGTATAATATCTGCAGACCTCGTAATGTCGCGAAGTTTCGAATGACGGGGGATTATTTTCCGCTGCATCCACAACGCCCTGCTCCAGTGAAGTATATAACTCGCCCCAGGCCATCGGCGTGGGAGACCCGCCCATTTTCTTAACCATCTCCATCAGCATAATGCTCTTCATTACGCGGATTTTCATCCCCCTGAGGTCTTCAGGCGAGTCAATCTCTTTTTTCGCGTAGAAGCTCCTCGCCCCCGCGTCATAATAACACAGACCTTTTAATCCTTTAGCGGCGCCTGCCTCCAGAAGTTCTTTCCCGATGGGGCCGGAGGCCGCTTTCCAGAAATGTTCCGAATCGCGAAATAGATACGGCATATCAAAAACCCGCATCTTGGGAACGAAACTTTCCATCACCGCCGACGATATTTTCGTCATACCCATATACCCGAGCTGCAGCGCCTCGATGCACTCCTTTTCCGTGCCGAGCTGCTCACTGGGAAATATCTGTATAATCAGCCGGCCGTGGGACTTCTCCTTAACAAGCTCAGCCATATACTCCATCGTCTTGTGGACTGGATGCTCGGTATTCAGCGAGTGTGCTAGCTTAAGCACCCTCACATCGCCGGGTCGGCTCTTTGCCGAAATACCGTAACCCGCGGCCAGTATCACCAGCAGAACAACGACAAACAGGGACAACCCTTTTTTCATATCTTATCTCTTTGGTTATTCAACAATCTGCATCGGAAAGTAATTACGCGCATTGTTGTAGCAGATGTCCTGCACTACCCGGCCGAGCCATTTCGTATCATTCGGCAGCTCGCCGTTTTCGACGTCTTCGCCGATAAGATTACACAATATGCGTCTGAAATACTCGTGCCGCGGATACGACAGGAAACTTCTCGAATCCGTCACCATCCCCACGAACCGAGAAAGCATTCCCATATCGGAAAGCGCCCTCAACTGTGCAACGATACCGTCCTTGTTGTCAAGAAACCACCACGCGGAACCGTATTGCAGCTTGCCGGGAACTGAGCCGTCCTGAAAATTGCCAATCATTGTCGCCATAAGCTCGTTGTCTCTCGGATTGAGATTGTAAAGTATCGTCTTCGCCAGTTTGTTGTCGGTATCGAGCTTATCGAGAAACTTCGCAAGCGGCCTGGCAATTTCTGCATCCAGTATCGAATCGAATCCCGTATCGGGGCCGAGAGTTCGCAGCAGTCTCGTGTTGTTATTTCGCAGCGCGCCGATGTGAAGCTGTCGGACCCAGCCCTTTTCAAAATCCATAAGGGCGAGTTCATACATAAGTGCGGACTTGAAACGCAGATGTCCAGCCGAATCGATTGTTTTGCCCGCCCTGATTTTTCGGAAGACATCTTCGATCTGCGACGAGGTATAGTCCTGCACGTATGCCGTTTCAACACCCTGGTCCGACAGCCGGCAACCCATCTTATGAAAAAAGTCGTGCCGCTCCGCAATCGCCTCAAGATAGGCCTCGAAACCGTTTATTTCGATATTCGTCATCTCAGCAAGCTTGTCAATCCATCGGTTCAGCTCAATAATATCTTCGACGGCCATCGCCTTGTCGGGACGCCAGCATGTGTGCACCGCGATTTCAAAACCATCCTGTTTAATCTTCTGATGATATTCGAGAGAATCCAGCGGGTCTTCGGTCGTGCAAACGAGCTTGACGTTGGTCTTTCGCAGAAGATTACGAACACTGAATTCCGGTGTGTTAAGCATATCGCTGCAGCGGTTATAAATTTCACCGGCTGTTTCCTCGTTTAGCAGCTTTTCAACGCCGAAGTACCGCTTTAATTCGAGATGTGTCCAGTGATAGAGAGGATTCCGCAAACAACAGGGAACCGTCTGTGCCCATTTCCGGAATTTCTCCTCGTCGCTCGCATCGCCTGTGCAGTATTTTTCCGCCACGCCGTTGGTCCTCATCGCCCGCCATTTGTAGTGGTCGCCGTAAAGCCAGGCCTGCGTCAAATTTTCAAATCGCTTGTCCCCGGCTATCTGTTGGGGGGGCAAATGACAGTGATAATCATAGATTGGCATCTTCGCGGCGTATTCGTGATACAAAATCCGGGCCGTCTCAGAATGCAGCAGAAAATCTTCCGATAAAAACGCCTTTGCCATATCAACCCTTCCTGAAACAGATGTATCAAATTTTATACGCCGCTAAAGGCGCTGAATCCGCCGTCCACGGGAACGACGATTCCGGTAACGAATTTGGCCGCGTCGCTCAAAAGCCATAAAACCGTCCCGACCAGCTCATCGGGGCTGCCAAACCTTCCCATCGGAGTATGCTCAATTATCGTCTCGCCCCGTGCGGTGAGCTTGCCGGTCTTTTCATCGGTCAAAAGGAAGCGATTCTGCTCGGTCAGAAAGAAACCGGGGGCAATCGCGTTGACTCTGATATTCTTTGAATAATTTTGGCACATATGAACGGCCAACCACTGTGTGAAGTTACTTACGGCCGCCTTGGCCGCGGAATAAGCGGCGATATTCGTAAGGGGCCTGAACGCGTTCATACTCGAAATATTTATAATCACTCCCTGACCGTTTTTCGCCATAAACCTGCCGAAAACCTGCGAAGGCAAAAAGGCGCCCATAAAATTCAGCTCGAACACCTTGCGAACCGCATCAGCCGGAATGTCAAAAAACGAAAGCTTGTCGGAGGTCGTGGCTTCTTTCTTATTGCCGCCCGCGCCGTTGATAAGCACGTCAACCTTGCCCATCGTTTCAACCGCACAGGCAAATGCCTCCTCAACCCGTTTCTTGTCCGTAACGTCTGCCTGGACGGGTATGGCAAAATTCCCCTGTCCCTCGATTTGCTTGCAAAGCTCGTTGGCCCTGCGAACATCGTAGTCCACAACGCAAATTTTGGCGCCGTGACGCGCAAGCTCCACCGCCATCTCACTGCACAACACTCCCGCCCCGCCCGTTATTACGATTGCCTTGTCTCTAATGAGGCCTCTGAAAAACTGGTCTGATTACAGGGAATAAGCATGATAGTTTTTGTAGGTATAGTATAATGACGCTTGTTGCGAATAAAAATCATTGCATGGAGGCAAAAATAATGGAACGCACAAGCAATCAGCCCACATT
>JBDRMP010000033.1:0-62703 GCA_043811995.1 Planctomycetota bacterium
GCTGGTTTGTTTGAGAATGTTCAATAGTTCCGTCAAGCTCTGGCTGATTAAATACGTATCGCTGCAGGTGCGGACAAAATTGGTGTCGCCGTTCCATCGCGGGACAATATGTATGTGCAAATGGTCGGGCAGGCCAGCGCCGGCACATCTGCCGAAGTTCATCCCGATATTGAAGCCGTGGGGCTTTATCGCAAGAGTCAGCAGCTTCTGGGCGTTCCTCATTAGTTTTGTCATTTCGAGAAGCTCTTCATCGTTTGCCTGCTCGAAATCGGGGATGTGGCGAACTGGTGCGATAAGCAGATGGCCATTGTTGTATGGGAAGCGGTTAAGCACCGTGATACAGTTTTTGGAGCGCCACAGGACAAGATTTTTGTCGTCGTCCTGCGGAGTTCTGACGTTTCGGCATATAAAGCACTCCGTCTTGTCGGCAAGGGCCTGGATATATCCGATTCGCCACGGCGCCCAGAGATTTTTTCGTTTCAAACTGCTATCACCTCCCCTTTGCATTATTAGGCGAAGCAAGAGGCTCCATTGTGAGCGTCTGGTCAATGGTTATCTCTGGACGAATTCCTCCCAGCCCGAAAGGCAAAGATGCCTGGACATGCACAGTGTATTTTTGAATGTCTTGTTCGGTTCGCCCCGCGTCTATATTAAAAAGCTCCAGTCCGTGTCCCTGCAAATCGAGCACCTTGTAACTGCTAAGAAAACCAAACATCCCGCTCATCTGAAATACCTCAGTGTATGGGACAGGCCAGTCCGAGGGACTTGGATACAGAAGAGAATAGGAGCTGTTTATTACAGCGATTCGACTGTTCGGGTCTTCGGCCGGCTCGTTCGGGCCGCGAATCGCCTCAAGCTGATAGGTTACGTCTCTTGCCGCAAACAGAATCGTCGGGGCAGGCACGAACAGCTTGGACTTCCACGTTTCGCCTACGGCAACGCCCCTGAGCGGATCAGGGATGCTCGATATCGAATCCCAGAGAAACCACTGTGATGCGATAAAATCATAAAGCATATCCGGCTCTTTGATTAGGCCCTGGCTTGTGTCTGACCTGAAGGCAAGTTTTCCCGCCTGGCGAATTACGCCGAGCAGTTCCGAGCGGTCCTCCATTTTACCCGTAGGGCCGACGGTAAAGGCCCAGCTTTTCCCGGCTAAACTCTCCGCGGCATCGGCCCTTCTTGCCTGGCGGCCCCCCGTGCGGTTTACTTTCGCAGAAACACAATCGGCCTTGATTGTTGCAAGGCCGTAGGGGTCCACTTCGACGGGCGTATATACAACAACCATCTCCAGCGATTCGAAGAACTTGTCAATTTTGTTTTCGCCCCCCTGTTTTGCTGGTCCCCAGTCCATTGTGATATCCCTGCTGCTGACGAATCTGTATTTAAGCGTCTGTTCCTTCCGGAAATCAACGGTCAATCGAGTAGTTTCAGGCGCGCATCCGCTGATAATCCCTGCGGCGATAACGACAAAAAGAATCTTCGCAGATTTCAATTCTACACCTCCGGCCAAAATTACTTAATCTTTTCAAGCGAGTAATTGCGTGTGGCGGTCATCCTGAGCACCACCGGCTCATTGGGGTCCGACTTGGCATCCGGCGGAAACGCGGTAATCCAGCTTGCCCGGAGATTTTCACGGTAGCTGTCTATACATCCAGCCGACAAATCCACAACGCCAGCGCCCGTGTATGTATCATTAGTATCGAACATCCTCGGGAAATCCTTCCCTGCCTGCTGGCCATCGAATCCCTGTTCAACTTCAGAAGTTGGTATAGCGTTCATATCGACAATTGCAATTTGGCGTCCATCTGCGTCTCGTATTTCTTTAAGCGTATATATCTTCTCGTAAGATTTAACGCCCATCATTCCGAACGAGTAGGTCTTGATTCGACTCCACTTGTCGCCGGGCTTGAGCTGTTCTTCTCCCTGCTGTGGTAAAAGTATCGCCATTTGCCTTTCCTTAACCGCTTCAGGCGACAGGAGAATCTGTCCTGCGCGGTCGGCCGAAGTCCGCCCCTTCACCAGCGATTGTGCCCGCGATAAATCGAGCACCGAAGAAATATAATTGTCCGGCCCGAAAACTATCGTATAGCTTTGCCCAATCAGTTTTGCCAGGGGGTTGTCCGCATCCGACATCTTTGAACTGTCGAAATCAACATTGGTCTGATTCTTAACTACGGAAAGATACTTCAATGAATCGATTGTGACTCTGGCGACGGCTTTGCCTGCGGAGTCCACGCTTTGTATACGCTGGGTAAAGCCCAATTCGACCTTTTCTTCGGTGAAGCTCTCCTCAAAGGCCTCCTTTTTCGGGACGGGTCCCTGCCAGTTGATGTCCCGACGCGCGTACGTCGTAATCTTGTAGCTGTTCTGCTGGCCCGGAGCCAGCTTCAAAGCTATTTTTTGTGCACAGCCCGACACAAAAACAAAAAAACATACACCAACGAGGGTTATACACTTAGAAACTTTGCTTATTACCATTGTTCGGTCTCCCTACAAAATTGTTCCATGTAGTACGGGCTTCCAGTCCTTGCAAGCACGGCCAAGATGACCGTGCTACCAAAGGGATTATTATACCCGCTAAAGCCGCCTATACAACCTTTTTTCCTTCATTCATCCCTGTCTTGTCGTTAAAATAGTGCATTCGCGCCTGAACTCACTCGGCAGCGATTTAGGCAGAAAGGAAGGCATATATGAGAAGCGACACAATAAAAAGCGGTTTCCAGAGGGCGCCGCACCGGGCGTTGCTGCACGCCTGCGGCGTCAGCGACGCTGACATCAACAAACCATTCGTCGGAATCGCAAACAGCTTTTGCGAGATAGTTCCCGGCCACGTCCACCTCAATAAGGTGGCCCAGATTGTCAAACAGGCCGTTCGAGAGGCCGGCGGTGTTCCATTCGAGTTCAACACAATAGCCGTATGCGACGGTATTGCGATGGGACATACCGGTATGAAATACTCGCTGGCGTCGCGCGAGATAGTCGCCGATTCGGTTGAGACAATGATTAAAGCGCACTGTTTCGACGGGATGGTTTGCATTCCGAATTGCGACAAGATTATACCCGGTATGCTGATGGCGGCAGTCCGTCTGAACGTCCCGACGATTTTTGTCTCGGGCGGACCTATGGCGGCAGGCAAAACAAAAAGCGGAAGAACCGTTGACCTAATCAGTATCTTCGAGGGCGTCGCAAAATATAATACGGGAAACATCACCGAACAGGAACTTAAAGAACTCGAAAACACGGGTTGTCCCACCTGCGGAAGCTGTTCCGGGATGTTCACCGCCAATTCGATGAACTGCCTGTGCGAGGCCATCGGTATAGCGCTACCGGGCAACGGCACGATATTAGCCGTCAATCCGAAACGAGATGAGCTTTATAAACAAGCCGGCAGGCAAATCATCAAGTTAATCGAAAAGAACATCAAGCCACTCGATATAATCAGCGTCAAGTCGATGGACAACGCCCTTGCGCTGGATATGGCAATGGGCGGCTCAACAAATACCGTCCTGCACACACTGGCCATCGCAAGCGAGGCGGGCATTAAATACGACCTTGAAAGGATAAACAAAATCTCCGCCCGATGCCCCAATATCTGCAAGGTCTCGCCATCGAGTGATTTCCACGTCGAGGACGTTGACGCGGCCGGCGGCATCAGCGCAATACTCAAAGAGACAAGCAAGATTCCGAAACTGCTTAATCTCGACTGCCTCACTGTTACAGGCGCAACACTGGGTGAAAATATCGCGGACGCGAAGATTACCAATAGCAAAGTCATACACACAATCGAAAACGCCTATTCGAAAACAGGCGGGCTGGCCATCCTGAAAGGTAATCTCGCACCGAACGGGGCCGTAATCAAGACGGCAGGCGTCACACCGAAAATGCTCACCCATTCAGGCCCAGCGGTTATTTTTGAGAGCCAGGAAGACGCCTGTGAAGGGATTCTGGCAGGAAAAGTCAAATCAGGCGACGTGGTTGTAATTCGTTATGAAGGCCCGAAGGGCGGCCCGGGTATGCAGGAGATGCTCAGCCCCACCAGCTATATTATGGGCGCCGGATTGGGCGATTCGGTTGCGCTTATAACCGACGGCAGGTTCAGCGGCGGCACACGCGGCGCTTGTATCGGCCACGTCAGCCCGGAAGCGGCGGTCGGCGGGCCAATTGGTTTAGTGAAAAAAGGCGACATAATCAAAATCGACATACCCAACCATAAACTGAGCGTGAAACTGTCGGCTAAAGAGCTTGCCGAGCGAAAGAAAAAATGGAAGCCGAGAAAACCCAAAATCACCTCCGGCTACCTAACTAAATACGCCTCAATGGCAACAAGCGCCGACACAGGCGCTGTGCTGAAATGGTAGCACGGGCTAAGAAACAGGCGAGCGGCTGGTTTTGAAAATACAGCCACAGGGCCTGCATTTTGGTTGACGGCGGGCAGGAAAGTCCTATAAAAAATTAGTTCTTGAAAAACCATCGCCCAAATGCTAAAAAAGGGTATCAAGGAGGAGTGGAAGCTGATTTTCACTTCCTGCCGGAAGCCAGAACGGAAACTGGCGGCGCTTTTGCGGGTTTTATATGGATATTAGCAGGATGGACAACCACGTTTCAGGCGAAGAGGGCGAAAAGTTCGTCCCCACCTGCAGTATATGCGGAGAAAAGCACTGGCCGCACCATCCCAATGTGCCCTGCTTTAATGCGAACAAGGTCAAAGAAAAGGCCAGGGCCGAGGCAAAAGCAAGGGCGTTAGCCGAAAAATTGGCAAGGATTGAAGCCAAACGGCTGGCAAAGGAAAAAGCGAAAGCGGAAAAGTTAGCAAGAGCACAGACCAAGGCGGAGGAAAAAGCCGATAAGCGTGCCTATCAGGAAACAATCAGCAAAGCCGAAGAGATAGCACAGCGGGAGGTAAAGGCCCGGGCCGAGGCCGA
This sequence comes from Planctomycetota bacterium, assembly GCA_043811995.1. GTDB lineage: Bacteria > Planctomycetota > Phycisphaerae > Sedimentisphaerales > Anaerobacaceae > Fen-1362. The sequence goes on from JBDRMP010000033.1 coordinate 4,923, forward strand.
AAGAATAGCACAGGCCGAGGCCAAGGCGAGGGGCGCCGCCGAAGAAAAAACGAGAGCCGAAGCCGAGGCAAGGGCAAGGGATGAGCAGCAGCACAAGGCCGAACTCGAAAAAAAGACCCGTGATTTTCAGGAGGCACAAAGGCACATCGAAGGGCGGTTAAAGGCCGAAACAACAGCCCATATCCAGTTACAGAAACAGCTTGACGAATATAACCGGCTGATTAGCGAACTGCAGGAAAAGCTCGATACCCAGACAAAGGCCCACGCTGAAGCAGAACAACAGGCCCGGACCGAATCGCAGGCCAGGACCGAAACAGACAATAAGCTGCAGGCGCAGATTGCCACCGGGACACAATTACAAAAACAGCTCGACGAGCATCGCAGGGTGATTGGCGAATTACGAGAATCGCTTGAAACACAAACACAGGCCCGCACCGCCGCCGAACAGCAGGCCGATATGGAAACACAGGCCAGGACACAGGCCGAATCGACTCTTGAGGAAAAGGCGGAGACCTTTGGACAATCGCTGAACGAGGTTAAGGCACGGTTGCAGGCCCAAGGTCAGGCGCTTGCCGAGGCGCACGAGAAGCTAAAACAGCTCGGCGAGAATTTATCGCAAACCGAAACCCGGCTGCGGGCGGAGGAAAAGGCACGAAGCGAGGTCGAAGAACGACTTGCACGCGAAATTCAGAGCAGAACTATTGCCGAGAATCAGGCCCAACACCAGAGTGAAGAGCGTCTCAAGGCCGAGACACGAGCCGAGCAGACCGAGTTGGGGATAGAGGCGGAGAAACAGGCGAGAATCAAGGCCGAGCATCAGACACGGGCAGAACTGGAAGAAAAGGCGAAAGCATACGGGCAGGCAGTTGCGCAACTCGAAGAAAAGACACGGCTGCTCACGGAATCGGTGGCCGCCGCCCGCCAGCAGGCAGAAGCACAGACGACCGCCAGTAAAGAAGCTGAAGAGAAACTTAAAAAACAGGCGGAAGCGATTGCCGAATTAAAAGGCGCCGTCGAAACCCAGACGCGAACAACAGCCGAGCTTAGGGAAAAACTGGATATTCAAAATGCTTCACTAACCTCAGCGGAAAAGCAGGCACAAGCCGATGTCGAGAGAAGAGCAAAAGCCGAGGCAACGGCGGACGCCGAAGCCAGGGCAAGACACGAGGCCAATGAGCAGGTCCAGCTCGAAAAACAATTACGCCAGCAGGCAGAAGAAAAATCACGGGCCGAAATCGAGGAAAAAGCGAAAATCTACGGCCAGGCGCTGGCAAAACTCGAAGAGCGGCTGAAGAACGCCACAGAAGCGAAAACTAACTCCGAAAAAGAACTGAAACTCCAAACGCAGACACGACTCGAAGCGGAAACGAAATCCCAAAATCTTTCAGCAGAGCTGGCGCGATTGCGCTCACAATTGGACACACAAGCCGAGGAACGAAAGAACATCCAGCAGCGTCTGCAGGTCGAAACTCAGGCAAGACAGCAGGCAGAACAGCAGGCCAATGCGCTTGCCGAAAAGGGAGCGAAATTAGAGCAGGCACTTATACAGGTCGAGAAAGAGCGAGCAGAGGCCAAAGAGCAACTGCAGGCAGAAGTCAAAAAACGAACGGCAGCCGACGAAAGAGCACATCGGCTGAGCGAAGAGGTCGTCAAAGCGATAGCGACTGCACAAGCCGAGCAAAGAGCCAGGCAGGAGGCGGAAAAGAAGACCCAGGCCGCACAGCAGGCGGCTATACAGACCGAAAAACAGGCAAGGGCGGAAATCGAGGAAAAGGCGAGAATCTACGGCCAGACAATAGCGAGGGCGGAAGATAAGATAAAGCAATTGACGGAGGCGCTAAAGCAGACCGATGAAAAACTAAGCGATGAGACAGAAGCAAAAACCATCGCTGAACGGCAGGCAAAAGCAACCGCTGAAAAACTGGCTGAACTTACCGAACAGCTTGAGTCCCAAACGAAGGCGCGTGCCGCTCTTGAGGAGCAATTGAAGGGGGAAAATCTGGCGAGGTTAAAGGCCGAACAAGCCGCTTCAAAAGCAGCCGAAGAGAAACTGCAGGCGCAAACCGTCGCCCAGACCGAGGCAAAGGCACGAGTCGAGGCGCAGCAATCGGCCAAGGCCGAAGGCGAAGCAAAAGCCAGATTGGCCGAGCAGCTAAGTTCGGCTGTTCAGGCAAAGGCACAGGCCGAAAAGCAGGCCGAAAAGCAGAAAGAGACGCGGTTGTCGGCTGAGAAAAAGGCACAACTCGAAGCTGAAAAACGGGCACAGGCCGAGGCACAGGCGGCGGCAGCCGAAACTGCCAGGGCAAGGGCGGAACAAACTGCAAAAGAACACGCGCAGGCGAGAGCCGAATTTGAAAGACAGGCAACCTCGCAATTAGAAGAAAAAGCCAAAACATACGCCCGCGAAATAACCGCAGCGCAGGAAAAAACCAAGCTGTTCCATGTGCAAATCGCACAACTTCAGCAGAAAAACGACGCCGAATCACAGGCGAGGGCATTACTTGCCGAACAGCTCTCGTCCGAGCAGAAGGCAAAAGCGGAAGCAGCCGAAAAAACGAAACACCTGACGGAACAGTTTAATCGTCTGCAGGCCGAACTTCTGAGCCAGATAGCGGCAAAGACCCAGGCCGAAAAGAAATTAAGCGAGGAAACCCAGGCAAGAACAAAGACGGAATCACTGGCCCGGACACAAACGGAAAAGCTGACCGCACTTGAAACCAGATTCAAACGTGAACTCGACGCCCGGTCTGAGAGGATAGCAATCGCCGCAGTCAAGGCAAAAGTGAAGGGACAGGTGGATGAGCTGCAGGCCGAATTAGTCAGGGTAAATCAGCAAGCTGCACTGCACGCCAACACAATACAAGAAGCGGAAAAGAAATTGAAGGCAGAAACGGAAGCCCGGCTGAAGGCGGAGGAAAAGGCAGACGTTGAGATGCAACAGCGGGCAAGGGCGGAAGCCCTGGCCGAGGCGCAATCGAAGGCCGTACAGCAGGCACAGGAAAAAATCGAGACACAGGCCCGGCAATGGCAGCAGTTCGAGCAACAGATTCGAGTTGAACTGGAAGAAAAAGCAACAAGATACGGCGAGGCGATAGCAAAGGCAGAGGCAAAAGCGAGGTCGCTTGCCGATTTGCGTCGAGCGGCCGAAGAAAAATTGAATGAGGAGGCAAACCGCCGCGACCAGGCGGAAGAGGCCGCCAAAGCTTACCAGCAAAAGCTTGCCGAAACAGACGATAAGCTGGTCGCACAGGAAAATGAAAGAGCCGAGGCCGAACAGCACATAGTCGCGGAGCGTGAGGCCGCAGCACAGTTGCAGGAGCAATTAGCGGCTTATGCCGAACGGCTCAGACAGATAGAAAAAGACCTCAACACCGAAACCGCAGCCAGAACCAAAGCGGAGGAGCAGCTTGTTGCAGCAATTGGGCAACGCCTGCGGGCTGAAGAAAAAGCACAGCAGGAAATCGAAGAAAGAGCCAAGGCCCAGGCCCTTATACAGCCACAGGTCGAGGCGCGGGCAGCAGCAGAGGCAGCAGCAAAAGCCGAGGCGCAGGCAAGAGCCCAATCTGAGCAGCAGGCAAAAGCAGAACTTGAGGATAAGACCAAAACTTACAACGAAACGATAGGTAAACTGCAGCAGCGTATAGAATCGATGGCAGAGGCGATTACCGGGGCCGAAGAAAAACTGTCAGACAGTCAGACAGTCAAAACCCAGGCCGAACAACAACTGCGAAATTATGCCGAACATCTCACAGAGCTTGAGACCAAGCTCGATGCACAGGCAGCTATGATGGCTCAACTGGAGGAAAATATCGAAAACGAAAGCCGGCTGAGAAAAGAATCGCAGGAACTGTCGCAACAATATGCCCGGCAAAAGGCACAAGCCGAGGCGACTGCACAAGCCGAGGCACAAGTGAGAGCCGAAGCCGAACAAAGGGCCAAAGAAGCAACCAAATCAGCGTCGCAGGCACAACAGAAGGCAAAAACCGAGCTTCAGGAACAACTACGAGATTTCACCGAGACACTGTCGAATATCCAGGAACAATTGAATCGCCAAATTGAGGCCAGGGCTACAGCCGAACAGCAGATAAGGTCACTGACCGGGACAGTAGAGGAGCTAAGGGAGCAGACGGCCACCCTGACACAGGATAAAGAACGGGCCGAGCAAAATCTAAAAGGGTTTAGTGCCGTGCTGGCGGAGTCGCGTAAAGAGCTTGAGGCCGTAACCGAGGCGAGAACACGGTTTGAAGAACAGTTGGAAGCTGAAACAGAAGCAAGAACGGACGTCGAGGAAAAGGCCGAAAGATTAGCAGGAGAATTAGCAAAAGCACAGGGCAGGGCCGAGGCCGAAGAAATGGCAAGACGACTGTCGAAAGAAAAGGCCCGTGTCGAGACCGAGGCGAGAACGAAAGCCGAACAACAGGCACGCGCTCAATTAGAGCAAAAGGCGCAGGCCTACGGCGAGGCGATAGCAACCGCCCAGGAAAAGGCCAGATACTATGCCGAGGCCCTGATGGAAGTCAGGAACAAGCTGGTCGAACAGGAAAAGGCGGCAAAACAATTCGACAGCCGGCTAAACAGCGAAGCCGAACATCGGCTGCGACTCGAAGAGCAAATCGAACAATATCAGCAACGGCTCGAACAGGCCCAGGAAAAACTACAGGCAGAATCGTCGGCAAGACAACAGGCCGAGGATGACGCAACGGTGCAGGGCGAGAAAACAATCGACTTCGAACGGCGGCTGCAAGCTCAACTGGACGAGCAAGCCGAGTCCTTCAGAGAGCAGCTTGAACAGTTACAGGAAAAGATTCAGACCGAGCTGCAGGACAAAGAAAATCTGCGGGAGCAGCTCAGGGCCGAGACCGAAGCGAGGACACTGGCGGAGCAAAAGGCACAGGAGCTGCTGCATCAGAAAACAGAAGCATATGAGCGCGTGATTACCGCCGCGGAAGAACAGCTCAAAGGCGAATCACAAAAGGCATCGCAGATTGAGGAAAAGCTCAAGGCGCTTCAGCAGGAAAAAGCAGAAGCCGAACACAGATTGGAAGCAGAAATCGAAGCAAGGATATCGGCCCAGGAAAATACGAGGGACTACGCGGACAGATTAGCGGAGCTGGAAAGCCGGCAGTCGCAGTTTTCTGCCGAAGCTGTTGAATCGCGTAAAAAGCTGACAACTGAAACCGAAGCAAAAGAGCAAACACAAAAACAGATTGATTTGCTTGTGGCCAGGATAGCCGAGGCCGAACAGAAGCTTAAAACAGAGACCGCTGCACACCTGCAGGCCGAAGAAAAGGCGCGGACAGAAGCTCTGAAGCGGGCCGAAGCCGAGGAGATGCTGGAACAAAAAATGGAGCCGGCAACAGAAGATGTAATAGCCGGCGAAGATGGTAACGGAGAGGAACAAACTGACCAGCAACCGATGCAATTCGAAATCCGCGAAATACCACAAGCAAACCCCTCGACTTCACTCGGGGCAGAGAAATTTGTCTGCGACTGCTGCGGCAGAAATGACCTTTCGGAAGGCGAAGTGAGCAGGATTGACTCAGGCCATTTATTTTGCCCCGACTGCCTTGCGGCGATGAGGCGATAACAACGGCGACGCTTATAAACCCATCAATCAAAAAGAGTTACATTTCCCGACATATCCCAAACTGAGGCGGTTTTGCAAATTTATTTGACAGGACAGGGTTTGTTTTTGTATACTGCCTTTTTTTGATTTTGTGAATGTGAACTCAATCACTAACTAAACGTAATAATATTGTGAGATACCACAGAATTCCAAATGAGACCGTTCGCCGACTGCCGATTTATCTTCGGGGGCTGACGCTCTTGTCCCAGCAGGGGCTTATGAGCATCTCCAGCGGCAAGCTATCTGATTTTGTCAACGTGAACCACTGGCAGATAAGGAAGGATTTTTCCTATTTCGGCGATTTCGGGAAACGCGGGGTTGGTTACAACATTGATACTCTCGCCAAGCAAATCAAGAAAATTTTGAATCTTGACGCAGTGCACAGGGCCGTTTTAGTGGGCGTGGGAAATCTCGGCTCTGCCCTGCTGACGTATCCTGGTTTCAAAATGTACGGCTTCGAAATTACAGCGGCATTCGATAATGACCACGCCAGAATAGGCAAAAAAATCAAAGACGTTACCGTTGAGGACATCTCGAAACTGGGCACGCTGGCAAAACGACAGGTGACTCTTGCAATTATAGCCGTCCCTGAAAAAGCCGCACAGGACGTGGCTGATGCTCTGGTCAAGGCCGGCATAAAGGGAATATTGAATTTTGCTCCTCTAAGAATAAACATTCCCAAAAAAGTAAAAGTTATTACAATAGATATAGCAACCGACCTTGCCCGTCTGCCTTATTATATTCCCTCAAGCTGAGGATAGCAGACATCGCAGATTTTAGTAAAGTTCGCTAAAAGGAAACTTTGACAGAGGCAAAAAATGACAGTCAGGAAAATAAGTAAAGACGCTTTCAGGCGGTTCGTGGAAAACCTTATAAAGGAGCAGAAGGTCTTCGGCCCCTGCGCCAAAGGCGACCGTTTTGAATTCGAGCAGCTTGAGTCAGCGGACCAGCTTCGACTGGATTACGACGTGACCCTTCGGCCGCCAGGCAGAAAGTACCTCCTGCCGCCGGTCGAAACGCTTCTCACTTACGAAGTGGGCGGTAATTACCGGTCGGTATTCGACGAGACCAAATTTGTCCTGCTGGGCGTGCATCCCTACGATATGACGGCAATAAACCAGATGGATGAACTCTTCAGCCAGGACAATTTCGACACCCACTATATGAAGAGACGACACAACGCCACAATAATCGCCTGCGACGTCGTAACACCTTCGAAAGATATTTTCGCGACATCGATGGGAACAGCCACCGTCAAGACCGGTTTCGACGCCCTGCTCACGGTCATCGGCGATTCATACCTTATGGAAAGTGGCTCCAAAAAAGGTGATAAGCTTCTGGCGAAGATTAAGGACGCGGTCGATGCAACTTCAAAAGACCTCGAATGCAGAGAAAAGATCTGGGCGGAGAACAAAAAACGCCTCAACAAACATAAGCTCAACTGCGACTATTCTTACCTGCCCAAGCTGCTTGAAAAGGCATACAATCATCCCGTTTGGGAGGAAAAGGCCCGAACCTGCTTTAGCTGCGGGTCCTGCAACCAGGTATGTCCGACCTGTTACTGTTTCAACGTGCAGGACGACGTCAACTGGGATTTCATAAACGGCAAAAGACAACGCGCGTGGGACGGCTGCCTGCTCGATGGGTTTACCAAGGTGGCAGGCGAGCACGAATTCAGGAAAAAACGCGAAGACCGATTCAGACATCGAATCTATCGAAAAGGCAAATATGTGCCGGAAAAGATAGGCAGCCAAACACCGGCGTGTGTCGGCTGCGGACGATGCGTGCACGCGTGTTTGCCGGATATCGCAAATCCAATCAATATATATAACCGGCTGATTGAAGACCTGGGGATAAAATAACTGGATTCCCGCTTTCGCGGGAATGACAAGAAAAAAGTATAAGGAGCAATGGCAATGTGTGAGCGGTGTGCTGTTGAAAAAGACATTTACCTCCCACGGCTGGCGACGCTGGAAAAAAAACGGCTGATGAACCCGACGGAGATGTATCTGCGACTGGCGCTCGACGACAGTGAACCGTTCGATTACATACCGGGGCAATTCGTCGAGGTTTCCATAGCGGGCATCGGAGAGGCGCCGATTACAATTTCCTCGTCGCCGACTCAAAAGGGCTACTTCGAATTGGTTGTTCGCCGAATTGGTAACGTCACCAACGCAATCCACAAGCTCAGGACTGGTGATAAAATCGGCATACGCGGACCATACGGCAAAGGCACATATCCCGTGGAAGAGGCAAAAGGCAGAAATATCGTGTTCGTATGCGGCGGAATCGGACTTGTGCCGCAGCGGTCTTTCGTAAACTATGTTCTCGACAACCGGGCCGACTACGGCGAATTGACGGTCCTGTTAGGCACAAAATGTATGGCGCAGCGGTTCTTTCACTCGGAGCTTGACGCATGGTCCAGCCGGAATGATATGCACTTTATGGAGTCAATCGACCAGGCCGACGACTGCTGGCTCGGCAACGTCGGCGTCGTAACAACGCTGATACCTAAAATCGAGACGGAGCTTCGCTCGGCACTTGTGTTTGTCTGCGGTCCGCCCGTTATGTATAAATTTGTGCTGCTGGCGCTCGATGAGGCAAAAGTGCCACGCGAAAATATATTCCTTAACCTCGAAAGAAAAATGAAATGCGGCGTCGGCAAATGCGGGCACTGCCAGATAAATAATTTTTACGTTTGTATCGATGGGCCGGTATTCAGATATTCCGACCTGGGTATAGCACCGGAGGCAATATAAAAATGGATAGACCCAGATTAGCTATTTTCGACTTCGCCTGCTGCGAAGGATGCCAGTTGCAGATTGTAAATCTCGAAGAAGAACTGCTCGACCTTGTCGATGTGGTGCACGTGGTTGAATGGCGTGAGGCAATGAGCGAACAGAGCCATGAATACGACATCGCCATTATTGAAGGTTCAATCACAAGACTCGAGGACGAAAAACGCCTCGAAATTATACGGACGAGGGCCAAGACACTGATTGCACTCGGCGCCTGCGCCACAATCGGCGGCATAAACAAACTGAAAAATAACTTCGACCTGCAGGAGGTGAAAAACTGTGTTTACGGCAAGTCGGCAAATATGCCGCATCTCGATACCGCACCAACAAAAGCGGTGGATGAGGTCGTAAAGGTGGATTATAAAATCCACGGCTGCCCGATAGACAGAAAGGAATTCACATACATTATCCGCTGCCTGCTTATGGGGAAAAAACCGGAGATACCGGAGTGGCCTGTCTGCGTCGAATGCAAGGCCAAAAGCAACCCCTGCCTGTGGGACTACGACCAGGTCTGCCTGGGACCGATTATAAGGGCCGGCTGCGGTGCAAGATGCCCGTCATCAGGCTTCAGATGCTTCGGCTGTCGCGGCTATATAGACAATCCTAATGTTAATGCCGCTGAGGATGTTATCAACAAATACGGACTCAGCGTGGAACAATTGAAAGCCAAGATGATTCTTTTTGGAACCGGTTATGAGCCAACAAAAACATAAAAATCTGGACATCAATGTTCATCACCTAACCCGCGTCGAAGGTCACGGCAATATCGTCGTTAACGTCACCAACGGCAAAATCGAAAAACTCCAGTGGCAGGTGCCCGAGGCGCCGCGATTCTTCGAGGCGATGGTCAGAGGGCACAACTATCAGGACATCCAGTTAATTGCCTCCCGCATCTGCGGAATATGTTCCATTACGCACTCATTTGCAGCCACCAAGGCGGTGGAATCGGCGCTGGGGCTGGAAGTCACAGAGCAGGCAGACAAAGTTCGCATATTGATGCACTATTCGGAACAGCTTCAAAGCCATACCCTGCACGTCGGATACCTGGCCGCCCCTGACTTCTTCGGGGCGCCCTCTGTTGTGCCGCTTGTCGCCAGGGCCGCAGACGTCGTCAAGACCATCGTCAAAGTTCACAGGACCGCAAATGAATGGTCTGACCTGATTGCGGGCAGAACAACGCATCCGGTAACAATTATACCGGGCGGGCTGACCCGCATACCGACTGAAAAACAGTTCCGCCAGTTGCAGCAAACGCTAAAAGATACCATACCCGACCTGAAGAAAATAGCCGAGGCGGTTTTAAGCGTCGCAGCCAACGTCCCGAAGTTTGAACGCCCCACCGAATACGTGTCGCTCAAACAAACCGAACCGCCGACATATACCTTTTATCATGGCGACGTCACATCAACAGACATCAAAGGAGCGGTTGTTCCGATTGAAAAATGGCACGAGGCAGCAAACGAATACGTCGTTGAGCAGTCAACGGCCAAGTGGGCAAAGTGGCACCGTGACGCTTACGCGGTCGGTGCACTGGCCCGGTTCAACAACAACGCTGAATTGTTATCGCCTACAGCCAAAGAAGCCGCAAAGATGTTCGGACTCCAAAAGGGCTGCTGCAACCCGTATATGAATACTGTTGCCCAGCTTGTCGAGTGCTTCCACATCGTTGAAACGAGTATAGCGATGATTGACGAGCTGCTAACCAAAGGGCTAAAAGACGAAAAGGTAACAAGCGCCCCGAAGGCCGGCAAGGGCGCCGGCTGTGTCGAGGCGCCTCGTGGCATCCTGTTCCACGAGTATGAATTCGACAAAAACGGTAACTGCGTTGCGGCAGATATGTGCATACCAACAAACCAGAACCACGCCAATATCCAGAAGGACTTCGAAAAGCTGCTGCCCGAAATCCTGGACCAGAGCGAAAGCGATATTCGGCTCAAACTGGAAATGCTGGTTCGCTCTTACGACCCCTGTATTTCCTGCTCGACGCATTTCCTCGACGTGCAGTTCGTCCGGTGACAAACCAAACGACAAAAAAAGATACCGTCGTCATTGGCTTAGGCAATTTATTATTGTCCGACGAGGGTATCGGCATTCACTTAGTCAGGCGTTTGTCTGACAGGCAGGACAAATTCCCCAAAGTTGATTTTCTGGACGCCGGTTCGGCAGGTATGAACCTGCTGCATCTAATCGCAAACCGCAAAAAAGCCATAATCATCGACTGTGCCAAAATGGGCGCCAAGCCGGGAATAATGTTGCGATTTACCCCCGACGAGGTCCAAAGCGTCAAAAAGCTAAGTCAGTATTCGCTTCACGAAGCCGATATTTTGCAGGTTATAAAACTCTCGGAACAACTCGGCGAATGCCCGCAGGAAATTGTCTTTTTCGGCATCGAGCCGGAGAAACTGGAACCGGGCCAGGAATTGAGCGAAACGCTTTCTGTTAAAATCGCAGATTATGTCGAAACCATCCGCAAAGAGCTTGCCTGATACCCCTTATGAATTCTGCAATATACACAAGGAATAAAACGTCATTACTAATGATGGATAAAGACAAAGGCTTTACGCTCGTTGAATTGCTGGTGGTTATCAGCGTAATCGCCCTTTTAATGGGGATATTGATGCCTGCGCTCGGCAAGGTCAGGAACGTGGCCAAGAGAACGGTCTGTCAATCCAATCTCCGGCAAATCGGCGTCGCATTCAGGGCTTACCTTGACGACAACAGCGACGTTATGCCGCCTGCGTGTGAATACCCCACGCTTATTTCCGACCCGAACGACCTGGGATACAGGCCGCCTATAACAAAATTTTTATTGCCCCTGTTAAAAGAGAAACAAGTGTTCAAATGCCCCGCCGACGTCAAAGATTATTATAAGAACTGGGGCTTAAGCTATGAATACTACGCCCGGATGTTCAGCGGAAGGCCGTTAAGCACTACTCGTTTCGCACAGGATGGCATCAAAGAGCGAAATATGCACGTTATGAGCGATTTTGACGCGGTCCACCCGAGAACCAGCCAGCAACAGGAGCAAGGATTCAGGGGTCGAAGCTATTCCAAGGGCGAAAAAAACTATCTTTATGCCGACTGGCACGTAGGTAATCCGAAAAACCAGGACTAAGAATTATGACCAAAAAAAGTAAAACAATTTTGATGGCGATAATAGCTCTGGCAGCCGGCGCGGCTGTCGCGGTCCCGATAGCCGTCAGACATTACAGCAAACCCAATTTTTCAAAAATGAGCCCTCGGCAGATTCGAGAGTATTTTGACTCCAACGATTTCCGTGACGCAAACGAACAGACAAGACGCGAAATTCGCGGGCAGATGTTCGAGGCAATGCAGGCAAGGATGACCGCACAGGTAAACGGATATTTTGCACTGCCCGAAGGAGAACAGCGCACGGCGTATCTGGACAGGACAATCGACGAAATGCAGACACGAAGGGCCGAATTTCTCACAAGAAGAGACCCCAATCGTCCGCCTGATGCGAACGGTCCGCCGGGATTCGGCCCGCGCGACGCAAACGGCCGACCGAGATTTGGCCAGCGAGGGACAACCGCCGGACAGAGACCTCGTATAAATCCTGAAAGGACGAGAGAAAGGTCGGGTGGAATCAGTGCTGATTCGAGGGTGAAAATGATTCAGTTCCGCCGAGACCTGTTTAATCGTATGCAGGAACGCGGCATACAAGGCCCGATGATGGGCCGAGGCGGCCCTGGTCGCGGCTTTGGCGGAGGTCCGGGCGGACCTCCGCCTTAATAGGTTCTATTGGTAACATTCGGCCGGGCCAACGGTGGATTTACAAAGGTCTTTATCGAAGAAGAATTGCCGGATGTCAGTGCATAAATGACACTTGCCAGCGTAAAGCCCCTTCGGTTTATAACCGAGTTTAATTGCCTCATCCAATAATCCCGCAGGGCCGGAATTAAACAACGTTTCGATGACCCTATCGTTTTCCGGCCGCCAGTTTTGCCATATTTCAGCAAGAGGCATTTTGCCAACATTGCCGACAATTATCCCGCTGCAGGTCCCGCTAAAGATATTGCCGTATGGGTCGATATGCACGCCTTTTGCGCTGAGAAAGGCGTCTCGGCAATTTGACTTTGAAATTTGCTCAACAGTATCTTTTGCGACAAGCGACGCGATATGCCCCGCCGCCCTGCCCGTGAATCGACAGGGATAATCCTTCAGCGTTTCAACATAATGATTATCTCTCTCGGCCGCGGCGACGTTTTTCATCTCGACCGGATTTTCGAGATACTTTTCCCATCGAACCAAAACTCTTGCGTCCCCAAGCAATTCTTTCGCAATGTGCGCCAATCGTCTGACCGCACTCGTTTCGACGTATTCCTGATGAAACGGGTCGCAACTGATTTTGAGCCGATTCATCCCAAGCTCGTCGAGGGTTTTTAGCCGGTCTTCGATAAGTTTCTCATCAGTCGCCCAAAAGCCGTTGGTCTCAATCATATCGACGGGGCCGAGATAGTGTTTTTTCGCCTCCCGCAGAATCTCTACCAATCTATCCCAATACAAAAACGGCTCTCCGCCCGTGATATGAATCTTTGCGTTGTCTCCTGCAAGCTCCTTCAATGACCGCCAGGCGCTTATCGCTATCTCGACAGGCATCAGGCCCCCCTGCTTCGGCGAGCAGTTATAATAGCAAAACTCGCAAGTAGCGTTACACCTGTAGGTTAGCAATAACCCGGCGTTACGCCAAATCTTGAACTTCGGCTCATTTTTACCTGCACGCTGATTATATAAGCTGTCCGAAAATGAATTCATAATTGACCATATTTTTTTATGTGCACCTGGATGACTGTAATATCGGCTGGGGTTACGCCTGAAATTCGGCTGGCCTGGGCAAGCGTCTGCGGCTTAAACACCGACAGCTTCTCTTTTGCCTCAATCCGCAGATGCAATATTGTGCCATAATCCAGATTTGCAGGAATTTTCTTATCGTCCAAATTCTGCAGTCCTACCGCCAGACGCTCCTGCTTGGCCAAATACCCCTCGTACTTGGCGTCGATTATCACCGCCTCGACAACGTCCTTAGCGAAACCACAGCTTTTAACATAAGCATCCTCATACAACATCTGTGAGACGGTATTTCCCGGCCTGCGAAGCTGCTCCCACAAGTTTATGCCATCGTCGTTGGTGGTTTTCAGATATTCTTTTAGTTGCTCGATACCGTTATTTTTTTTCTGGAACTTGTCCCATCTTTTGTCATCGACCAGGCCGACCGATTTGCCGATTGCCGTCAGGCGCCTGTCCGCGTTATCCGACCGCAAGCTCAGCCGGAATTCCGCCCGCGAGGTGAACATCCGATACGGCTCATCCGGGATTCCCACCCCCTCGACGCCAAGCCCTTTGGTGAGCAGGTCGTCAATCATTACGCCTATATACGCCCGGTCGCGCGCCAGCACAACCGGCTCCGCCCCCTGCAGTAATCTGGCTGCGTTTATTCCCGCCATTATTCCCTGCCCCGCCGCCTCCTCATAGCCGCTTGTGCCGTTGATTTGGCCCGCTAAAAAAAGCCCGGCGATTTTCTTTGTTTCGAGATTGTTCTTCAACTGAACCGGCGGGCAATAGTCATACTCAATCGCGTAGCCATAGTGCAAAATCCTGGCTCTCTGGCAACCCGGCAGATGGCTTATCATCTCGCCCTGAACGCTCTTCGGCAGAGACGTGCTTATGCCGTTGCAGTAGATAACGTTCTGCTCCTGCTCCTCCGGCTCCAAGAATACCTGGTGACGCGTTTTGTCGGCAAAGCGAATGATTTTGGTCTCTATACTCGGGCAGTATCGGGGACCTGTCGATTTTATCTGGCCCGTATAAAGCGGCGCCTTGTCAAGATTATCACGAATCAGCTTGTGAATTTCCTCGTTGGTATATGTAATCCAGCACGGTATCTGAGGCCGGTCTATCCTGTCGTTCATAAACGAGAACGGCGCCGGCTCGTTATCGCCTTGCTGAACTTCTAATTTTTCGTAATCAATCGTGCGGGCATCCAGCCGGGCGGGCGTTCCCGTTTTCAATCGTTTGACGACTAACCCAAGCCGCTCCAGACACGCCGAAAGTTCCTCCGCCGCCGGCTCGCCCCGTCTGCCGCCCTCTAATTGTTCCGGCCCGACGTGCATAACTCCGCGAAGAAATGTCCCCGTAGCGATGATTACCGCCCTTGTGCCGCACGTCCACCCGTCTTTGCATCGCACGCCAGCGACGCGGCCATCTTCGACAATGATGTCAGTGGCCAGTTGCTCGATGATAGTCAGGTTAGGGGCCTGCTCAAGTGCGGCAATCATAAACTTCTGATACCTGTATTTGTCGGCCTGTGCGCGGGGCGACTGCACAGCGGGACCTTTCGAGCGATTCAGCATCCTGAACTGAATCCCCGTCGCATCAATCGCCAGCCCCATCAGTCCGCCGAGGGCATCAACCTCGCGGACAATCTGTCCCTTCGCAAGCCCCCCAATCGCGGGGTTGCAGCTCATCGCTGCGATTTTGCTTTTATCGATGGTAATCAACGCGGTATTCGCACCGATTCGAGCAGCCGCGTGCACGGCCTCTATCCCGGCATGCCCCGCCCCGATGACTACGCAGTCGAAATTACTGATTTTCGTATTATTAGGCATATCCAGCCAGTATATCACAGTTTTGGCACTTTTTAATCAATCTTGACAACTGCTGTCGTTTCTCTGATAATGGTATCATGAGCAAGAAACCTTTAATAAATTACGATTATGAATCAGATGTACTTTATATTGTGGCCAAGAAAGCCGTGGAGGAAGAATTTGCCGAAATCGCTCCGGGCATAAATGTGGAGCTTGATGATAAAGGCCAGGTGATTGGGATAGAAATCCTGAACGCCTCAAAATGCTTAAAGCCCATCGCTAAACCTCTATATAAACATATTTCGATAGCTTAGGAAGGCAGTGTATCTAAAATTCGGTTAAAATTAAGTGGGTTCTTGTACGCAAACCATATAACCACAGTGAGACCAAATTTCTACATAGAGGTACAAAATGGCTGATGACGCATACCAGAAGTTCACATCACTTAAAATGCTTGGCGATCGCTATCTCAAGCAACACGAGTATAAGAAGGCCGCAGAATCCTATGAAAAAGCAATGACTGCTTGGCGTGCGCCGGGACATCCAAAATACGAGGCAGCCGCTGATTGCTTGCGAAAGGCGATGCTACATATCCCACATACGTCCAAAGTCGCTCAAGACAATCCCGAGCAAAGTGAGGGGCGGTTAACTGCGTCGATACCAAAAAAGTCACCCCCTCTATTGTGGGAAGAAGGCGTTTTTCGACCTATATCGGTATTGTCACGTGTACATACCACAGCGGTCGTGCCAACTGATGAACGAAAAGACTGGCT
The DNA here is from genome assembly GCA_043811995.1 of Planctomycetota bacterium. Classification (GTDB taxonomy): domain Bacteria; phylum Planctomycetota; class Phycisphaerae; order Sedimentisphaerales; family Anaerobacaceae; genus Fen-1362. The sequence goes on from JBDRMP010000033.1 coordinate 20,725, forward strand.
AACCAGATTCTTTCTCAATCAGATCGAAGGTGATGTTCGGTTAAAGGCTATGATGGAATCAGCTGGTGATGCGCCCGTTGACTTGTCTTACGAATATGTTCCACATTCCGGTCCGGAGTTTTTCAATATCTGCATGGAAAAGGCAGGCGTGTGGATCGAATCATTGCTTCAGGAATTGACTACGAAATGGTTTACAAATTTTGTAAACGAAGGTGTATTTAGGCCTCCAAATTCATCAGAAGATGAAAAAGTTATGGTATTTACGGCTATCTTTGGGAATGAGCGGCTTCAAGTAAAGAACCAAGATTCCGCTCATCACGAGACAACGAATCAGCCAGAAGACACGATGTGGCGACCTAAACAACCGCAACGGCCAAACCACAGGCAGAACAGAGAGACAATTGCTCCAACTGAGAGGAAGTGGTGGCAATTCTGGAAATGAGAAACTCGCCCAACTGTTATGTTCTTTTAGAGATTGAAATCGAAGGTAATCTAGTCCGCCCAGAAAAGAAGCAACGTATTAGATATGACAAATTGCTTGATTTTTAAAACCTTATATGGTATTTTTAGAGTTGAGGTAATCAGGAAATGAAAAAACGCTATCAGTTGCCTATATTCATAGAAAAAGATGAAGATGGATTTTACGTGGTTGAATGCCCCGTATTCTCGGGATGCTACAGCCAGGGGAAGACCATAGATGAAGCCCTGAAAAACATCCGGGAAGTAATCGGCTTGTGTCTCGAAGAGAAGGAAAATAAAACAGCCCTTAAAAATTTTCATCCTCAAGAGCTAAGCTTCTGCACACTGTCCTATGCCTAAACTACCCGTCATTTCCGGCAGTCAGGCCATAAAATGCTTCGAAAAGATGGGTTATCAGGTTATTCGCCAACGAGGCAGCCACGTCCGAATGCACCACAAAAGCGATAGTACCAAAAAGCCCTTAACCATACCTCGTCATAAGTCGTTAGGTAAAGGTCTCTTACGCAAATTACTGCGTGATGTTCAAATTACAATCGAAGAATTTTTAGAGTTGCTCTAACAATTCACTCTATCTAACTTTTCGACAGTGCCACCGCAGAGGCGATTGCGAAATTCGCGGTATGAGTAATGCTGACGCTAATTTGCGTGATGCCTGATTTGTCGGCAATTTTTTTCACCTCGCCTGATAATTTCACTTCCGGCTGACCCGTCGCGGTGTTTACCACTTCAATATCCGTCCAGGCAATTTTGCCTCGCCAGCCCGTGCCTAATAATTTGAGCACCGCCTCTTTGGCAGCAAACCGCCCGGCCAGCTTCTCAATCCCGTTTTTGTTGGAATTCGCATATTTCTGTTCGGCGGCGGTAAATACCCTGTCCAAAAACCGGTCGCCGTGGCGTTTGACCATATCCTCTATTCGAGGAAAATCAACCAAATCTATACCGTGTGCAACTATCATCCGACCGTTTATGTCCCCCATTGTGCCGATTTTTATCTGTTGGCCGTCGCGTAAATTTCCCGCACGCAAAAATCCACAAATCTCGTCCTGTCTGCCGCCGAGGCCTGCTGCAAAAGCTCGGCATTAAGTTTGTCAAAATACTGACGCATCCGTTCAACCGAAATTCTGGCCTTGACCTGGTTTTGGACCTTCTCAAACGGCTCGACGCCTTTCGGCTGATATTCCACAAGCTGCATTATAAAAATGTGACCTTCCGTTTCGATGGGGCCTGCGACCTCGCCCGGCTTCATTTTCGCCGCCTGCTTCACCAGCACATCGTAAGGCGCCGCAAGCGACTCCGGGTCGAGCTTTCGCCACAACCCTCCAGCCGACGCCCTGTAGTCATTCGAATAGCCCCTCGCCAACTGCTCAAAGTCCTCGCCGCGGTTTATACGCTCGATTAATTGCGCGGCAAGTTCTCTGGCCTGCTCAAGGCGAGGTCTGTTGGGGTCGATATCCTCGAGCTTCGCCGGCTCTATGTCAATCAGGCGAAACTGCAGAGCGCCGGGCGTCGTGTACAACTGCCCCTTCGCTTCGTTATAAGCCGCCAACATCTCGCTATAGGTAATGGGGCTTTCCTTCGGCAACTGCTGCGCAATATAACTCTGGCTGAGTATCCTGCGCCTCTGATACTGCTCAAACTTGCCCCAGTCCATACCCATTTGTTTGAGCGCCTGCTCGGCTTTGGCGTAGTCGCCGCCGAAGTCCGTTACGAATCTCCTGACTTCAGTAGTCGTCGCCCTGTCAAGCTCGGCGTCAATCTGTTCGCCAGCGTCTTTTTTCGCCTTGCTGTAAAGAATCGCGTCCGAAATCCTGGTCACAAGCTGCTGCTCAATAACCGGCTCGGCAACCTGCCTGAATCTCTCAAAATCCGCCTTCCGGGCCGCCTGCGCCAGCTTTTCAAAGACCGGCCCGATTACTTCATCGGCCGTAATCGTCTGGTCGCCCACCGCCAGTGCGAAACCGCCGCTCGGCTCAGGAAGCCCGTCCCGTTTGGCAAACGGCATCGCGGCAAGCTGCTCAGCCGTATATTTGGGCTTATCGGCACAACCACACAGCAGACATATTATTGTCAATATCGAAAACTTTGCTTTACCCATATCAATGATTCTATGGCAAAGTCGAAATATAATCCACAAGAAGCTTTAAGGTATCATTTGCCGATGCCGATAAATATTACAGTTAAAGGAGAACGATTATGAAAAGGGCATTAGTAATTTGTGCGTTTTTGGCTTTTCTTGCGGGCTGCCATACCGACATCGTAACTACCAAACAGTTAAAGGCCGTCAGGCCCAAATGTGTTTATATTGAGTCCATCGAGAGCGAGGACCCTTATGTGGGCAAGGTGATTCAGGGCGTGCTCGAAAAGGAATTTATTCGCAAGAAAGTCCAGTTGTGCGATGCCAGTTCCGCCAACGTCATAATCGCCGGCTCAACGTTCCTTACGACTCGTTCCGCCGGAAAAACCGGCTGGTTCGGCGGCAATGAATCCTCCGCCCAGGCCATAGAATCGGTAACTATCACCGCAAAGGACCGCGATGGCAATGTCCTGCTGACCGCATCCTACGACAACACCAAACAGTTTACAGCAAGCAAACTCGCACAGGAGTTCGGCTCCGCCCTGGCCGGCAAATTGAAATAAAGCCGGCAGGGTTTTCTCCGATTTGCAGCGAAATTCGTGAAAAGGCGGAAAGTCGGTGTTGCTCAAGAGGGAAAACTATTTTTTTGAAAAATTTTTTCGTTCGTAATCCCCCCCCAATTCAGGACTTACGAACAGCAGGTAAAAATTCATCCAAAATTTCTCTTGACTCTCCTTATTGGCGATATAGATTAACATCGAGTAATATAGAGAAAGGCAAATATGGCTACTCCACACCATTACAAAAAGGTAGCACAGTTGAAGGCACGTTTTTTTCGGGGGAAAGGTCCACAGTTCAATAAGGAAGATAGAACAGGTACGTTCAATCTTACATCGGTAGGAGGTTAGAATAAGGAGTCCATCGATGAAATGTATCAAATTTGAAAAATTGATAGTTCTGGTTATGGTATTAGCAGTGAGTTTTGCCACTGGTGCGGCGAATGCGGATATGGTGGCACTGTACAAATTTGAGGGAAACGCCAATGACAGTTCCGGCAACAACCACCACGGCATCGAAAAAGGCAGCCCGTCCTATGTGGCTGGTGTGTCTGGTCAGGCAATTGCCCTGAATGGTAAAAATAGCTTCGTGGACTGCGGGACCGATGCATCCTTCGACATCGGAAGCCAGATCACGGTTGCATGCTGGATAAAAGTCGGCAAGTTTGACAGGAGGTGGCAGACCATCATCGCCAGGGGAGACAATTCCTGGAGGCTGCAAAGGGCAGAAGGCAACAACACCCTGGAGTTTGCCTGCAATGGTCTCGTGTATCCTGCTAATCCATGGATTTACGGAAGTATAAACGCCAACGATGGCCGGTGGCATCACGTAGCCGGTGTGTATGATGGGGCAAAGATGTACCTGTATGTGGATGGTGTGCTGGATGTCTCCCAGGAAGCTCTGGGAACCATCGATAGCAGCACAGCCCCGGTTTATATTGGTGATAATGCCCAGGAACAAGGGCGTTACTTTAACGGGCTGCTCGACGAGCTGGTCATCTTTGACCATGCGCTGAATGCTGACGATATCAAGCAGGTGTATCACCAGGGCGCTGAATCCGTAACCAGCACAGCGGATGCAGTTTGGTCACAGGTGCGCACCGCGGTCTCAAACATAAAACTTGGAAACGAGACGGCTGCTGAGGCTGCCACTGAAAGACTGCTCGGTGAATCTTCCGGGGGAAAAGACGTAGCAAGCGGGCTCTTACGGGTAGCAGAGACATATCGCTATCTAAAGAAGTACGAAAAGTCCAGGCAGCTTTGCCAGTATGTTGTAGATAACTGGCCCGGCAGTGAGCAGGCGTTCTGGTCACAAATGGGTGTGGCAATGGCAAATATCGCCCTCGGTGAGCCAAACGCCGCCGCAGTTGCCGTTGATAAGCTGGTCGCTGACTTCTCCGGGAATAAGCACATAGCACAGGCCGTCCACGAGATAGCGGGACACTGTAACTTTTTAGGGAAACATGAAAAGGCACGCGAGCTTCATCAATACGTTTTAGAGCACTGGCCCGGCAGCGAGCAGGCGTTCTGGTCGCAGATGGGTGTTGCAGTGTCAAATGTTGCCCTCGGTGAAACAGAAGCCGCTGACGCTGCCGTTGATAAGTTGCTTGCCGACTTTTCACAGAATAAGCAAATAGCAGACGCGGTTCGCCAGGTGGCGGATAGCTATCGCGAGTCAAAAGAATACGAAAAGGCTATCCAGCTTTATAAATACAATGTTGACCGCTTTCCCGGCGATGCGCATGCGATGCGGTCACAGGCAGAGATTGTTTGTTTTCACATTCGCGATGGTGACGACGCTGCTGCCGATGCGGCATTCGATAAACTCCGGACGGTGTTCTCCTACCAGCCGACCTTGCCACAGGAGATTTCCCGGGTAGCAGATGTGTATAGCAATGCAGGAAGAAATGACAAGGCCGACCAGCTCCGTCAATACGCTGCCAACCCGCCAAAGGCAGAGCCCAACGGGCTGACGATATCGGCACAAGTGGGCATGGCAAGGTCAAATATCTCCCTCGGTAATGACGCCGCGGCCCTGGCGGATATTAATAACTTAATTGCTGATTTTAACGACCGTCCGAACTTGGCGGAGGCGATATTCATCCTTGGTGAAGAATATTACAGCAAGGCACTTAACCCTGAAGGCGATGCAAACTTACCTCAGACCAAACCCGAAGAGTATTACCAAAAAGCCCTGACCGTTTGGGAAAAGATAATAACGGAATTACCATTCAATGAACCTTATACCGCTCATGCTTACTGTTTTTCGGCTGCCTGCTATCGCGAACTGGGAAAGTATGAAAAAGCTGTCGAGTATTTCCAAACGATAGTTGATAACTGGCCTAACTATCAGCACGCCTGGAGCGCTCAATGCCTGATAGGCGAATGTTATGAGAAGTTGAGAGACTCAGGAAGTATTTCCAAAGCAGAAGCTGAACCCGAAATTGAGCGGGCTTATCAGGCGGTTATTGAGAACTATCCGGATTGCTCGATGGTTGGGCATGCCTGCCTGAAATTGAGTGATATATATCTGCAAAAAGGCAGCAGGGACGAAGCGGCTATGTATCTCGAACTGTTCTTAGAGACAGCCGAACCGTCTGACCCTCGTATAAATGCTATTAAAGAGCGGCTTGAACAATTAGGAGGTCAAACCAGATGAAGTTAAAACTTTTTATTTGTTTGTTGCTAATACTACTAATATCCAGCTTTGCGAAGATGCCAACAGCATATTCTTGTCCTTGTCCGCCTTGCCCGCCCTGCTACAGCCAAACAGGCTCATGGCCGAATTGCGGCTGTGCCTGGAATTGCAGTAGCGGCCAAATTTGCTGTAATGGCTCGTGTATAACATGCAGTGGAACCTGCTGCAACGGCTCCTGCTGCACCTCTGAAAACTGCAAGAGCTGTGTAGGTGGGTCTTGTGTGGTTTGCGGCGGCGACCCGAAAAAATGCTGTGTTAATGGCCAATGTAAAGACTGTTGTTTTACGGTTTCAACTAGCGCTTGCGAATCACATAATAGTGACTGTGGCTGCGATCCTGTTGGTTCAGGTAATTGCTCTGGCAATAAAAAAGAGTGGACCGTTGGGGTGCAAAATTATTGTTTCACAAGATGTGGTAACTGCAACTGCGAGTACGAAACCGTTAATTGCTATGCATGGCAGGCCTGTATCACAAATAATTTTTATTATGCGGCTGTGTGTATGGGTGGCGAGTGCGTAAGCCCCTTCGCATATGTTTGCTGGACATGCAAACCAGATGGATTTGCAACAGTCGTTCCAGCAGAGAGCGGTAAGTGTCCGTAAAGATATTTACATAGTAAATACAGGCAACATAACTCTAACATAAAAATATATTACTATTTGTATAATGAGGTGTTAAGATGAAGATTGAATTCAAGGCCACATCGTCCTGCATTATAACTTTACTTTTTTCTCTGATAATTTCACATAGAGTTATCGTGGCAGAAGATCAGCAATGGCAGCCAGTGCCGGAGGTGAACTATGCGGATGTTCTTGAGCTGATTGCGTACAGGGCAAAAGCAAATTACGATGAGATTTCTTCTTGGCAGGGACAAATGAATATATTCGAAAACATTCATTTTTATGGCACAGATGCCGCGGAAAAATCTCACGGTGTAGATACAAACAGTATTGCACGTAATTCGCAACATATATGTAGAACAGACAAGGCCATCGCCGAATTTTCCGTGGATATGCACAATGACAAACTATATTCCAGTGTTGAACCAACTACGCAGTATAATGCTGTAGATTTGGATCAAAACATCCCGCCTGACCAATACAAAGGCAGACCCGCTAGAACAAGAACAATTTTGACTCCCGAATCCTATATGTGGTATTTGACAGATGGCAAATTTCATTCTAAATCGCCGAAAGGTCCGTCCGGCAAAATGGTTTTTATCGAATCATCCCAAAATAAGAATGTAAAGGGGTTTGTTCGCGACCCTCGTAATTTTTTCGATTCTGCCGAAGGAGACGTGAAATTTTGGGACACTATTTTGCGGATAAAAAGTGATATCAGCGACCGTATAGGTGAACGTGTCGAAGGATATCCTCATATAGAGATAAGTTCTATGGAAACTGAAAGCGGTATTAAATATCGTATTCTAACTACGTGGAAAGGCGGAGAATCCTATGTGATAAAATACATACGTTCGCTGATTGAGGTAGATGAAGCAGTTGGCTTTAATGCGACAAAAGTAGAGGTAACCAATCCAGATGGAGTTAAATTAGCTACAAAGCAATATACTTATGAGAAAATAGGCGAAATATACATTCCCAAAACAGTTAGAAAGGAATCTCGCAACAACAACGGCGAACTAACGTTTACATCAGAAACAACCATCGAAACCGCCAGTATAAATAAGCCACTGCCGGAAGATATGTTTACAATCAAGAACCTTGGCGTTGAGGAAGATACGCTTGTAACCGACAACATAAAAAAAGCCGAGTTTCGATACAGCAAAGGCGTGCTTATCCCGATTTCGGAGCCGAACAATTCGCCAGATTGATTTACTAGTTCATTCAACCGACAGGTTTTGAATACGCCTGCCGAAAACTGCGTAAAAAGCCATTATTTTATTGCGGAGTCCTTTTTTGCGACTTCTTTTGCCTGGGAGGCCTTGAGACGGACGAGCTTACCCGCCAGTTTCTTATCCGATAACGCAAGGATTTGAACCGCCAGAATGGCTGCGTTCTTCGCCCCCGCTTTGCCAATGGCGACCGTCGCAACAGGGACTCCCGAAGGCATCTGAACCGTGCTCAACAGGGCATCCAGCCCCGCCGGCCCCTCTTTGGCGGCCAGCGGCACGCCTATAACAGGCAGCGTTGTCTGTGCCGCGATTGCTCCTGCCAGATGGGCAGCCATACCGGCGGCGGCGATGATGACCTTTATCCCTTTTTTAGCAGCCGACTGCGCAAACTGGGCGGCGACTTTAGGCGTGCGATGAGCGGAGATTATCCGCACAACCGGCTGTATGCCGAAATCTTTGAGCGTATCGACGCAGGCCTGCATTATTGCAAGGTCGCTATCCGAACCCATAATTACCGCTACGGCTTGCCTCGGCGTAGCCGATCGGCGAAGCCGGGCCGATTTGCCCGTTTTTTGAGGTGCCATTTATCTGTCTCTCCATAAAAAAATTACATACACCGTCATTGCGATAATAGTATAATCAAATCCCGACAGGTGCACAATATGCAAAAGAGAAAGCCAATAGTAGCAGGTCAATTTTACCCCGGCGGCAAAAACCAGTGCATCGACGAGATAAATCAATGCCTCGAAGAGGCAACCCCGACTACGTCGCTTCCTGACACGATAGTTGCAGGCATCGTCCCGCACGCCGGCTGGGCATTCAGCGGCGCTACCGCGGCGATGGTGTTTTCCGCAATCAGACAGCTTCACCCTAAAGTCGACACCTTCGTCATATTCGGTGCGGCACACGGCTACCTGGGCCAGCCGCCGGCGGTTTACGATAAAGGTGCCTGGTCCACACCGCTCGGCGATATCGCTATCGACGAAGGTCTCGCAGGCACCATACTCGAAAGCAAAACCGCAATAAGCGACCGCGATGCGCACGATAGCGAGCACAGTATGGAAGTCCAGGTCCCGTTTATTCAATACCTTTTTCCCGACGCACAGATAGTGCCGATTCTCACGCCACCATCAGAACTGGCGATTCGCCTCGGCGAAATCGTCGCAAGCATCATCAGCAGCGACGAAGAGAGAAAAATTGTGTGTCTTGGCTCAACCGACCTGACCCACTACGGGCCTCGCTATGGTTTTATGCCGATGGGTTCGGGCAAAGAAGGACTCAAATGGGCGACCGAAGTCAATGACAAACAATTCATTGATTTTGCGCTCGAATTGCAGCCCGACAAAATGCTCGAAAGCGCAGCGGAAAATTACAACGCCTGCGGCGCAGGTGCCGCTGCTGCCGCCGTCGCCGCCGCCAAGGCCCTCGGCAAAACAAAGGGCGTCCTCCTCGCTCATACCAACAGCAACGAAATAATGCTTCATAAAATGGACGCAACCAGCCGTGAATCCGTCGGCTACGCAGCAATCGTGTTCTGAACGGCATCGACAACTGCTATTTTCCAAAACTGTCAGTGTGGCAGAGCCGTTGCGTTCCGGGCGGATTTTGGCAGTTAAACGGCCAACAGCCGGCTTTTCATAACACCTTTTCAAATAAGCAGTTGCGCAAATAAGTACCGGCTCAGACCCGTTGGCACAGTGTTTGCATAATCAAATTGCGGTTATGGTAGTGGACTTGCTACAATCTGATGAGATTAATGTACTGGCCAGCCAGGCGGACTGGAACTGGCCTCTCGCTATGAGCGATATATTTCGGCCCAGAGGCGTGAATCTGCTTGTGACCGAGAGCGCCAATGATATAGTTAACGTCCTGCGGCAAAGGCGGATTCGAACGGCTATCGTGGATACCGACCCGCCTCGCCCGACTCGCGGGCGAGTCGAGGCGGGCCGTGAGCAGGGAGGCCTGTGGACATTAAAGATTATCAGAATGGAGTGCCCGTCGATACCCTGCATATTACTGGCCAGTAACGCAACCAAGTCGATTTTAGACGAAGCCCTGCGGCTCGACGTGTTCAGCGTCCTCGACAAACCCGTTGATATGAGGATTCTAAAGGATTTGTTGAATCGACTGTTCGTGAAAAGGTACGGCAGCCATATTTTTTCGGTTTGAACTATCCGAAATCAAAATAAAGGTCAATAATTCTTTTGAAAGGAGCAGTGAGAATATGAAGATACGACCATTGGCTGATAAAGTGCTCGTTCAGCGAGTGGAAGCAGAGAACAAAACGGCAGGCGGCATAGTCCTGCCTGACAGCGCGAAGGAAAAACCCCAAAGAGGCAAAATTATCGCGGTGGGCGAAGGAAAACTCCTGGATGACGGCTCCCGCCAGAAGCCACAGGTGAAAAAAGGCGACCTCGTCCTGTTCACCAGCTACGCGGGCAGTGAGATAAAAATGGACGGTAAAGAATATCTGATTATGAGTGAGTCGGATATTATGGCAATCACCGAAGAGTAGGCCAAATTGATGATTGATTATTGAGGTGAAAACCCGGAAGGAGAAATAAAATATGGCAGCAAAAATGATAGCATTCGGTACTGAAGCTCGTGCGGCGATTAGGGAAGGCGTCAAGAAGCTCGCCGCCGCCGTAAAAATAACCTTAGGCCCCTGCGGCAGGGTAGTCATTCTTGAAAAATCATACGGCTCGCCCACCGTTACAAAAGACGGCGTATCAGTGGCAAAGGAAATCGAGCTTGAAGACCCATACGAAAATATGGGTGCGCAAATGGTCAAGGAGGTCGCCTCCAAGACATCCACCGTCGCGGGCGATGGAACGACCACCGCGACAATCCTGGCTGAATCCATCTTCGATGAAGGACTTAAAAACATCACCGCAGGCGCAAATCCCCTCCAGGTAAAACGAGGCATCGATACGGCGGTCGATACAATCGTAAAGGAACTGAAAAAGATGAGCACCTCCGTCGCATCGAGTAAACAGATTGAACAGGTTGCCACCTGCTCGGCCAATCAGGACGCCGAAATCGGCAAAAAATTAGCCGAGGCGATGGACAAGGTCGGAAAAGACGGCGTCATAACCGTCGAGGAAGGCCAATCGCTCGATACCGTTGTCGAGCTGGTCGAGGGTATGCAGTTCGACAAGGGTTACGCAAGCCCGCATTTCATCAACAAGCTCGAAAATATGACCGTCGTGCTCGACAAGCCGTATATCCTGATTCACGAAAAGAAAATCAGCTCAATCAAGTCGCTTGTGCCGCTGCTGGAGAAGGTCGCCAGGCAGGGCAAGCCCCTGCTGGTAATCGCCGAAGAGGTTGAAGGCGAGGCGCTGGCAACATTAGTCGTCAACAAGCTTCGCGGCGTGCTGCAGTGCGCCGCAGTCAAGGCGCCGGGATTCGGCGACAGACGAAAGGCGCTGTTAAGCGATATTGCCGTGCTCACCGGCGGACAGGCCATATTCGAGGACCTCGGCATTGACCTGGAAAATCTCGAACTGAATATGTTAGGCAGAGCAAAACAGGTCACAATCGACAAAGACACCACCACGATTATCGAAGGCGCAGGCAAAACCGAAGAAATCAAGGGCAGAATCGAACAGATAAAGACGGAAATCGAAAAATCCACCAGCGATTACGACATAGAAAAACTTCAGGAACGTTTGGCCAAACTGTCCGGGGGCGTCGCCCAGATAAAAGTAGGCGCCGCAACCGAGGCCGAGATGAAAGAGAAAAAGGCCCGCGTCGAAGACGCACTTCACGCATGCAGGGCCGCGGTCGAGGAAGGTATTTTGCCGGGCGGCGGCGTGGCAATGCTGCGGGCACTTCCCGCTTTGGACAAAATCAAAGCCCAGGGCGATGAGAAGGTCGGCATAGATATCGTCCGCCGGGCCATTGTTGCCCCAATCAAGCAGATTGTCGTAAACGCCGGTCTTGACGGCTCAATCGTGGCACAGAAGGTGATGGACAACTCGGACAAAAACTTCGGCTATGATGCTCTGCGGAAAGAATACGGCAATATGATTGACTTCGGCGTGATTGTCCCCACCAAAGTCGAACGTATAGCACTGCAAAACGGCGCATCAATCGCCTCGCTGCTCTTGACAACCGACGCGATTGTAAGTGAAATTCCCGAAAAGAAAGAGACCCCGCCAATGCCTCCAGGAGGCGGAATGTACTAAAAACGTCAAGACAAGGCGGGCCTTAAAAACCCGCCTTGTTGTTTTATAAAGGAGATTTCAGATGCCATTTCGATTTTATAGCAGCATACTCTCACAGGCATCGCGCCGGGTTGCCGGTGGAATACTAACTACGGGACTTGCTCTCATCAGCTTTGGTCTATTGATATACCTTCTGCCGCGAGTTTTTGCGACGCTGGCGGCAATGTTTTTCTTTATCACGGGGGCCGGCGCGTGTATTACCGCCGCAAAGATATTTATGGCACAGCGCCGAATAGATAAAGAAATCAACGACAAGCCAAACGAATACCGCCAAAACGTCAAAATAAAAATCGAGCAGTGACAATCAGTTCTTGAAATCCCTGAGCATATTCACGGCGGTTTTGATGTCGCCGAGCCGATTATCTCCCACCTCTCGTTCAACCGCTAATGCCCCTTTAAAACCCGCTTGTTTCAACGCCTTCAAAAACTTCTCCGCATTAACCTCGCCCGTTCCCCAGACAACCTCAGTGCCCCATTCGCCCGGCGACCTGGTCCGCAGGGCATCTTTTATATGAACGTGCTTAATCCAGGGCGACAATTTGCCTACGGCCTCGACGGGATTGCCCTTGTCATACAGAATCATATTCGCCGGGTCAAAGTTCACAGCTAACGCAGGGTGACGCAGCTTTTCAAGGAACTCTCGAAGCTCATCAGCCGACTCCTGGCCGGTCTCCATTAAAAGCGTAACATTGTGCTCGCCCGCCTTGTCCGCGAGCATTCTCGCCCTGTCTAAAAGTTTTTTCGCTTTAAGCTCGATGAAACCAAAATGCAAAGACAGGTAACGAACGCCAAGTTCTTCGGTCATCCTGATTGCCTTAAAAGTCATATCGCGATTGGCCTGCCAGCACTCATCGAGCACAATCCCGCCGGTCGTCTTTATTGATTCGAGCGTCGAGTAATCCTCCTGCGGAAAGTTAACCATCGTGGCCGAAACCGTCAATTTATTTTGGGTAACTTTCGCAAGATAAGCGTCAACACCTGGAACCAGCGCAGGCGCAATCGCCAAATGAACACAGTCAAGCCCGGTCTGTTCACTGAGGTCGGCAATTCTATCGAAGTCATTATTCAGCGACCAGGTGCAAACTCCAATCGGCCAATCGAGGCATCGAATCATCTGATTGCGACCTCCTTTTTCGTCCTGGCGGAACGCACTTCGGCCAAAACGATTTTTACTGCGTTAAGCGAATCGAGTGGGCTGATAATCTGCGGCACTTTTTCACCGGTGATTTTTTTTACGAAATGTGCAATCTCCCGCGACCATCCGTCGCCCGGCTCAACCTTTGGAATAACACGTTTGCCCCTCGCCGGATAAATGCAAAATGCCGGCGTCCGTGTGCATTCGTAAACAATCGTAGCTTTCTCAAATATTATGTTGAAACTCACTTTGAACTTGAAGCCGGGCGACATAACAAAGCCGCCTTCAGCAGCCACGACCTTATGGTCTTTATAAACGTATTGCGTTGTGACATAATCGAACCCGCCGCTTGGCCCTACAACCGCCTGCGACCTCACCGCCGAGGGCAAACCAAACAGATACTGAACATAGTCGGTGTCGTGTATGTGCATATCCATAATCGCCCCGCCGCTTTTGCTGGCGTTGATAAGCCAGTTTTTCCAGCTCCATCCCGGCACCGGGCCGATGCGCCTAAAAAACGCTGCCAACACTTTGCCGTATTTGCCCGACTTGACAATCTTTCGAGCCGCGGCATATTCAGGCCAGAAGCGGATACAATGCCCGATTTGCAGAATCTTTCGATTGGCCTTTGCCGCTGCAATCATTTCAACGCAATCACCAATGTTCATCGCCATCGGCTTTTCGCACAAAACGTTAACACCAGCTTCGAGGGCTTTTACAGTAAAGGTCCTGTGCATATATGTCGGCAGCGTAATCGAAACGGCATCGAGCCGTTGCTCGACCAACATCTTCTCGAAATCCGTATAGAGTGCAATACCACTTAGGTCCGAAGCCGTTTCATCTCCTGCGATATTGCCTGTGATTCTATCACTGCCTTTAAGGCGCGCTTTGTCGCTATCGCAAATCGAAACTATCCGAACGCCACGCAAAGCGCGATAGCAGTTCAGATGCTGCCTGCCCATAAAGCCGAATCCCGCTATGCCGACACGCACCATTAATGTCTCCTCGTAGCACGGCCATCTTGGCCGTGCCTGCACGGGCTGGAAGCCCGTGCTACCCTTTGAATAACGCAACTATTACGACGATTGATATGAGCATAATCGCCGCAGGCACTAAGAAAATTGCCCGCCAGTTGAATTTGTCCTGCCGTTTGCACGCGTCCATCACAACTCCCGCAAACTGTGTCCCGAAGAATAATCCCACTCCCGTCGTCACCGCAAAGACAAGCGCCTGCATTGACTTCAGGATTTCCGCCGACGCAACGCTGCCGGCATATACCTGTCCGGCAATTATGAATAACACGTAGGCAAGTCCGTGCAGTGACTGGGCAGCTATCACCAGCAACCGCGACTTCGTGAGAACATAAACCATATACAATAGCAACCAGCAGCCGGCCCCGATAACAAGTGTCCATTTGAAACCAAAACTGGAAATCAATCTGTCTAACAAGTAAAAAGTAGCAACCGCCTGCACCACCTGCGCGATTGCCATTGAGGCCGGGACATTTTTTGCAGGTATCCCAATGTCGGTCATAAACCTGGCACTTGCCAGAAAGTAAAACTGCATAAGGCCCGTAACCACCAGCGACGCGACCATAAAGACCAGAAAATCGGTCTCCCGCAACATAGCCATCGCTTTGAAAATCGGCGCCTCTCCCGCACCTGTGGGCGGCGTCTCGGGCAGCGCCAGGGAACTTGTCGCCATAATCAGCGAAAGCGCAGCAGCAAGAAACAGGCAATCCCGTCCCTTTTCAGCGGTCTTGAACACCCAACGCCAGCCAGTCAGAAAATATCCCACTATAGCCCAGGCGATAGGCGCCCACATAAAAACCCTGCCCGGCGAACCGACCTCGGCAACATTAGCAAAGAGCACCGCGTTGACCAAAGGAAGCGTCGCCGCATAAAATACCGAATACAAAAACATAATGATAAACAGCGGCGTAAACCTCGTTTGCACAGCCGCCAGACACAATAACACAGCCCCGGCCAAATGCGCAGCCGCGATAATCCATTCGGCATTGAGCCATTTATCCGCCAATTGGCCCGCAATCAAAGGCGAGATAACACACGCGAGCGGCAAAGTCGCGTAAATCCAGCCCGTCTGTTTGCCGCTGAACTTCAACGGTCCCAGCAGCCGCACCGCAAGCACCGGCATCCACGCGCCCCACACCGCATATTCCAGCCCCATCACCGCACTCAATCTGATGTAAAGTGATACGCTCATTTTCGTCTCCAATACCTTTAGCTTTTAGTGGATAGCGTATGGCGAATCCGCTATATGCCAACCTGTGTTTTGCTATTTTACAAGCTTTGCGATTTGTTTGAAACGGGGATTGTCGGCAGACCTGAGAATTTCAAATAAAGCCATTTCGGTGGAGCTTATGCGGACGCCTTCGGCAGCCATTCGATTCAGGCCGATTTGCTTATTGTCAAGCTTCCTTGATGAGACAGCATCGGCTATCACTTCTACTTCGTAACCCTTACAGAGCAAATCGACGGCGGTCTGATATACGCAGACATGGGTTTCTATGCCGCAAAGTAATACCTGTTTGCGGCCAAGCCGGTCAAGCTCCTTGTTGAATTCCTCGCAGCCGACACAACTGAAGCTCAATTTATTTATCGGCTGGTTGTCCGTCAGTAATTCCGCTATCTCCGGCACAGTGGGCCCGAGCGCAGAAGGGACCTGCTGGCACCACTGAATGGGAATATTAAGGATTTTGGCGGCCTGAATGAGAATGCGGATATTTTTAAAGAGGTTTTCTTTGTCGTGCATCAACTGGGCGAGTTTACCCTGAACATCCACGACAACAAGACAGCAGTTTTTTTCGTCGAGCATTTTCAGGAATGGTATTTATTTATGTCCGCTGACAATGATAGTCAAATCCACTCGCACGCGGTCAGAGGCGTCTTTAGGTATATCCGCAATCCGTTTTTCACCGGAGGTCAGAGCAGGCCTCGGAATAGTCGTCAACGCGGGATAATCACTGTCCGACAGAGCCAACACCCGCTCGGCGGAGAAAAGCTGCTCAATGTTATTGAACACGGCAAAATCCTTTGCCAGCTTGATTCGCCCGTCCGGTGTGTCCTGATTTACAATTTTGGTAATCTGCTCGGGCCGGACGGATTCAACCGTGACATACTGCCCGACATCCGTGTGCACAACAAGTGTGGTCGAATCGAACTTTGTCCAGGCAGGCGCCAAATCAAAAACAAGTGTCTCAAGCCCTCCCCTGCTGCAAAGGACCCTGTAAACGCTTCGACCAGGTATTTCCTTTGTTGCGTCGAATTTTAGCCAGGGGCTTTCTCCAAGCAGCTTATTGATGTAGGCGTCAACGGCAACAAAATTGCTGGTCTCCAACTGCAGCGAATAAAATCCGATGCCCGCCTTATCCTCGGCTACAACGGTTTCTTCTGCCCCCACAGAAACCACTTTCGGTGCAACAGCCGGGGCCGTTTGCACAGCTACGGTCCTCGGCGTCATCCTCTGCGGCCCGACTATCCGGTAAATAACAATCATCAATAGTCCCGCAAGACCGATTATTATCGACGCAGCAAGGACATGGCGAACAAACAAGTGTAGTGTTCCGAGCCGGGGGTCGTCCTGTCCGCCTGTAATACCGGCCATTCGGCCGTGCAGCAGCTTTTTAATCCCTGAAACAAGTTCGGCGGGCGGCTCGGCGGGCGGCAGTGACGACACCAGCAGCCGGCATCGCTCAAGCTCCCGCAGCCGGCGTGCTGCCGATTCGTCTCTGCTGATGAGCCGCTGAACCTCCACCTGCTCTCGCTGCGACAGTTCGCCGTCGAGGTAACTATTCAGCAATTCTTCTATTTTTGATTCCTTTTCATAATTCATCGCACAAAGGCCTCCAAAATCTGCCTCAATGCACTTCTGGCCCGGCTGAGCCGGCTTTTGACCGTTCCAAGCTCCACCGCCAGCACGTCCGCAATTTGCGCGTAATCCATACCTTCGATATCCCGCAGCACAATGATAGTCCTGTGCTCCTCATCGAGCTTGCCCAGCGAGTTTTGCACAAGGTCGCACAATTCCCTGTTTTCCGCTATATCAGCGGGGGTCGGCGTCTTGTCGTCGAGAAGCACCGTTGCCAGCGTACACCTGCCTAGCTCATCAGCAGCTGCTACGGGGGCGTCCAGTGACGAGAATCCGACCGTCGCCTTTCTTTTACGATAGTTCAGCGTCAGGTTGACCGCTATCCGGAACGCCCAGGTGTAAAAAGAGCTGCGGCTTTCAAAGCCATCTATGTTTTCTATTATTTTGACAAACGTATCCTGAGTGAGTTCCGCAGCCGTATCGGGATTTGTGCAAATCTTCAAAATGAGGTTGTATATGCGGCCCTGGTATTTGCCTACGAGCCGGTCAAAGGCCCCCGCGTCACCAAGCCGCCATCTTTGAATTAAAACCTCGTCTTCAACGTTTATATGATGCTGTTGCGCCACTTATTGGCCCTTTATCAGACGCACGTATTTAACCCCAAAGCTTCCCCCCTTCAATACGAATACCATTCAAGGCGGAGGATATAATCACAGATTAGGCGAGTTCGGTCAATTGAATTTGCTGAAACCGCCGACGGATACGATATTCAAAAACAGCCGGATAATTGACGTAATTTCTGACGACCTTTACTGATTTATCCCTAATTCTATACGCGATATCAAAGCTGCCTTTCGAGGTCCGCAAGAGATATGATATTAACCCCCTTAGATTCGAACTCTTTTATCACCTTTGCCTCGCCGGTAAGCCCCAGCGCCTTGACGGCGTCCCGCACCAGATATACCTTTATGCCGCCTATCCTGAGAAGTCCTTCTACCGCCTGTCGAATGCACAAATCCAGCGCCACGCCGAAAATCACAACCGACTTCGGCTTTAATATCTCCATAAGTATCTTAGTATTTGGATTCGAGAAAGGGTCAAGCTCCTCTTTTCTTATTATGATGTGAAACTCCTGCTTGGCCGCAAGCTCTTGCAGAACGCCCTCGCTGACAGGTTCATTAGGCAATTCGTCCATCGGCACGTCGCCGAGGTAGCCCACCCGTTCGCTGCCGGGTTTGCCCTCCATACAGTGCGCCGGAAAAGTGCTCTCGAAATCAGGTTTGTCCGAAATCTCTTTATTGCCCTCTTTGTGCCAGTCGGTTGAGGCGATTATGGAGTAGCCGTGGGCAAGGGCAAAGCGTCTGGCGTCGCTGACCTTGTCGATTATCCCTTCTGCGCCGGGCACATAAAGCCGACCCTCAGGCCTCATAAAATCATATTGCGTGTCCACATCCCAGAATAGTGTGTCTTTCTTCATACATATCCCCTTTCTTGGCCGAAATAAAATAATTTGCCGACACCCGCTTTGCAAGATATTATTTCCTAATTATATGAAAACCTATCGAAAAGAGTTGTGGTTCAATACCCCGCATCGCAGGGACTTTATCAATATCACCGGGCAGATTGAGCAATGTTTGGCCGAATCAGACGTCAAAGAGGGCCTGTGCTTAGTCAACGCAATGCACATTACTGCGAGCGTTTTCGTCAATGACGACGAATCAGGGCTTCACCAGGATTTCGAGGCCTGGCTTGAGAAACTGGCGCCCGAAAAGCCATACTCACAGTATCGCCACAATAATGGTGAAGACAACGCCGACGCACACCTCAAGCGGACAATAATGGGTCGGGAGGTCGTCGTGGCCGTGACAAACGGCCGGCTCGATTTTGGCCCTTGGGAGCAAATCTTTTATGGCGAATTTGATGGCAGGCGGAATAAACGCATACTGGTCAAAATCATTGGTGAATAACGGGACGACTCAATGACATTAGCACTCTTTCTCATTCAGGTTTTTATTATTTCGTTTTCCGGGGCGATACAGCCGGGGCCCGTGACAGCCAGTGCAATCACTATGGGGACACGTAACCGCTGGGCGGGCGTTCTTCTGGCAATCGGCCACGGTATAATAGAATTCCCCCTGATGATTCTTATAATCCTCGGCCTTGGTTCGGTCTTTCAAAAGACCTCGACACAAATAGTCATCGGCATCGCAGGCGGGGCGGTTTTGCTTTATATGGCCTACAACATGTTTAAGACCGCCGGTAACACTTCCATTCCGCAGACAGGCACAAGGAAAGACAAACCCATCCTCGCCGGAATCGTCTTAACCATCTCCAATCCCTATTTTTTGATATGGTGGGCGACGGTCGGGCTGGCTCTGGCGACCGACGCTACAAAATTCGGCGTGTATGCCTTTGCGCTTTTCGCGGTCGTTCACTGGCTTGTGGATTTGATTTGGGTCACGGCGTTGTCATTAGCGAGTTTTCACGGGACAACACTGTTAGGCCCAAAGCTTCAAACCGTCATTGTGAAAATCTGCGCCGCGGCAATGCTGTTTTTCGGCCTGTTTTTTATCTATAACGCCGTTGTAATGATGACTAAAACAGCCGGCCCCGGCTAACCTCGTTGTTCCCGACGGTCTTCAAGAATCTGCTTTACAGTATATTGCGATAGCGCCTCGCGCTGTGCCTGGATCGCCTTCTGCAATCCCACTGACTGCTCAGTTACAGACCCCGTGAAACCCGCCTGCGCAACAGCATCCGTAATTTCAGACAACTTCAAGGTGGCGGGGTCCTTGGCCAGAAGGAAGCCATCCTTCGGCTCTGTAATTCTGGCTGCTATCCCCGTCGATACCAAATGCCCGAGAATCTTTTCCGCAAATTCTCCGGGCATATTGAATTTGCTCGAAATCACTGCGACTTCAACCGCCCCATCGCCTCTTTCTAACGCCGAGGCAAGCTCAGTTACGATATTCATTATTGTCAGGTCGCCGGCGATAAAGCACTCATCGCGTTTCTTGGCTGCGGCGGCAATTTCCGCGGCATCGAGCGTAGGCAAATACTGAGTCGTATAAGTCAGCTGTAGGCCGAACAGGACAATAAGCCAGCTAAGATAAATCCAAAATACGCCAAGCGGTATAAGCCCCAGCGCCCCGTAAATCTGACTATACGGAATGAACTTTACCACGTAGAGCTTGAATCCCCATTTTGCAAAGGTCCAAACAATCGCTGCAACAATCGCCCCCCATATCGCAGCACGAGCTTTGACTTTTGCGTTGGTCAAAACCAGATAAAGCAGGAAAAAACCCGCGACCGACGCTACGTATGAGACCACAATAGGCGCCGTGTGCGAGAGGACCGTTTTTTGTATCTCACTTATCGCAGAGTACTTCGTTGCGACGTATATCGCCGTAGCCAGCAACAGCGGCCCAAGCGTCAGAATCGCCCAGTAATTGACTACTCTGTGCACAATACTCCTGCTTCTGCCGACCCCCCAGATACGGTCGAATACGCCTTCAATAGTCGATAGCAGCAGCAGCGCCGCCAGAATGATAATTATCGCGCCGACTATCGCAATCGTGCCCTGGTTGAATCCCGTAAAAATCCGCTCTACTATCGCGTCCAGATTGTCAGTCAGCTTTATTTTATTCTGCGTATTGGCGGGGTCCGGATACTCGATTGTAGAAAGATGCAGTTGTCTATAAATAGATTCTTTAATGTTCTGCCCCGCGTCCTGATACACGGGGAAGAACTGAAACACCATCAGCATCACAACCGCCAGCGGGACAAGTCCGAACATCGTATAATATGACAGGGCCGCCGCCTGCTGGTCGGCCCTGTTTTTCCCCAACAGCCGAAAACAGTGAATCCAGAGTTTTATCTGAAAGACAAGAAACCTCCCGACCCTGCCCACCTGTGCCGTCGGCGTCGATAAAAGCTTTTCGAACATTTCGCGTCCCTTTCAATGTCGACCGGGAAGCTGTTTTATTTCTTCTTTGCCTTTTCGAGGAGCAGCTCAAGGCCGGTCTGTATCAGCTCTTCCTGAACCGTCTTCCCAATGTCAAGCTCAGGGCGTCTCGGCGTTCCTTTCACATAGGCCGTTATCCTTCGCGAGCCCTCCTGCTCGTCCGCTTTAGCAAGGCCGCCCCTCGCGGCAAACGGCAGCGTAATACTGAGATTCTCGATTTCCCTGTTCGCATCGAGGGGCACGCTGCCCGCGAAGTTAATGGGCGTATTGCCGATATCCATCTGCATATTCGCATATCTGACGAAGCCGTCCCTGACGACAAAAGGCGTTGGGCGAATCGTCATCGTCTCACCGCCAGAGGCGCCGCTGGCTGACAGTATCGCGCCAAGCAGGCCCGTAGGCTGCATTTTTACCTGTGTCAGCGAAACCGTCCCCGCGATATCGACGTCTTCGGGCCTGCCCCCGCTTATGGGGACAGCCAGACCGTTGCAGTCGAAATTCGCAATGCCGCTGACGCTCAACGCCCCCGAAAATACGGGATTTACCCTTGCCAAGAGCTTATTTGCTATCTCGTCATTAAGCTGAACGTCCTTGACAATTTGCATCGGCCCAGGCGTCCTGAACATCGCGGGTTTCTTCTTGAAATCCGCAGAACCGCCGAAATTAAACTGACCGTTATTGACCGTCGTTGTAAAAGGCGCTATCGTCAAAAATCCCTTGTCCACTTTGATATCCATGTTGGTTGCGCCCAAATTCAGGCCCATATAACTGGCGCCATCGAACCCGACTTTCGTCTGGGCATTCAGGTTTGCCAGCATTGCATCGGGCTTGTCCGCGGGGTAACGGCTGCTGAAATTAACGGTGTCTTTTCTTTTACCCTCTATTACCAGCGCGCTCGGCATAAAGGCCGAAAGCATACCGCTGAGCGTCTTCCAGTCGTAATCGAGCTGAGCGTTTCCCTGCAGGTCGCTGGTTTGCCCATCGGTTTTCTGCTGGAAGTTGCCTTTTATCTTTATATTCGGGCTTGTAATATCCGCCTTTATAGTCCAGTTTTTCGTAGTCGGGTTTACCTCCGCGTCAAGGGAAAGCTCAACGGGATTTTGCATAAATGGTTCTTTGCCGGGGGCTTTAACCATCAGGTTGGCGATTTTTGTCGATTCGGTCTTCAATCTGAAGCTGTCCCCCGCGAAACTGACCGTCACGTCGGATTGCGCTATGCCGCCAAGCTGAATGTCTTTTGAAATCGCCTTTGACATCACAAGATATGGCTGCAATTTCGCGAGGTCCACGTTTGCCGCCGTTGCGGTAAGCGAAATCGGTTCTTTAGCGCCTTTGCCCATCGGCAGCTTGCCGTCGTTTACAGCGAACTGGCCAAAACTCGTGTCGGCCTTCAATCGTTTTATAAAAAGCGTTTTCGCAGCATTGTCAACCACAGTCATAATCTCGACCGCTGCGCCCGGTTCTTGTATGGTTATATCCGGCGTGGGACTCACTCGAAGATTGGTTACATTCACTGAGCCGGCAACAGAAACTGTCTTTGCCTTTGCGTCGGTGTTTACCTGTCCTTTACTGGCCACCTGTCCGGCAAGCCGGTATTTGCTCAGGTCCGCAAACTGGCCCAACTCGCCCGCAAGCCGGGCAAGGTCCGCCTGTGCATCGTAGCTGAATGCCTCCATCGTACCCGTGCAATTCACCTTCGCAAACGCGGATGTTACCTGTGCCTTTTCAAACTTCACCTTTTCGCCTTCGGCGGCAATTAACGCTTCCGCACGAATCGGTTCGGAAATAGAAATGGGTTTACCTTCAACTAACCCCGTTAGGCCGTCGATACTCACCTGCCCCGACAGCTTCTTTTGTCCGGCTTCGGACAGCGTCTCAACGCTGCCGAGAAGTTTGCCGGCGGTTATAGCGGTTCCTTCTTTCAAGCCCAAAGTCCTGGGCAACTGGGCCGCTATCGCAGGAAGGTCACATTCGAGATTTGCCTTCAACTCATATTTTGAATCCGGCTTCATAAAGTCCGCCAATGAGCCGAAACTCATCGGCGCTATGCCGCTTGCCTGTGCCTTAAGCCAGTCGGTCCTCGCGGTCAGCTTTTTCACGTTGACCAAATCCCCTTGTTGCACCATCTCTACCGCGATGTCCAATACACTGGTCTTTATCTTGTCGCCCTTGAGCTGCGGGGACGTTATTTCAAGCCCACTGCCTTCAACAACGCCGTTTAACTTTTCAATCACCCCGTCTTTAACCGCGCCGGTCAGATTCGCTGAAACAACCCCCTTAGCTTCCATCTCGACGCCGGCGACGGCCAATATCGATTCCAGCGAAGCCATGTCCAGATTATTCACCTCAATTGTCAAATCGCCGCTTGTTCTTTTCAGGTCCCAGTTTTTGCCGGGCTTGACCCCGCCTTTGGCGTTTAGCGTCGATGCCTTACCGCCGTCGGCGATATCCGCAGCCAGCTCAAATTCCGTGCGCTCGCCTTCAGGACGCAAATTCACGGTGCTGTTTATCTGCGAGACCGAGACGGCGCCCTGCGGCCCTTTTATCTTCACGTCGCCGTCTTTGACAACCAGGTCAATCCGCTGAACGGGCAATCCCACTCCTGTTATCTCCTTCTGCTTTGGGGGGGCTTGTGGTTCGGCAGCGGGTTTTTGCTTCATCTTATCAACGTCAATCTCTATCTTCGGCTCATCGATGACCGTCCGGCCAAACGAAAAATTCCCCGTCAGCATCGCACCATAATGCGGCTTGGTTGAAAACTCTTTCACCGCAACGGACATACTTTCGGCGCTGTCTTTGAAGCTAATCCCGCTGACGCTTATCCCTTTGCCCCAGCTCATCGACAAATCCGAAAAATCTATCTCGCCGACGCCGGTCGCATTGGCCCGGGCCAGTATCATTCGCCTGCAACTGTCGCTCGACACATACGCAGGAACTGCAAAAATCACCGCCAGAATCAAAACCAGCAGCACCGCAGCCAGTGCGATGAGTATTATCTTCAACGCCTTTTTCTTTGGTCTCTTCCCAGCCGCCTCTTTGTTTTTTTCCGAAGTTTCCATAAGAAGCTCCCCAAAAAATACATTAAACCAAATTCTATCTCGCTTGAATCGCTACGCTTGAGGAAAAACAACCCCTTGAGAAGGCCCCTTCGCTTTCTTACGAAGCTTAACTCTGCATTATCTCGTCCGACTTGTGTTTCACAACCTGGTCTGCCTTGTCGGCATACTGCTTTGTAAGGTCATCGAGCTGCTTTTTACCCTTCTCAAGGTCGTCTTCGGTTATCAGTTTGTCTTCTTTTCCTTTTTCAAGCAGCTTTATCGCGTCCCGCCGGACGTTGCGAATACTCACTTTCGTCTGTTCGCCCAGACCTTTGACCTGATGCACCAGTTGTTTCCTGCGCTCCTCGGTCAAAGACGGGACATTCAGCCGGATAACCTTGCCGTCAACCATAGGTGTTAATCCAACGTCGCTTGCCAATATCCCCTTGTCTATATCCTTAATAGACCCCGGGTCAAAGGGCTTGATTAGAATCATATCCACCTGGGGCGTGGATATCGCCGCCAGCGCCTTCAACGGCGTTGGGTTGCCGTAATATTCCACCTTTATATTTTCAACCAGCCCTGTGGATGCCCTGCCCGTCCGAACGCTTTTGAATTCATCCTGCAAAACCTCTACGGCCTTTTTCATCTTATTTTCACTGTCCGTAGTTACCTGCTTGACTGGCATAGCTTTCCTCCTTAGGGTTGCCCATCAACAAATCGCCGTCCCCACGGTCTCGCCGCAAATAGCTTTTGTGATGTTGTCCTTTTTGAAAATGTTCAGCACGATAATCGGAATTTTGTTGTCCCTGCACAAGCTGACGGCCGAATGGTCCATCACGCGCAGATTCTTCTCCAGCACCTCCTGATAAGAGAGCCGCTCGTATAGTTCCGCCTTCGGGTTTTTCTGCGGGTCGTCGCTATAAACACCGTCCACCTTCGTCGCCTTTATCAGTAAATCCACGTCAAGCTCAGCCGCCCTAAGCGCCGCACAGGTATCAGTGGTAAAAAATGGATTCCCCGTCCCCCCGGCGAGTATCACAATCCTGCCCTGCTCAAAATGTCTCAATGCCCTTCGGCGAATAAACGGCTCGCACATCGCCTCGACCTCTATCGCGCTCATCACGCGAGTTGTTATGCCCAGCTTTTCCAGCGACTCCTGCAACGCACAGGCGTTGATTATTGTCGTCAGCATCCCCATATAGTCCGCGGTATTTCGCGGTATCTGGGTTTTTTCAGAAAATTTATTCCCTCGAATGAAGTTCCCCCGCCCCCACCACAACCGCGACCTGCGGGCCGATCTTGCTGACCTCGGCGATTCTGGCCGCTATCGACTCGAGCTGCGCCCCGTCAATTCCGTATCCCCCCTGCTCGCAGAAACTTTCCCCCGACAGCTTCAACAGCACTCGCTTGTACTTATTCTGGCCCATTTATCCTGCCTCGTGGCACGGGCTTGAAGCCCGTGAAAGCACGGCCAAGATGGCCGTAATGCCGTTATCCGACGTCGAAACGCGCGAAACGTTTTATTTTTGCCGAGCCGCCCGCTGACTTCGACGCATCCGCCAGGACCTGCGAAACTGTTTTGGTGTCGTCCTTGACGAATTTCTGCTCAAGCAGACAGTTCTCCTCGTAGAACTTCCTCATCTTGCCTTCGATGATTTTGTCCACGATATTTGCGGGCTTGTTTTTCACCTGCTCGGCGTAAATTCCCTTTTCCCGCTCAATCACATTGGGGTCAATCCCGTCTTTATCCAGCGCCAACGGCTTTGTCGCCGTAATATGCATCGCAATATCGGTTCCCGTTCGCTTCAACACTTCCGACGAAGCCATATTTGAATCGCTTGTGCTGATTTCGACCATAGTCCCGACTTTGCTGTTGAAGTGGACGTAGGTGCAAATCAATCCGTTTCCATCCAGCCGAAACTTTGCGTAGTCGCCGACCTGCGTCTTTTCGCCGGTCTTACTCACTAACTCAGTAACAACCTCACTGAACTTTTTGCCGTCAACGGCGGTTTCGAGCAGGTTTTTAACTCCCTCATCCTTGCTGCATACAAGCGCGTATTCTACTAACTTTCCGGCTGCGGCCTTGAAATCATCGTTGTTGGCGACAAAGTCCGTTTCACAGCAAAGCGAAGCCAGCACCGCTACCTTCCCGTCGTCGCTTGTTTTGCACACTACGAGCCCCTGCGTCGTTTCGCGTTCTGCGCGTTTGGCCAGTGTCGCGAGACCTTTTTTCCGCAGTATCGCCATCGCTTCTTCAATATCGGCGTTGGCCTCCTCGAGCGCCTTTTTGCAGTCCATCATCCCCTGACCGCTCATCTTGCGAAGTTTAACTACTAATGAAGCCGGTATTTCCGCCATTTTCAAAAGCTCCTGCTTAAATTTATCCGCCTCCCGTAAGGGACGCCTAACGGCGTGCGGCGGACCTTATCTATGTTGTTTGGGGTTCCTGCTTGTCCGGCGTAGCTTTAGCGGAGTCGGACGTCTCCGGGCCGGATTCGGGCTGGTCGGCAACTGGCTGGGGCTGCGGCTCAGCCGCTTCGTCTTCGTTCTCGGCCGCCGGCTCTGCTTCCTTGCCTTCTGCACGCGCCAAAACCGTCCTCCTTGACCTCACGCGCCTCGGCCTCGGCGAAACCTCCTTGCGGACCGTCGCCATTGTCTTGCCTGTGGCCACTGCCTCGCTAAGCTCATCCAGTATCAGGTTTATCGCCCTTATCGAATCGTCGTTGGCGGGTATCACCACGTCCACGGTATCCGGGTCGCAATCGGTGTCGATAATCCCAACCGTCACTATTCCTAACTTCTTGGCCTCCCTCAGCGCCAGATACTCTTTTTTGCAGTCAACTACAACTACTGCCCCGGGCAGCCGCGCCATTTTGCGTATGCCCTCCATATTTCCCTTGATTTTGCGCAGCTCGCGTTTCAGACGGGACGCCTGCTTTTTGCTCTGGCTTTCGAGGGTCCCTGCCTGCTGCATCTGCTCAAGCTCGTCCAGCCGCTGAACGCGCGACCGTATCGTCCTGAAATTGGTAAGCGTGCCGCCCAGCCAGCGGTCTGAAACGCAATGCATCCCGCATTTTGCCGCCGCCGCTTCAACGGCTTTCTGTGCCTGTCTTTTTGTTCCGACAAAAACGACGTCCTTGCCGCTCGATACCATGTCGGCCAGCAGTTTTTTCGCTATCACCAGGCCAGCTAATGTCTTGCGGACATCGATAATATGTATCTGGCCGCGCTTGCCGAATATAAACGGCCCCATCTTCGGATTCCACCTGTTGGCGCTGTGCCCAAAATGGACGCCCGCGCTAATCAACTCTTTTGCCAGCTCTTTAGCCACAAAAACCTCCAAAAACTTTGTCTAAATCAATTTACACTGCACCACGCACTAAAAATAGAACTCGTAAACCTAATCTGAACCGCATATTATGTCAAGCACATTTACAGCGTTGCGGAAATGTCTTTATACCCGCTGTTTGCGCCCAAGTAAAGCAAAAATCCCCTTTAGGTTTATTGAGTGTGGCGGTTTCGGGGGGTATAATAGAGGATTCTAAGACAAGCGAAGACACAGATAGCAATGGCGAAATTCGAATTGAATAATACTATGAAGCCCGCGGGAGACCAGCCGGAGGCGATAGCCCGGCTGGAGGCGGGGGCTGCGCGCTGGCAAAAGGCATCAGACGCTGATGGGGGTCACAGGGTCGGGCAAGACCTTTACGATGGCCAACGTAATAGCGGCTGTCAACAAGCCGACGCTTGTCATATCGCACAACAAAACATTAGCGGCGCAGCTTTACGAGGAGTTCAAGGAGCATTTCCCCGGCAACGCGGTTGAGTATTTTGTGAGCTATTACGATTATTACCAGCCGGAGGCGTATATACCGCAGCGTGATATATACATCGAAAAAGACGCATCGAAGAACGCGGATTTGGACCGGCTGCGCCTTTCGACGACGATGAGCTTATCGACCCGCGAGGACTGCATTATCGTGGCGTCGGTTTCGTGCATATTCGGATTGGGCAGCCCCGAGGATTACAAGGCAAGCGTCGTGGGAGCAAGGGTCGGAGACACCGTTGACCGCAACGAGCTATTGGGCCGGCTGGCGGACATTCAATACGAAAGAAATGATATTGATTTTCAAAGGGGCAAATTCAGGGTTCGCGGGGACGTGGTCGAATTGCATCCTTCTTATGAGTCGTTTGCGATTCGCTTCGAGTTTTTCGGCGACCGGATAGAAAAAATCAGCTATATAAACCCGACAAGCGGGGAAATTTTAGCCCAGGAAGAGCAGGTCTTCATTTACCCGTCGCAGCATTACGTTACGGGCGGGGACAGATTGGTCAGTGCGATAGAAGGTATAAAGGCCGAGCTGAAGCAGCGACTGATGGAGCTTCGAAGCCAGGCCAAGCTGTTAGAGGCACAACGGCTCGAAGCGAGGACAAGATACGATATCGAGATGTTACAGGAGGTCGGGTATTGCAGCGGGATAGAAAATTACAGCAGGCACTTAGCGGGATTGCCCCCCGGCGCCAAGCCATATACTCTGATAGATTATTTTCCGAAGGATTTCCTTTTATTTATAGACGAGTCGCACGCGACGATACCTCAGCTTCGGGGGATGTGGGCAGGCGACAGGAGCAGGAAAGAGGTCCTGGTCGAGCACGGATTCCGACTGCCCAGCGCCCTCGACAACCGGCCTTTGCGGTTCGAGGAATTTGCGGAAAAGTGGAACCAGGTGGTATTTGTCTCTGCGACGCCGGGGCCTTTTGAGATGGAGAAATGCAATCACGAAGTAGTGGAACAGATAATAAGACCGACGGGACTGATTGACCCTGATATTTTCGTGCACCCGGCCAAAGACCAGGTGTCGCATCTTTTAGGCGAGATTGAAAAACGAATCAAGGCCAATGAGAGGGTTCTGGTAACAACTTTGACGAAGAAATTAGCGGAGGATTTGTCGGGGTATATCGCAAAGAAAGGAATTCGGTGTCGGTACCTGCACAGCGAGATTGAAACGCTCGAACGCGTGGAGATACTGCGGGAATTGCGACAGGGGAAGTTTGACGTGCTTGTCGGGATAAACCTGCTGCGAGAGGGGCTGGACCTGCCCGAGGTATCGCTTGTGGCGATATTGGACGCGGACAAGGAAGGTTTCCTGCGGAGCGAGACGTCGCTTGTTCAGACGATAGGCAGAACCGCCCGCAACGTCAACGCAACGGTATTTTTATACGCGGACACCGTCACCGACTCGATGCAGAAAGCTATTGACGAAACGGACAGGCGTCGTAGAATACAGCTTCAATATAATAAAGAGCACAATATAACTCCTGAGACGATACGCAAAGAGATACGGTCCGGGCTGGTGTTGGAGCTAAAGGCACGCAAGGCCGCCCGCGAGGCCGTTCGCTTCGAGGAAAATGAGTTCGAGAAGGTCGAGCTGGCCGGGCAAATCGAGAAGGAAATGCTCGAAGCAGCGGCGGCCCTTGATTTTGAGCGTGCCGCTTTTTTACGTGACCGGCTCAGAGAGCTTGAGGATTTGCCTGAGCTTGTGCTGCTGGAATCGAAGAAAAAGAAACGCGACCACTTAGCCGCGAAAAAAATTAAACTTAAAACCAAAGGCGACAAGAAAAATGAAGCTGTTGAAGATTGAAGAAGTCAGGCCGTTGTTGAAACTGGCGATGGAAGAAGACCTCGGACTGGGCGATATGACCAGCGAGTTGCTGTTCGCCGACGACGTCAAAGATAAAGCGGACATTGTCTCGCGTGAGGAAATCGTCGTATGCGGGATGCAGGTGGTTAAGAAGCTTTTGCGGATGTACGACAAGCGGCTTAAACTGAAGGTCCGCGTCAAAGACGGCCAGCACGCATACGTCGGCTGCCGGCTCGCCACCATCGAGGGGCCTCTCTGCTCGATACTTTCGGCGGAGCGGGTGGTGCTCAATTTCCTGCAGCGGCTAAGCGGCATAGCAACAACGACGCGAAAATACGTCAGAGCGGTTCAGGGAACAAAGGCAAAAATATACGACACCCGCAAGACCCTGCCCGGCTGGCGGGCGCTGGAGAAATATGCCGTGCGATGCGGCGGCGGGCACAACCATCGGCTTGGGCTTTACGATGGAATACTCATTAAGGACAATCACCTTGCACAATTAGGAAGAAATTTTCAGCCGAAATTAACTAAAGCCATCGAAAAAGCGAGAAAAATAAAGCACGCCAAATTCATCGCCGTCGAGGTTGACCACGTCGATGACCAGCTCAACTTTGTACTTGAACTACCAGGAATCGATATCGTGCTGCTGGACAATATGGGGCAGTGGCAGCTTAAGCACGCCGTAGATATGAGGAACAAAATGTGCGGCAAAGGCAAGCCCCTGCTGGAGGCGTCGGGCAATATTACCCTGGCAAACGTCTCTGCGATTGCTCAGTGCGGCGTTGACCGGATTGCCGTCGGTGCGATTACGCACTCTGCGACCGCCGTCGATATCGGAGTTGACAGGTGAGTAGAACAAAGTCGGCGCCGGATGTGCTTGACCCCGACAAGATAACTTCGCATCTCAGAACAAAACGCATCGGGAAAAAAATCGTCGTTTACAGTTCTACCGCAAGCACTAACAACGTCGCCGCCGAATATGCCAAAAACAAAGATAACGACGGTTTTGTCGTGCTCACCGAAGAGCAGACGCGGGGGAGAGGCAGAAGTGGCAACAGGTGGGAAAGCAGAAAAGGCGACAGTATATTGTGCTCAATACTGCTGACCGAATGTAAACTAAACGCTGAACTGCTGCCACTGACGATTGCAACAGCAGCCGCCGAGGCAATCGGAAAATGCTCGAACTGCGCTGCCCAAATCAAATGGCCAAACGATATTATCCTGAACAATAAAAAGGCGGCCGGCATCCTCGTCGAATCAAAAAAGTTCGGTAAACACACTGCTTACATCATTGGTATCGGAATTAACTGCCATCAGCGAAAAGATGATTTTCCGGCCGAATTGAAGATGACCGCAACGAGCATCGATATTGAAACCGGCAGCATTACCGACAGAATCTCGCTGACAAAACGGCTGCTGATCTCAGTTGACCACTGGCTGACAATCGCTGAAAAAGACGAGCAAAAGGTCGTCGAACACTGGCAGAAACTCAGCACACAGTTGAATCACAGGGTAGCGCTTGTTTACAACAGAAAACGCTTTGTCGGCAACTGCATCGGCATCGACCCGCAGCAGGGCCTTGTCTTACAGCTCGACACCGGAGGAATTAGAATGTTCCACGCGGCACAGACGACAATTGTCAGGGAATAAAAATGCCAGAACTTTGTGACAAAATGCAACGTAAGGCAATGCGAGTGTTGGACTGCGGACCGGAGGATTACCGCACGACGCTGGAGTTGCAGCATCGATTGGTCGAGCAGAGGCGAGAAGGCACAATCGGCGATACGATTCTGATTGTCGAGCATCAGCCGGTAATAACGTTAGGGGCAAGACAGAGTGCTAACAAGCTGCTCGCGGACAGGGATAACCTCGCCAACCGCGGTATCGATGTCATCGAGATTCGCAGGGGTGGCGGGGCGACAGCACACAATCCGGGGCAAATCGTTTTCTATCCGATTTTGAACCTGCGGGAATTGCGGCTTGGTATCAACGAATACATCCGGACACTTGAGCAGATTGGGATTGAACTTCTCAAACAGCTTGGCATCGAAAGTGGCAGGCGAAAGGGCTTCCCGGGGCTTTGGGTAAATGACAAAAAAATCGCGTCAATCGGCGTTCGCGTTTCGAGGCAGATAACCTATCACGGTATGGCGATAAATATCTGCAACGATTTGAGCATCTTCGATAATATCGTTCCCTGCGGCCTTGAAAACATCGAAATGACCTCCGTCCTGAGTGAAACCGGAAAAAAGTACCCGATGCAAGAAGTGAAAAACCATTTGTCCCGACTGCTTGCGGAACTCTTAAAGCCCGAAATACGACATACGAAATACGAACGACGACTTCCTGATTGGCTCAAAAGGCCGATGCCTGCCGGCAGGAAATACAACAAGACAAGCGACATTGTTAATTCGCTCGGCCTTGAGACGATATGTATGAACGCCAACTGTCCGAACCGGGGCGAATGCTGGTCGAGGGGCACCGCCACGGTCTTGATTCTGGGCAAGATCTGCACACGGAATTGCAGGTTTTGTTCGGTAACCAAAGGAAAACCCGAACCGCCTGACAAAACCGAGCCGGCCAAAATAGCCAAACTGGCGAAAAAATTAAATCTGCACTACCTCGTAATCACAAGCGTCAATCGCGACGACCTGCCAGACGGCGGCGCAAGTCACTTTTGTGATTGTATAAACGAAGTCCACAAACAATGCCCGCAAGTCAAATTTGAAATTCTGACGCCTGATTTTCGCGATTATCAAAACGAGGCAATTGAGATTCTTTCGCGGGCACAACCGTTTGTATTCGCGCATAACATCGAGACAGTGCCATTTTTGTATCCGAAGGCCAGGGCTGGCGGCGATTACAAGCGTTCGCTGAATCTGCTGAAACTCGCGAAAGACAGATTCGACGGCGTGCCCACCAAATCATCGATTATGCTCGGTTTGGGTGAAATCGATGATGAGGTTGAAGAGGTGTTAAAAGATTTGCGAGTGGTTGGCTGTGGCCGACTTACAATCGGGCAGTATCTCAAGCCCTCAAAGGACTCGCTTGAGGTCGTCGAATATATCACCCCTGAAAAATTCAACTGGTGGAAGCAAAAAGCATTCGGGCTTGGCTTCAACTGGGTCATCTCCGCACCATTCGCCCGAAGCTCCTATTTTGCAGAGAAATCGGCGACTACGTAACTTTGTTGCCGTTGGCAAGATTTATCAGCAGCATCTCAAGCTCCTGTTTGCGGGGAATCAGCTCTTTGCGGACGGCATGTTGATTAAGCCGATATACTCCCCAAAATACAAGCACCACCAATAACATACTGACCAGGCATACGGACAGCACTCTTGCGGCAGGCAATGTCTTAAACAAACTCCAGCCGACAACAATAAAAAACAGGGCAATTCCGGCGCCAAGCGGAAGCAAATACAACCAGAAAACATTTTTCAACAGCCAAATCTGGTGCTCGACCTGCGTTAAAGACGATTCGACACAGGCAAGCATGGATTCGGTATGCCCGGGTTCCTTTTTTCTTTGAAGATGATGATCAACGATGAAAAATGCGGCTACATACAGGCATGTCATCGCCAAAATTACATACGAGCCGGCTATCCACATATTTTCTGCGCGATTGAATGCGCCGTGCAGGAATACGCACACCATAACGACCGCAACGGCAACTTCGCGAAAATCCCGCCAGAATATGGAGGACTCGAAAGCTTCTTTGTTTCTTTTCACTTCTCTAATCAACAACTCCGAATCAATAGTCAGCTTTGAGCTGGCCGCGTCTTTTTGCCATGTTTTTTGTAATTCGTCAAAAGTCATCGATAAGCCCATCCAAAATTAAAGCCAATTGTTTTTTGGCTCGATTCAATTTCACTCCGACATTACTTTCCGAAATACCAAGTATTTCAGACATCTCGCTATATGCCAGACCGTCGAGGTGCATAAGAACCAGGGATGCATCTACTTTGGGCAGTTTGTGAATCGCCTCGTATAATCGCTCAATGATTTCATCGGGTTGTCCTGAAACATTCTGTGCAGGGCGAAACGTCATTATTCGGTTGGTGTGTTTTCGTCTCCTTTTTTCTCCGCGATTCCAGACAAGAGCAGTATTGAGTGCAACTCTGTATATCCACGTCGATACCTTGGCCTTGCCTTCGAACCGTGGAATTGAAAGCCACAGTTGCAGACAAATCTCCTGAAACAGGTCGTCCTGGTCTTCGGCGGTATTGCCACAGGCCCGGACTACCCTGAGGATTAACCCCGTATGCTCGCCGAGCCATTGCTTGAACGTTGTTTCCTGATTCACCGACATAGGCATAATTTGCAATGGGCGTCAATCCGTGACTCAGTCCGCTGTAATAATGTCTCCCTTTACAGGCGAATAGTTCGTCTTAACTTGTTCTTGGCCGTTGTTTTGTATCGTAACCTTCTGGAAAACACATTTGATGCCGGTGCCGTCTTGGATTATCGGCGTATTTTGCAAGTGGTAGTGCAGGTGCGGCTCGGAGGAATTGCCGGAATTTCCGCAAAGGCCTATTAGCTGTCCTCTGGCAACCTTGTCCCCGACTTTAACTTTTACGCTATCGAGTTTCAGGTGAGCCAGGACCGATACCTCATTTTCGCGATGCTGAATAAACACAGCGTTTCCCAGCGCCGAATAAGGGTTCATTGAGCCGGGGACGTTGTCCCGCACGCCGGTGATGACATCGGTTACGACGCCCTCAGCCGGTGCAATTATCTCCCTGCCGAAAGCAAAACAATCCTCGTTTGTATTCCCTTCGCCTTTCCTGGTTTTGCCCTCCTCATTCACACCGAGCAAATCGAAGGCAAATTGCTGGTTGGGAACGCCGTGATGCTGATTGAGTTCCTTGGTATCCCCGCCCCAGACTACAAGCCATTTACCCTTAAACGGCAGTGATAGTTGCGTCTGGTGCTTCTCTACCGTTGGTATATCCGGCAAATGCGGCAGAAACAACAAACCGATGATCTTGTCCCGCTCGTCAAGAACCACCGTGATATCAAGAAATCCACGTTCAAAATGGGCGGGAAAAACCGCCTTATTCGGAGGAGTATATCTCACCGCGTCCAGCTTCTCAATTTTGCCATACTGTGCTGCCAGCCCCTGAAAGAAAGGCGTTAACTTCTCCAGCGGAAAGGCATCCAGCATAACTTGCCCGAAATCGGCCTGAACGCCCGGCCAGTTCGCGTCGTTTATGGCCTTGACCATCCTGTTGACGACTTTCTCGAACCTCTGCGTCGCCTCCTGCGCCTGTAAAGTTGAAGCCAGAAAAAGCAATACAATTGCCCCGAAAACCGTCTTTCTCATTTTTGCATCTCCTTGTTATTCAGCATTTCTAATGGCTCCGCGATTTACCCTGCTGTTCTCATAAGTAATAGTAACCGGCGAAAGTAATTTCTTACAGGCAAATCAGAATTTCAGGTGGTGCCAGATGTAACCTTTCTTATTTGACAGTTCGGCTTCTTTCATATAATCTACCCGTCCAAGCTTCGCCATAACAAGAACAAAAGCACTTTTACAAGGAAGGAGAAAAACCCAATGCCCAGACGCAACGACGTTAAGAAGGTGATGATAATCGGCTCAGGCCCAATCATAATCGGCCAGGCCTGTGAATTCGATTATTCAGGGACACAGGCGTGTAAGGCGCTTCGCAAACTCGGCTACAAAATCGTGCTGGTCAACTCGAACCCCGCCACAATTATGACCGACCCTGGTATGGCCGACGTTACCTATATTGAGCCGTTGAACGTCCAGACCCTTTCGAAAATCATCGAGACAGAGCGGCCTGATGCGCTTTTGCCGAATCTCGGTGGACAAACCGGGCTCAATCTCTCGTCGGCGCTTGCGAAAGAGGGCGTCCTCGATAAATACGGCGTCAAGGTAATCGGCGTCAATATCGACGCAATCAAAAGAGGCGAAGACCGCGGCGAATTCAAAGACACTATGAATAAACTCGGTATCGATATGCCCAAAAGCGAGTTGGCATACAGCGTAGAAGAAGCGGAGAAAATCGCAGAAAAACTTAGCTACCCTGTTATTATTCGGCCTGCATACACGATGGGCGGGACAGGCGGCGGAGCAGTGTTTAACATCGAGGAGCTGCGAACCATTGCTGCCAGAGGCCTTTCAGCCAGCTTGGTGCACCAGATTCTTGTCGAGGAAGCGGTCCTCGGCTGGGAGGAGCTTGAACTGGAGGTCGTCAGGGATAGCAAGGGGCAGAAAATCACCGTCTGTTTCATCGAAAACGTCGACCCGATGGGCGTGCATACGGGCGATTCATATTGCACCGCGCCGATGCTGACTATCGACGCCAAGCTGCAGGAAATACTGCAAAAACACTCTTATGACATTGTCGATGCGATTGAGGTCATAGGCGGAACAAATATCCAGTTCGCTCACAATCCCGCGACCGGCCGAGTAGTGGTGATTGAAATCAATCCGCGGACGTCGCGCTCTTCTGCTCTTGCGTCGAAGGCAACCGGATTCCCGATTGCGCTTGTGTCGTCGATGCTTGCGGCGGGATTAACGCTCGACGAGATACCCTACTGGCGGGATGGGACACTGGAAAAATACACGCCATCGGGCGACTACGTGGTTGTCAAATTCGCCAGATGGGCATTCGAAAAGTTCAAAGGCATCGAGGACAAGCTCGGCACACAGATGCGGGCGGTCGGCGAGGTGATGAGCATCGGCAAGAACTACAAGGAGGCGTTTCAGAAATCAATCCGCTCGCTGGAAATCGGCAGATACGGTCTTGGCTTTGCGAAGAATTTCAACAAGCTGTCGCTGGATGACCTGTTGAATAAGCTGACCACGCCGACCAGTGAACGTCAGTTCATTATGTACGAGGCGCTGCGTAAGGGAGCCACAATAGATTCGCTGTATGAGAAGACACGGATTAAGCCCTGGTTCATCGAGCAAATGAAGGAACTGGTCGAGCTTGAGGAGCAAATCCTCAAATACAAAGGTAAACAGGTACCGGACAAGCTTTTGACACAGGCCAAGAAGGATGGCTTTGCAGACCGTTATCTGGCAAAGCTGCTCGGTGTGCCCGAAGAGAAAATTCGCAAGCAACGCACCGGCCTGGGCATTGTGGAGGCGTGGGACGCGGTGCCTGTGAGCGGCGTCGATAACGCAGCGTATTACTATTCGACTTATAACGGCAAAGACAAAGTGCCCGTAAGCAACAAAAAGAAAATTATGGTCCTCGGCGGCGGACCTAACCGAATCGGCCAGGGTATCGAATTCGATTACTGCTGCGTTCACGCGGCCTTTGCTCTTCGCGATGAGGGATATGAGTCGATTATGGTCAACTGCAACCCGGAAACCGTATCGACCGACTACGACACCTCGGATAAACTTTACTTTGAGCCGCTCACCGTTGAAGACGTCCTGAGCATCTACGAAAAGGAAAAGCCGGAAGGCGTGATTGTGCAGTTCGGCGGACAGACGCCCCTGAATATCGCGCAAGAGCTTGCAAAAGCGGGCGTGAAGATAATCGGAACATCGCCTGACGCGATAGACCTCGCGGAAGACAGGGACCTGTTCCGCAATATGATGAAAAAGCTCGATATCCCGATGCCGGAAGCGGGTATGGCCAGCAACCTCGATGAGGCGTTGGTGCTTGCCAAAAAAATCGGATACCCGCTTATTGTCCGCCCGTCATACGTCCTCGGCGGACGAGGAATGGAGGTGGTCCACGATGAGGAAATGCTGCGGCATTACGTCGCCGCGGCCGTCGACGTCACGCCCGAAAGGCCAATACTTATTGATAAATTCCTCGAAAACGCCACCGAGACCGAGGCCGACGCAATTGCCGACGGTACCGACGCCTTTATACCCGCGATTATGGAGCACATCGAGCTTGCGGGCATCCATTCCGGCGATTCGGCCTGCGTCATCCCGCCCGTCAGCATCCCCAAAAAGCACCTCGACACCATCGCGGAGTACACGAAAAAAATTGCGATAAAACTCAACGTCGTCGGCTTAATGAATATGCAGTACGCCATAGCCAACGACAAGGTTTACGTCCTGGAGGCCAACCCGCGAGCTTCAAGAACTGTCCCCATCGTCTCGAAAGTATGCGGGCTGTCAATGGCACGGGCCGCAACGCAGATTATGCTGGGTAAAAAGCTCAAAGACCTTAACCTAAAACACAGACAAATCCCGCACTTCGGCGTCAAAGAATCAGTCTTCCCCTTCAATATGTTCCCTGAAGTTGACCCGGTCCTCGGGCCTGAAATGCGCTCGACCGGCGAAGTTTTGGGGTTGGCCGACTCGTTCGGATTGGCTTATTACAAGGCACAGGAGGCAACACAACTGGCGCTGCCCTCGAAAGGAACGGTTCTTATCACAGTAGCCGACCAGGACAAAAAGGACATTGTCGGAACAGCTAAGGAATTTGCAAAACTCGGCTTCAAAATAAAAACCACAGAAGGAACGCACAATTTACTCTCTCAAAACGGCGTTGAATCTGAGCAGGTCTTGAAAATGCACGAGGGCAGACCAAACATTATGGACTGCATCAAAAATGGTGAGATTAATCTTATTATCAACACCCCCGCGGGTAAGATGAGCAAATACGACGATTCATACATCCGCAAAGCGGCTATAAAATACAAGATACCATACGTTACTACGACCGCCGCCGCTGCCGCTGCCGCAAAAGGCATCGCCGCGTATCTCAAAAACCCGGGTATGGTTCTGTCTCTACAGAACTACCATGCCGCCATTAAATAGAAAATCGAAAATTTCGGCAGGGATGCCGGAAAATTACGGTGCTAAGAAGGCATCTGAATCGGACGCGGGCAGTTCTGTGCCCTGGTAGGTATGCTTGCCTTGGATGGTGAAGATATCGTCATCTAAAGATACGTCAACATGCCGG
The DNA here is from genome assembly GCA_043811995.1 of Planctomycetota bacterium. Taxonomy (GTDB): domain Bacteria; phylum Planctomycetota; class Phycisphaerae; order Sedimentisphaerales; family Anaerobacaceae; genus Fen-1362. The sequence continues at coordinate 59,125 of JBDRMP010000033.1, forward strand.
GTTTTTATGAACTTGACCGACCCGTCGCAGAACAGCACGTTTTGACCCCGGCCTGCGTGGTTGGAGCTGTTTCGCTTGAGCAATTCGTCGGTAAGGTTGACATTAAGTGGTTCGTTGGAGGATGTTCTGAGGGCTTCTTCGAAGACGGGACTGAGGTCTGACATTATGGCGCGCCTGCCCTGCTCGACCGCAGGCGACGTCGGACAGCTAATCCTGAAGCTGTATGTAACATAGTTTCTTTTGGGGAAATCGTTGAAATCTTTGGGATTGCAGGTAAAAGTGCATTCGGGTTTGCGGGCGGGACACATAAAATCACTCGGCTTTACATAATCGTTCCTCACCAGAATCCACATCCTGCGAGTGTTCGACACATTCTCCGGCCCCTGGTCGCTAACTCGCCACCAAGGTGCGCCTGGGGTAACCGCCAGTATCGGCATCTGCCCGTTATTGTCGGCCTTATAATTGCTCAGACCATTAAACAAACCCGCCAATTGAGCTCCGCACTGTGTTTGCCAGGATTTTTGACGGGCATAGTTCAAACCTGCTTTGCCGCCGCCAAAAACGATGCTGCCCACGATAATAAACACGGCCGCTGTCGCCAGCCGGCCAAAAATCTCTCTCCAATAACTCGTCCTCGGCTTCTGTTCCGCGGCGATAAGCTGGTTAAGCTGCAATTTGCTCGTCCGAACCGCCTGCATCGCCCGCCAGACCGTTCCTTCAGCCAGCTCATCTGGGCACTCCGCAGGGGTTATGCTGTCGAGAGGCCTTAACGAGGCCTTAATTGACGCCACTAATCGGGCCGCCTCGCCGTTTGAAAACACCAGCTCCTGCGCCTGTGCGCTTTCGACTTCCGAGGTAATTCCGAGACAATAATCGAAGAGAAACTGTTTCTGCTGGTCGTTTAACGGCGTCATTGTGTTTTTTTGCTCCTAACGGCTGTCTTCCATTCCTTTGAAAACCGCCCGACTGCCGTATGCAGCCGGCTTTTTACCGTGCCAATAGGGATACTCAATACCTGGCTCATTTGTTTGTAGGAAAATTTGTTAAAATAGGCCAAAACTAAAATTTCTCTCAGATTATCCGGCATATCCGATACAACACGACGCACATTGACGGCGGTTTCGTCCTTTTCGAGGTCTTCAAAGGGGCGTTCCTCCTCGGAGCTGAGGACGTTTAGCATATCGCCAAAGGACATATCCTCCGATTCGGTCATAGTGCCGATGGTCACGGCGGCTGTCCTTTGCATCTTTCTAAGGGCGTCTTTGGCCTTATTCGCGGCTATCGTATAAAGCCACGGGCGAAGTGCCCGGCTGCGGTCGAAACTCTGCTGGCTGGTAAAAAGCTGCAAAAAGGTCTCCTGAAAAACGTCGTCGATGGCATCGGTGCGGTTGAGGAAGTTGCGCAAAAAGGCGTAAAGGCCGTTTTTGTAGCGGTTTACGATTTCGCGAAACGCACCCTCCTCGCCGGCCGCGGAGCGGTCCAACAATTCACCATCGCTTAGCTTTGTAAAGTCGGCAGCCATCATATATCTCTGTAGACAATCAAGAGTAATTCCCGCCTACGACGGGTAAAGCTGGAATTATAAACGTTTTAGGGGCCGTGGACAACCACGGATTTGCACTGATAAGCTATGAAATCGGAACCTCCCTATAAGGGTTAGTAACAGGGTCATAAGGCGGGCCCCAAGTTTATCCGCCACATGTGTAGTTTTCCCGCTGCAGGCGTGATTAGTTTCGACATTCGATATTTTAGTATTGGTCATTGGATATTTACCCTTCTATCTTCCGTCCTCCATCTTCTGCCTGCCCTAAGTAGCTTTAGCGAATCAAGGTCATTCCCGCCCCGCATCGATGTGCGAGGTAAATTCCAGCGGGAATCCGGTTTCACGGCGGGTTGTTTTGAATCGCAGGGACGATAAGGGTGTTAATTCTCAAATAAAAAAGGCCTCGCAACGCGGGGCCTTTCTTTGGCGTCAATTGTCCGTGCTTTATTTGGGTGTAACGCTTGTCGCACAGGGTCCTTTTTTACCCTGGCCAGCCACGTATTCAACTGCCTGCCCTTCACTCAAACTCGCATAGCCGGCTGTCTTGACTTCCGAGTGGTGAACGAACAGGTCCGGGCTTCCATCGTCCGCGACGATAAATCCGAAACCCTTTGAATCATTGAACCATTTTACTTTTCCTGTACTCACTACAATACTCCTTGGCCTTCTATTTGGCCGTCAATCTATAATATGCCTCTCACATTTGTTTTTGGGAGGATATCCTTGAAAGGCGGAAAGATATGCTCTACAAGGCATCTATTATACCACTAATCCCCCCGCCCGCATCAAAAATAATAAAAAATTGTTCAAAAATTCCAGAAATTACGCCCTGCGGCTCAATAGTCCATTATTCCGGAAGAAGCAGGGGGGCTGTTTATTATTGCATTCAGCGTGATTTCGGTTCTCAGTATCGTTGCCTGTTGCCGTCTCGGTCGCCATAACCGCCGCCGCCTTGTCTTCCGTCCCGGCCTCCGCCATAGCTGCCGCCGCCGGTGCGGCGAGGACGGGTTATTTTCGGCCTGGCCTCTGCGACCCTGATGACTTGGTCCATCAGCTCTTTGCCGTTCATTCCATCGATTGCCTTCTGTGCCTCTTCTTTTGAAGGCATTAAGACAAAGCCAAAACCGTTTGATTCACCGCTGGACTTATCTTTTACAATGTTTACCGACTCGACCTGTCCAAAGGCCTCAAAAGCCCGGCGCAAATCATCCTCAGTTGTCTGATGCGACAAGTTTCCTGCATAGATATTCATTTTCGCTTTTCCTTTTCGATTTGGAAATTAGACGTTTGCGTCGGCCTTTTGGCCGGCGCTAATCTTATATTCTTCCATTAGCTCTTCAATAAGCTCCTTTACGGAGACCAGCTTGTTTACTCTATAGGCGTTGGCCCCCGCGAAGGCAAAGCCATGCTCAAGGTCGCCTTTTTTGGCATTGGTCAGTGCCAGTGCGATACAATAAGGCACGTTTTTAAAATCACAGCTTCTCAGGCATCTCCAGGGGCATTTGAAAAGCTCCCTGTCGCCCGAGGCGATGCGGTCAAGGAACTCGCATCGTATGGCCCTTCCGGGAAGACCCACGGGACTGTCGATAATGACAATGTCCTGGCTGGTGCAGTTTATAAAGGCCTGTTTGAATTCGTCGGAGGCGTCACACTCGTGTGTTGCGACGAATCTTGTGGCCATTTGCACACCCCCAGCGCCCAGCTGTATAAATCTGTAGATGTCCCGGCCCGTGTATATTCCTCCTGCGGCGATTACCGGTATGCTTTTGCCGAACTGCTGCTCGTATGGCTTTATTGCGGATATTACGTCGGGCAGAATCTTTTCCAGCGCGTAGTCAGGGGCGTTAATCTGCTCTCTTTTGAAGCCGAGGTGTCCGCCGGCCATCGGGCCTTCGACTTAGTGTAAGTAATTGTGTGTAAGTTAGGGTGAAGGTATGGTTGTCATCCGGCTGGAGCGAAGGCGAGCGTAGCGAGCCGAAGCGAAAGACGGATGACAACAGGCAAAAAATCGGGTACGTAACCTTGTTTTTCCGCCA